>NZ_CP107009.1:2727035-3054070 GCF_025725665.1 Halomonas sp. LR3S48 | reverse complement strand
ACACGTCCTCGCCGTTGGTCTGGCGCAGGCGCGTGAGCTGGCCCTCGTAGCGCTGGCGCAGGTTGTTCTCTATCTCCTCCTCGTCCTGACCGCTGATATCCAGGGTGAGGGCGTCGTTCTTCAGGCGCTTGCTCCACAGTTCATCGAGTTCGGCTTCGCTGTTGGGCCACGGCGCCTCACGGCGGTCCAGGTCGAGGCGCTTGTCAGTTTCGTAGGTGAATTCGAGGCCTTCATCCAGGGCGTCGAGCAGCCATTCGAAGCGGCTTTCCGCGCGATCGTGATAACGCTGGTAGAGCTGGTAGACGGTAGCCAGATCGCCTTCGAAGAGCATGTCGTCGATGCGCTCCTCCAGGTGGCGAAATTCCTCGACGTCGCTCTCGAGCAGGAAGGAGCGTTGACCGTCGAGAATGTCGAGATAACGCTCGAAGGCCAATCGCGACCAGGTGTCATCGAGAGCGGTGTCGGCATAATGGCCGTAGCGCAGTGACTCGGCCACTTCGACTGCGGCGAGACGCTGGTCTTCGCCGGGCTGGATCTGAGCAAGCGCCAGTTGAGCGCACGACAGCAGCAGCGCCAGCGTCAGGACCGCTGTGCGCCGAATAACGACAAACTGGCTCATCAATGAAGCACCCCTGGTTTCGTGTACACTTCCTTCCCTAGACAAGCTTATGCCCTATGAGTTGCCAAAGGCAGACATCGCATTGTAGCAGTTCTTGCCTCAACCACGACCCCTGATGAGGATCCTCATGTCTCGGGAAGCCCGTCTCGAGCGTCTGCTCGATTTTCTGCACCGTTCCCCCACGCCCTGGCATGCCGTCTCGACCATGGCCGAGCGGCTCGATGCCGCCGGTTTCCGGCGGCTCGACGAGAGCCAGGCCTGGCAGCTCTCGCCGGGCGAGCGGATCTACGTCACGCGCAACGACTCCTCTATCGTGGCTCTGCAGCTGCCCCCTGCGGGGCTCGAGACGCTGCGCATGATCGGCGCTCATACCGATAGCCCCGGCTTGCGGCTCAAGCCGCATGCTGCCCAGGCGGCAGCAGGCTGGCTGCAGCTCGGCGTCGAGCTCTATGGCGGCGTGCTGCTGGCCCCCTGGTACGACCGCGACCTGGGGTTGGCCGGGCGCGTTCACGTGCGCCATCCCGACGGCCGCCTCGAGGGCGTGCTGCTGAACGTGGACCGGCCGGTCGCCATCATTCCCAGCCTGGCAATTCATCTCGACCGCGAGGTCAACAGCGGAAGGGCGATCAACGCCCAGACCCAGATGCCGCCGGTATTTCTGCAGGGCGGGGAGAAGGCCGACCTGCAGCGGCTGCTGCTCGAGTGGCTGGAGAACCAGCACGGCATTACCGGTGCCGAGATCCTGGACTTCGAGCTGGCGCTATACGACGTGCAGCCGCCGGCGCGGGTCGGCGTCGAGCGGGAACTGGTGGCCAGCGCACGCCTCGACAACCTGCTCTCCTGCTTCATCGGTCTCGAGGCGCTGCTGGAGTGCGATGGCAGCCAGGGCGTGGTGCTGGTCGCCAACGACCACGAGGAGGTCGGCAGTGCCAGTGCTTGCGGCGCCCAAGGGCCGTTCCTCGGCGACGTGCTGCGGCGAGTCAATGGACAGCTCGGCGAGCCGGGTGACGAGGGATTCATTCGCTTGATCCAGGCCTCGCTGATGATCTCCTGCGACAATGCCCATGCCCTGCACCCCAACTTCAGCGAGAAGCACGACGCTGCCCATGGGCCGGCACTCAACGGCGGCCCGGTGATCAAGGTCAATGCCAACCAGCGCTACGCCACCAACAGTGCCACTTCGGCGCTGTTCCGCGACGTCTGTCGCGAGGCCGAGGTACCGGTGCAGACCTTCGTCACCCGGGCCGACATGGGCTGCGGCAGTACCATCGGCCCGATTACCGCCACCGAACTCGGCGTGCCGACGCTGGACGTGGGGGTGCCGCAGTGGGCCATGCACTCGATCCGCGAGACGGCGGGCAGCCACGATGTCGAGTACCTGACACGGGCGCTGGTCGCCTTCGCCAACCGTCCGCGGCTGGCCTGAGTCGTCACCACGAAAAACCCGGCGCCAGGAAGCGCCGGGTTTTTTTCGATCTCTGGTGGCTACGCCCTGACTCGAACAGGGGACCCCATCATTATGAGTGATGTGCTCTAACCAACTGAGCTACGTAGCCAATCAACGGAGGCGAAGTCTACGGATTCGGCTCTTCGAGGTCAAGGTTTCTGGCTACACATTGAAGCGGAAGTGGATCACGTCGCCGTCCTGGACCACGTATTCCTTGCCCTCCAGGCGCCACTTGCCGGCATCCTTGGCGCCCTGTTCGCCGCCCAGGGTGACGAAGTCGTCATAGGCGATGACTTCGGCGCGGATGAAGCCCTTCTGAAAGTCGGTATGGATCACGCCCGCCGCTTCGGGGGCGGTGGCGCCGACCTTGACCGTCCAGGCGCGGACTTCCTTGACGCCCGCGGTGAAGTAGGTCTGCAGGCCGAGCAGCTCGTAGCCGGCGCGGATCACGCGGTCGAGCCCCGGTTCTTCCATGCCCATCTCGCCGAGGAACATGGCGCGTTCGTCGTCGTCCAGCTCGGCAATTTCGGCTTCGAGCTGGTTGCACACCGGCACCACCACGGCGCCTTCCTCGGCGGCGATTTCGTTCACCACGTCGAGGTAGGGATTGTTGTCGAAGCCGTCCTCGTTGACGTTGGCGATATACATGGTCGGCTTGAGCGTCAGGAAGCCGAAGCTCTTGAGCTGGCGCTGCTCGTCGCCATCGAGGCCGAAGCTTCTCAGCGGCTGGCCCTCGGCCAGATGCGGCTGGATGCGTTCCAGTATTGCCTTGGTGGAAATGGCGTCCTTGTCCCCGCCCTTGGCTACGCGGACCAGGCGCTGGATGGCCCGCTCGACGGTGTCGAGGTCGGCCAGCGCCAATTCCATGTTGATGATCTCGATGTCTGCGCGCGGATCGACCTGGTTGGCCACGTGAATGACGTTGTCGTTGTCGAAACAGCGCACCACATGGGCAATGGCCTGCGTCTCGCGGATGTTGGCCAGGAACTGGTTGCCGAGCCCCTCGCCCTTCGAGGCGCCCGCCACCAGGCCGGCGATGTCGACGAACTCCATGGTGGTGGGGATCACCTTCTGCGGCTTGACGATCTCGGCCAGCTTATCGAGCCGAGGGTCGGGCATCGGCACGATGCCGACGTTGGGTTCGATGGTGCAGAAGGGGAAATTCTCGGCGTCGATGCCGGACTTGGTCAGGGCATTGAAGAGGGTCGACTTGCCGACGTTGGGCAGACCGACGATACCGCAGTTGAAACCCATGATGGTGTCCTAGTGAGATATGGCGGGTGGCGCTCGCAACGGGCGCTATTCTAGTTCACCCTTGGAAACTGTGCAGCCGGCTCATGGCGCGGGCCCAGTCGCCTGAGACGGCGAGCGGCAGCGTGGCCAGGCACTCATTGAGCGCGGCGCCGATGGCCTCGAGCTCCGCCTTCCCGGGGCGCCCCAGCACATAGTTCGTGACCTGGCGGGAGTCGCCGGGGTGGCCGATGCCGATGCGCAGCCGATTGAAGCCCTTTTCGCCCAGCGCGCTGACGATGTCGCGCAGACCGTTGTGTCCGCCGTGGCCGCCACCCTGCTTGTAGCGGGCGGTGCCGGGGGCGATATCCAGTTCGTCGTGGGCTACCAGCAGCTCGTCGGGGGCGATCTTGTAGAACTGGCACAAGGCTGCGACGGCGCCACCGCTGCGATTCATGAAGGTGGTGGGCTCGAGCAGGTGCAGCTCGTTTCCGTCGAGCAGAACCTTGGCATAAAGGCCGAGGAACTTCTTCTCCGGGCGCAGCTCTGTGCCGGCCTGGCGAGCCAGGATCTCGACCAGCCAGGCGCCGGCATTGTGGCGAGTGGCGGCGTAGTTGTCACCGGGGTTGCCCAGCCCGATGATCGCCTTGATCTGGGGCATGCGGGGCCTCCAAACAAAAACAAGCGCCGCAGCGCTTGATTGGGTTGGGGGCTGCCCCTGGGCAGCCCCGACAGCGCGGTTTACTCGGCGCTGTTCTCGCCTTCCTCACCTTCTTCGCCTTCGTCCGCTTCGCCGCGAACTTTCGGCTTGGTGATGCTCAGCACGGCGTTGTCGTGGTCGGCGCCATGGGTCAGTTCGACCAGGGTGACGCCAGCCGGCAGCTTGAGGTCGGAGAGGTGCAGGGTAGTGCCCAGCTCGACTTCGCTGATGTCGACTTCCAGGAAGTCCGGCAGATCCTTCGGCAGGCAGCTGATCTGGACTTCGTTGGAGAGCACGTGCAGCTCGCCGCCATGGTCCTTGATGCCCTTGGACTTCTCTTCGCCCACCACGTGAAGCGGTACACTGATGGTGATCTCGTGGGTGGCATCCACGCGCATGAAGTCGGCATGGGTGATCAGCGGCTTGTACGGGTGACGCTGCAGATCACGCACCACGACCTGTTCCTTCTGGCCGTCGACGACGAGGTTGAGCACCGAGGAGAAGAAGGTTTCGTCTTCGATGGCCTTGTAGAAGGCGGCCTTCTCGACAGAGATCGGCTGGGGTGCCTTCTCGCCACCATAGATGATGGCTGGCACTTCGAGGTTCGCACGACGCAGGCGGCGGCTCGCACCTTTCCCCAGGTCGTTACGAACGCTGGCATTGAGTGTGAAATCGGACATGTTGTTGCCTCTTGCTGAATGTAAGGGAGACGTGCGACCCGCGACCTGATCGCGACGTTCCCGAAAGCCCCCGTGGGGGCGCTACTCCGGCGCCCTGTTCATGCTGAGAGCCGTTGAGAATCTCAGTGGAACATGGCGCTGACGGATTCTTCGTTGCTGACCCGACGGATCGCCTCGGCGATCAGGCCGGCCACGCTGAGCTGACGAATCTTGCCGCTGCGACGGGCGACGTCGGACAGCGGAATGGTATCGGTGACCACTACCTCGTCGAGCACCGAGCTGGTGATGTTCTCCACCGCCGGGCCCGAGAGGATCGGGTGGGTGGCGTAGGCCACCACGCGACGCGCGCCGTGGTCCTTCAGCGCATCGCCGGCCTTGCACAGGGTGCCGGCGGTATCGATCATGTCGTCCACCACCACGCAGGTGCGGTTCTCGATCTCGCCGATGATGTGCATCACCTGGGCTTGATTGGCCTGGGGGCGACGCTTGTCGATGATGGCGAGGTCGGCATTGAGCTGCTTGGCGATGGCGCGGGCGCGAACCACGCCGCCCACGTCCGGCGACACCACCACCAGGTCGTCGTAGTTCTGGCGCTCGATATCGTCGAGCAGGATCGGCGAGCCGTAGAC
The DNA here is from genome assembly GCF_025725665.1 of Halomonas sp. LR3S48. Taxonomy (NCBI): domain Bacteria; kingdom Pseudomonadati; phylum Pseudomonadota; class Gammaproteobacteria; order Oceanospirillales; family Halomonadaceae; genus Halomonas; species Halomonas sp. LR3S48. Next base: position 3,048,765 of record NZ_CP107009.1, on the reverse strand, counting down.
GTTGTCCACCGGCACGTCGAAGAAGCCCTGAATCTGGTCGGCGTGCAGGTCCATGGTCATCACCCGGTCGACGCCGGCCTTGACCATCATGTCGGCTACTACCTTGGCCGAGATCGGTACCCGAGCGGAACGCACCCGACGGTCCTGGCGCGCGTAGCCGAAGTAGGGCACCACGGCGGTAATCCGGGTAGCCGAGGCCCGGCGCAGGGCATCCACCATCAGGATCAGTTCCATCAGGTTGTCATTGGTCGGTGCGCAGGTGGACTGCAGGATGAAGACATCCTTGCCGCGAACGTTTTCATTGATCTCGACCGCGATTTCGCCATCGCTGAACTGCCCGACCGTGGCATTGCCCATGCGAGTATCGAGACTCTCGGCGATTTTCTGGGCGAGTTCGGGATTGGCATTCCCGGCAAAAACCATCAATTTTGACACGCGCATCCACCTATGCAGTGTTGGAGAGCTCTGTTCGTGATGAGCCTGAGGACCGCAAGCGCATCGAGTCGGATGCTTGCTGGCATGTTCATCGACCTAGAGCAGCATGTAGCGGGGAGAGATTCAGGCCGCGGGCAGTGAAAGCAGTATAGCGGCCCGGCAGGTCGGCCAATAGACGCCTCGCCGTGGCTTCCGAGTCCAGCCGGGCGAAGAGGCAGGCGCCGGTTCCCGTCAGCATGGCGGGTGCCCGGTTGCCAAGCCAGTCGAGCGCTTCGGCGACTTGCGGATAAAGTGACCTGACCGTTGGCTCGCAGTCGTTGTGCCAGCTGGGCGCTCCCCCCTGCAGTGCGCGCGCCATGGTAATCGGGGGCGTGTTACGTGTCAATTGCGCCGCCCCGAACACCGCACCGGTGGCGACCTCGACCCCGGGGTGGACGACCAGGAACCACGGGGTATCGAGAGCGACCGGCGTGAGCTTCTCTCCCACGCCTTCGGCCCAGGCGGCACGGCCGCGCACGAACACCGGCACGTCGGCGCCGAGGCGCAGGCCGAGCTCCGCCAACCGGTCGAGCGTGAGGCCGAGCTGCCAGAGCCGGTCGAGGCCGAGCAGGGTGGTGGCGGCGTCGCTGCTGCCGCCGCCCAGGCCGCCGCCCATCGGCAGGCGCTTGGTCAACTGGATGTCGGCGCCCAGCTGGCAGCCTGTCTCGGTCTGCAGCAGCCGAGCTGCCCGTACGACCAGATTGTCGCTATCAGCCAGCCCGACAATGGGTGGGGTCAGCCGTATTTCTTCATCTTCTCTGCGCCGCAGCCGCAAGGTGTCGCCATGATCGAGAAACTGGAACAGCGTTTGCAGTTCATGGTAGCCGTCGGCTCGGCGGCCGGTGATGTGCAGCATGCGGTTGAGCTTGGCCGGCGCCGGCAAGACGAGCTCGTCCAACGATTCCATCAGCGATTCACTCGTCAACCGTGGGGCGCCACTCCGTGACCACCAGCGTGACGTGCAGGTCGTCGTACTCCATGACCAGGCGGCGCGGCAGCCACAGCGACTCGACCTGCATCCAGTCGCGATAGACGATCTGCCAGCCATCCTGTTCGAGCCGCTGGGGAAAGCCGCGTTCGTCCTCTTCCAGGCGGTAGCGGCTATGGTCGGCGGGCAGGCCGCGAATCCAGTCGGCCAGTGAACTGACCGGCAGCGACCAGCCCAGTTGCTGCTGCATCAGGGCCTCGGGGGTGGCGGCCTCGAAGCGCCCTTCGGCGTTGGTCAGCGAGAAGCGTCCTTCGCGACCTTCCAGCAGGTTGCGGCCACTGCCGAATGGCCCGCTGATCAGCATGCGGTAGTAGTGGGGGTGCTGGCTCCAGTCGAGGTTGGCGCTGGTCGTTTCCCGGGGCGTTCGCAATCCCGCCTTGCCGATCAGGATCCAGGTGTCCAGGGCTTCCAGGCGTTCCTGTTGGGCTTCCCACTGATCGGTCGCACGTTCGCCATCCGGTGTCGTGCCCGGGGTGGCGCAGCCGGCCAGCAGGGCAAGGGCGAGGCTCACGGTAAACCATCGTATCGCGGAAGAGGGGCGTCTCATGGCTTCGTCTCGTTGACAGTGGGTGGTCGTCAGGGTGCCAGTTCGGGGATGCGCTCGAGGAGCTCATCGATCAACGGATGTTCGTCGTAGCGGTCTCGCGTTTGCGCCACGATGCGTCGGGCGTCGTCATGTCGCTCCAGCGCCCACAGAACCTCGGCCAGGTGGGCGGCAATCTCTTGGTCGGGCATGCCGGCGTAGGCGCGCTCCAACCACGCCAGGGCGCGCTCGGGGTCGCCCAGTCGATAGTGAACCCAGCCCAGGCTATCCATGATCGCCGGGTTGCCGGGTTCGAGTTCATGGGCGCGTTCGATGAGCTCACGAGCCTCCTCCAGGCGCTCGTCGTCGTTGAGGTCCGCCAGCGTATAGCCCAGGGCATTCAGGGCTGAGGCGTTCCTCGGGTTGGCTTCGATGATGCGGCCCAGGTCTCGCTCCATGGCCTCGAGGTCGCCACGTTCCCAGGCACGCATGGCACGCAGGTAGAGTAGCGGCTCGTCGTTGGGTGTGCGCGAGAGTTCGCGGTCGAGCAGGCTGTCGGCTTCGGTGTGCAGCCCGGCTTCGTCGAGCAGTTCCACCTCCAGCACGATCAGGTCGCTGAAGTGCGATTCGTGGCGCAGGCGCTCGATTCGCAGGAAGGCACGGGCATCGAGAAGGCGCTCGTCCTCGATCAGCATCTGGGCGGCACGCAGGCGAGCGCGCAGGAAATCACTGCCGGGTGCCACCTGGCGGTAGTAGAGCAGGGCGTTGTCGATTTCCCCTTCCTCCTCGGCGATGGTGCCCATCAGGTAGAAGGCCGTGGGAGGGGGCTCGTCACTACCGACCAACGGCAGCAGCAGACGCCGGGCCGCCTCCAGGTGACCGCCCTCCAGATAGAGGCGGGCCAGCGAAAGGTGCAGCTCCTGATTGCCGACGTGTTCGTCCATCAGGGTCGAGGTGTGCTCCTCGGCGGCGGCCACGTTACCCAGCATCAGCTCGGCTTGTGCCAGCAGCAGCAGAAAACGTGGATCGCCGGGCGAGATCTCGAGTCCTCGGCGGGCGGCCTCGCGGGCCTCGCGCGGATTTTCGGCTTCCAGGGCCAACTGGGCGCGCGTCAGCCACAGGGCGGGCAGCTCCGAGTGATTGCGCTCGAGCAGGGTCAGGCGTCTCTCAGCCTGCTGGCGCTGGCCCGTGGCGGCTTCGAGGATTGCCATGGCCAGCACGGCGTCGTGAAAGTGGGGGTGATTGCTGGCCCCGGTGCGGTCGAGATACTCCCGCAACCGCTCGCGCAGGGGCAGCGGGTCGGTGCCCGACTCCAGGGCCAGTTCGGCGAACAGTGCCAGTTCGGCGTGCTGACCCTGCTCGGTCAATGCCAGGCGCAAATCGAGTGCCTTGGCCCAGTCGCCGCGCTGCAGGGCCAGGCCGGCAAGCAGGCGCAGCGGGGCTTCCGCGGCCGGGTCGAGGTCGTGCCAGGTGCCAACGGCCTGTTCGAGCAGCAGGATGTCGTTACTGAAGCGCGCGGCGAGCGTGCCCCGCTCCGCCAGCGGCGCGGCTTTATAGCGTTCGGCCATGGCCAGGTAGCCCAGCGTGGCACGGCGATAGTCGCCGCGCTGCCCTGCGAATTCGGCCGTCAGCAGCGTAGCCAGCCCCTCTGCGTCCAGCCCGTGCTCAATGGGGGGCGCCGAGGCCATGGGGTCTTCATGAGACGTGGCAAGAGGGGAGGAGGTCAGGCCTTGGCAGCCGCCCAGCAGGGCAGTCAGACCAAGCACTGCCAGTCCATGGCGTGAGGAGCGTATCAGCGTCGAGGGCATGCGTATCTCATCCGGTGTCCCGAGCTGCCAGCATACCGGCTAGCAGCCCATGGGCAAAGGGATCGCTGCGTCGACGATGTGGCTTGGCGAATGAGTTCCACCTTGTCGTGCGTCAATAGCCGGAGTCGCGTGCCTGGCGCCGAGTTCGGAAGGCTGTGATAGAATGCAGCGCCGCAGAGACGATTTTTTCATTTACGGTGCCGCTGGCCGACATCACCGAAGACGCTTAACGCATGACGCTTCTTGCCCTTGGAATCAACCACAGGACGGCCACGGTCGCGGTGCGCGAGCGGGTCGCCTTCAGCCCGGCTCAGCTCGAGTCGGCGTTGACCGAGCTGCGCCGCCTGCCTCAGGTGCACGAAGCGGCGGTGCTCTCGACCTGCAACCGCACGGAGCTGTATTGCGTCACCGAGCCGAGCGGCGAGCGTACCATTCTCGACTGGTTGAGCCATTTCCATGGGTTGGCGCTCGACGAGCTGACACCCTGTGCCTACCACTACCTTGACAACGATGCCGCGCGTCACTTGATGCGCGTTGCGGTGGGGTTGGATTCGATGGTGTTGGGCGAGCCGCAGATCCTCGGTCAGCTCAAGGAGGCCTACCAGTCGGCGCGCCAGGCAAGCGGGTTGGGCGGTGAGCTGGAACTGCTGTTCCAGCATACCTTTGCGGTGGCCAAGCAGGTGCGCACGCGCACCGGCATCGGCCAGAACCCGGTTTCGGTGGCCTACGCCGCGGTGAGTCTGGCCAGCCGGATCTTCGATGACTTCGGCCGCTCGCGGGCGCTGCTGATCGGTGCCGGGGAAACCATCGAACTGGTGGCGCGGCACCTGCGCGAAGCCGGTGTGCGCAACATGATCGTGGCCAACCGTACGCGTGAGCGTGCCGAGCTGCTGGCCAGCGAATTCAATGCCGAGGCGATCTCGCTCAACGAGATCCCCGATGCTCTGGCTCGCGCCGACATCGTCATTTCCTCCACTGCCGCACCGCTGCCGATCCTGGGCAAGGGCATGGCGGAGCGGGCGTTGAAGAAACGCCGCCACCGGCCGATCTTCATGGTCGATATCGCGGTGCCGCGGGACATCGAGCCCGAGGTCGGTGAACTGGACGACATCTTTCTCTATACGGTCGATGACCTCAACGAGGTGATCCAGGAGAACCGGCGCCACCGCCAGGCGGCCGCCGACCAGGCGGAAGCGCTGATCGAGCATGGCGTGCACGTCTGGCTGCACGAGCGTCGCATTCGCAGCAGCGGGGAGTTGATTCGGCGCTACCGTGACCAGGCGGCCGAGCTGCGCGAGCACTCCGAGCGCCAGGCACTGGCAAAGCTGGCGCGCGGAGAGGACCCCGAAGAAGTGATTCGCCTGTTGGCGCACCAGCTCACCAATCGCTTGCTGCATCGGCCCACGGTGGCCCTGCGCGAGGCGTCCGGCGGCGAGCGGCGCGACCTGCTCACCGCCGCCGAGGCGCTGCTGCTGGACTCCCCATCAACGAAACCCTGACAGGACACGCCATGAAAGCGACCCTGCGCCAGCGTCTCGACGGCTTCGTCGAACGCTTCGAGGAGCTCGCCGCCTTGCTGGCGGAGCCCGAGGTGATCAGCGATCAGCCTCGTTTCCGCGACTACTCCCGCGAATATTCCGAACTCGAGCACCTGGTCGAGGCCTGGCGCGACTACCGGGCGGTCGAGAGCGACCTGGAAGACGCCGCGGTATTGGCCGAAGACAGCGACGCCGAGATGCGCGAACTGGCCCAGATGGAGCTGGAAGAAGGGCGGGAGCGGCTGGAGGCGCTGGAGGTGCGGCTCAAGCAGTTGCTGGTTCCGCGTGATCCCGACGACGGCCGCAACGTCTTCCTCGAGATTCGCGCCGGTACCGGCGGCGACGAGGCGGCACTGTTCGCCGGCGACCTGTTTCGCATGTACTCCCGCTATGCCGAGAAGCGGGGCTGGAAGGTCGAGGTGATCAGCGCCAGCCACGGCGAGCAGGGCGGTTACAAGGAGATCATTTCGCGGGTGAAGGGCGAAGGGGTCTATGCCCGGCTCAAGTTCGAGTCCGGCGCCCATCGCGTCCAGCGCGTGCCGGCCACCGAGTCCCAGGGGCGCATCCATACCTCCGCCTGTACCGTAGCGGTCATGCCGGAGGCCGACGAGCTCGTCGACGTCGACATCAATCCCGCCGACCTGCGGGTGGATACCTTCCGCTCCAGCGGCGCCGGCGGTCAGCACGTCAACACCACCGACTCGGCGATCCGCATAACCCACCTGCCCAGTGGGGTGGTAGTCGAGTGCCAGGAGGAGCGCAGCCAACACAAGAATCGGGCCAAGGCGATGTCGCTGCTGGCTGCCCGGCTCAAGCAGAGTGCCGTGGAGGGGCGTCAGCGTGAGCAGGCCGATACGCGCCGCAGCCTGGTCGGCTCGGGCGATCGCAGCGAGCGCATTCGCACCTACAACTTCCCCCAGGGGCGGTTGACCGACCACCGCATCAATCTCACCCTCTACAAGCTTGGCGAGGTCATGACCGGCGAGCTCGACGAGATCCTCGATCCCCTGGTCCACGAGCATCAGGCAGACCAGCTCGCGGCGCTGCAGCAGGAAGCCTGATGCGTCTCGACGTGCTGCTGGCGCGGGCGGCCGGGCGTTTGGCCCGGTCGGGTTCGGCCAGTCCGCGGCTCGATGCCGAGGTGTTGTTGTGCCATGTGCTGGGCGTCGATCGCACCTGGCTCTATACCTGGGGCGACAGAACGGTGGCGACATACTCGTGGGCTCGCTTCGAGGCCCTGGTGGCGGCCCGCGCGGCGGGCCATCCCGTGGCCTACCTGACCGGTGAGCGGGAGTTCTGGGGGCTCGCCCTGGCTACCTCGCGGCATACCTTGATCCCTCGGCCCGATACCGAAACCCTGGTGGAGGTGCTGCTCGAGCTGGCGCATGAGCCGTCGGGCCGTCTGCTCGACCTGGGGTCAGGTACCGGCGCCATTGCGCTGGCCTTTGCCAGCGAACGCCCCGGCTGGGAAGCGTTCGGCGTCGACCGGGTGGCCGAGGCGGTGACGTTGGCCGAGTCCAACGCTCGACGGCTGGGCATTGCCAATGCGCGCTTTGCGTTGAGCGACTGGTTTGCCGCCCTGGCCGGCGAGTGCTTCACCCTGATTGCGGCCAATCCGCCCTATATCGATGCGCAGGATCCGCACCTGGCGCAGGGCGACGTGCGCTTCGAGCCCAAAAGTGCGCTGGTGGCAGCGGATGCCGGGCTGGCCGACCTGCGTCACCTCGCCGAGCAGGGCATGGCCCATCTGGAGCCGGGAGGCTGGCTGGCCCTGGAGCATGGCTGCGACCAGGCGGCCGCCGTTCGCAGCCTGCTGAAGAGCGGCGGTTATGTCGAGGTGGCCAGCCGTCGGGATCTGGGTGGGCAGGAGCGGGTCACGTTCGGCCGGCGGCCTGGTCAGCGTTGAGTGGGCGTATTGGAGGGGTCGGGGTCGCTGTGGTACATCTGTTCAGGAAATAACACCAAATGTCGGCATGTTTGTGTGACCGAACACCAGCGCCGCGCCTGATTCCCGCGCTTTTTCAGGTCGATTTGCTGCCATGGCGACGCTTCACTCACTCTGACTCGGCTTCCCGCGACACGATAATGAAAACCAAGACTCGCTCGCTCGACCGTATCGATCTCAAGATCCTGCGCTGCCTGCAGGACAACGCCCGTATCTCCTACGTCGACCTGGCCGCTCAGGTCGGGCTCTCTACCACGCCCTGCCTGGAGCGCGTCAAGCGCCTCGAGAAGTCCGGCGTCATTCGCGGCTACAAGGCGATACTCAATCCGCGTTCGCTAAAGGCCAACCTGCTGGTGTTCGTCGAGATCAGTCTCGAGACCCAGTCGCCGGCGGTGTTCGACGAATTCCGCCGCGCCGTCTCCCGCCTGCCGCAGATTCAGGAGTGCCACCTGGTCTCTGGGCAATTCGACTACATTCTCAAGTGCCGGATTCCCGAAATGTCCGCCTATCGCCAACTGCTTGGCGACGTGGTGCTGACACTTCCCGGCGTCAAGGAGTCGAAGAGCTACGTGGTGATGGAGGAGGTCAAGGAGGAGTTTACGCTCTACGTACCCGACATCGAGGAGCTCGAAGACAAGTAATGGCAATGGACGACGAGGCGCTGCTGCGCTACAGCCGGCAGATCATGCTGGAGGCGATCGACATCGCGGGGCAGGAGCGCCTGCTGGCCTCGCGCGCATTGGTGGTGGGCGCCGGTGGGCTGGGTTCGCCGGTGGCGCTCTACCTGGCCGCCGCCGGGGTGGGGCATCTGATCCTGGCCGATGCCGACGAGGTGGAGCTCTCCAACCTGCAACGCCAGATCGCCCATGGCATGGACGACCTGGGGCGCAACAAGGCGTGCTCCGCCCGCGACTCCGCTGCGGCGCTCAATCCGGGCTGTGAAATCCGCGTGATCGAGGAGCATCTCTCCGGCGAGGCGCTCGATGCGCTGGTGGCGGAGGTCGATCTGGTTCTCGATTGCACCGATCGATTCTCCAGCCGCTACGCGGTCAATGCCGCCTGCCAACGCGCCGGAGTACCGCTCGTCTCAGGGGCAGCGATCCGCTTCTCGGGGCAGTTGGCGGTGTTCGATCCGCGCGACCCCTCCTCGCCTTGCTACGCCTGCCTGTACCCTCCCGGAGAGGGCGGCGACGAAGAGTTGCGCTGCGCCGAGAGCGGCGTGGTGGCGCCCCTGGTTGGGCTGATCGGCTGCTTCCAGGCGCTGGAGGCGGTCAAGCTGCTCAGTGGTGCCGGTGTGGCGCACCGCGGGCTTTCCACCTTCGATGGTCTTAACGGACAGTGGCGCCACTTCCAGGTGCCACGTGATCCTGCTTGCCCGGTCTGCGCCTCACGCTGAGGCGTCAATCGTCCTTCCCTGCCTTGTCACGCCGGCTGCTTGTCAATCATTGACGGCATGGCTTCCTCGAGCCCTCTGCTTCGAGCACCATCCCGCAGTTTGCTGGAGCTCGAAGCAGTGTGATGGTCATTAATTGACATTTTTGGCTTTAGGCCTAGGGTGGGAAACCATGGCGAAAGCCGATGGTGTAGGGGGTATCAGGCATGGTTGTGCCTTTCCTGCTCTTTTTCGAGGGTTCCTTTGGTGTGGTGGAACGAGTAAAGTCGTTATTGAATACTTGACATGTCCTGGCGGTTTGATGCCAGACTGATTGCCTCCGATGAGACGGTTCACCGCTTCAGGAATACGCTGCATGGCCACTGCCGCCCAGACCGACAGTCCCGCATCCTACTACCGCGATTCGATCTCGGTGCGGCTCGAACGGGCATGCCCACCCCTGGTCGGGCAGCAGCGGGTCGATGTCTGTGTGATCGGGGGGGGGGTCACTGGCTGCTCTGCGGCGCTTCACCTGGCCGAGCGCGGTTACACGGTGGCGTTGCTCGAAGCCCAAGAGATCGGATACGGCGCCTCCGGACGCAGTGGCGGCCAGATCCTGCCCGGTCTGGGTACCGATATTGCCACCGTGGAGCAGGCGCTCGGTCGTGAGCGTGCCCGGGACGTCTGGGAACTGAGCCGCGAGGCGGTGCGTCTGACCACGGAGCTCATCGAGCGCCATGCGATTCCGTGCGACCTCGCCTGGGGTTACCTGCATGCTGCGGTGAAGCCGCGCCACGTACGCGAGTTGCAGCAGATGCAGGAGCGTCTGGCTCGTGATTACGGCTACGAGGCATTGAGCTGGCTCGAGGGCGAGGCGCTGCGCGAGAGGGTGGCGACCGAGGCATACCCGGGCGCGCTCCATGAGAGCGAAGGCGGTCATCTGCACCCGCTCAACTATACCCTGGGCCTGGCGCGGGCGGCACAGCGAGCGGGGGTGGCGATCCACGAGCACAGCCCGGCCCTGGCCATTCGCCGCGGCCAGCCCGCCACTGTGGTGACGGCGCAAGGAGAGATCAGCGCCGACTTCGTGGTGGTGGGGGCCAACGCCTACCTGGGGCGCCTGCTACCCGAGTTGGAGGGGCGCATCATGCGCGCGGCCAACTATATCGTTGCCACCGAGCCGCTGGGCGAAGAACGGGCGACTCAGGTGCTGCCAAAAAACGATGCCCTGTCCGACGCTAACTTCGTTCTCGACTACTACCGCCTTTCTGCCGACAGGCGGCTGATCTATGGCGGTGAAGTCAGCTACGATGGCCGGGAGCCGCGCGGCTTGCAGCAGCGCATGGACGCCAAGATCGCACGCCTGTTCCCGGTGCTCGAAGGGGTGCGCATCGACTACCGTTGGGGCGGCGACGTGGCGATCACGCTCAATCGAGCACCGGACTTCGGTCGCCTTGGCCACAATGTCTACTATGCCCAGGGTTACTCGGGGCACGGCATGGCGCTGGCCGGGTTGGCCGGCAAGCTGGTCGGCGAGACCATTGCCGGGCAGAGCGAGCGTTTCGACATCTTTGCCGCCATGCCTCATCGTCGCTTTCCCGGCGGCGAGCGCCTGCGTACGCCGCTGCTGGTGCTGGCCACCGCTTTCTACAAGCTGCGCGACCGACTATAACGAACGTTACGCCCGGGACGGGCCGCAATGAGGTTCCCATGAAAGACCTGGAAAGCTGGCTGAAGGAGCGACGCATCACCGAGGTGGAATGCCTGGTCAGCGACATTACCGGCATCGCCCGCGGCAAGATCACGCCGGTTTCGAAGTTCATGGCCGAGAAGGGCATGCGCCTTCCCGAAAGCGTGCTGCTGCAGACCGTGACCGGTGACTACGTCGAGGACGAGCTCTACTATTCACTGCTCGATCCTGCCGATATCGACATGCTGTGCCGGCCCGATATCTCCGCGGTCTATCCGGTGCCCTGGGCGCTCGAGCCCACCGCCCAGGTGATCCATGACTGCTACGACAAGATGGGCAATCCCATCGAACTCTCCTCCCGCAATCAGCTGAAGCGGGTGCTGGCGCTCTATGCCGAGCAGGGATGGAAGCCGGTGGTGGCGCCGGAGATGGAGTTCTACCTGACCAAGCGCTGCGAGGACCCGGACCTGCCGTTGTTGCCGCCCATCGGCCGTAGCGGGCGGCAGGAAACCGGCCGGCAGTCGTTCTCGATCGATGCGGCCAACGAGTTCGATCCCCTTTTCGAGGACATGTACGACTGGTGCGAGGTCCAGGGGCTGGACATCGACACCCTGATCCACGAGGAGGGGACCGCCCAGATGGAGATCAATTTCCGTCACGGCGATCCCCTGATGCTGGCCGACCAGGTGTTCCTGTTCAAACGCACCCTGCGCGAGGCGGCGCTGAAGCACGACGTGGTGGCCACTTTCATGGCCAAGCCGATCACCAACGAGCCCGGCAGCGCCATGCACATCCACCAGAGTGTGCTGGACGCGACCACTGGGAAGAGCGTGTTTGCCAATGAGGACGGCTCCATGAGCCAGCTGTTCCTCCACCATATCGGCGGCATGCAGCGTTTCATTCCCGAGGCGTTGCCGCTGATGGCACCCAACGTCAACTCCTTCCGCCGTTTCCTTCCTGACACTTCGGCGCCGGTCAACGTCGAGTGGGGCGAGGAGAACCGCACCTGTGGCCTGCGCGTACCCGACTCCACGCCACAGAACCGGCGTATCGAGAATCGCCTGCCCGGCGCCGACGCCAACGCCTATCTCGCCATTGCCGCCAGCCTGCTGTGCGGCTACCTCGGCATGATGCAAAAGCTCAACCCCTCCGCCCCGGTGCAGGGCCGTGCATTCGAGCGCCGCAACCTGCGCTTGCCGTTCACGCTGGAGCAGGCGCTGGAGCGCATGGAGCATTGTGCCGAGCTGGAGCGCTACATGGGCCACCGCTTCGTGACCGGCTACGTCGCGGTCAAGCGGGTGGAGAACGAGAACTTCAAGAAGGTCATCAGTTCGTGGGAGAGGGAGTTCCTGCTGTTGAGCGTCTAGTTTCCTGAGTCCGGGCCCGCGCGAGCCCAGGCTCAGGACACTGGAATGTTTGGAGGCGGCGTGATGCGCCGTTCGGCCCGATGTCCCCCATGACGGGCCATGAGATGGGCGAGGAGAAACCTCCCGGCCGGCTGTTGCGGTCGGGCTGACGAAAACAATGCCAACAAGAGGTGCCACCATGTTCTGTCAACGCAAGAAGCTCTCTCTGGCCATTGCGCTGGGTTCCCTGGCCTTGGTCGCAGTCGCTGCGCAGGCCAACGAGGTGCGGGTCTACAACTGGTCGGATTACATCGCACCGGACACCCTGGAGAAGTTCACCGAAGCCACCGGTATCGAGGTGATCTACGACGTCTACGACAGCAACGAAGTACTCGATGCGGCGATGCTGTCGGGGCGTTCCGGCTATGACGTGGTGGTGCCCTCCAACCACTACCTGACCCGCCAGGTCAGCGCCGGGGTCTACATGGAGCTGGCTCACGACAAGATCCCCAATATGGAGAACCTCAATCCTGAGCTGATGGATGACCTGGAGTCGATCGACCCCGGTAGCCGCTACTCGATTCCCTACATGTGGGGCACCAACGGCATCGGCTACAACGTCGAGCGGGTCACCGAGATCCTCGGTGACGACGCGCCGCTCGACTCGTGGGCGCTGATCTTCGACCCCGATGTCACCACTGCGCTGAACGAGGGCGGCTGCGGCATCGCCATGCTGGACACCGGTGACGACATGCTTTCCGCCGGCATGGCGTACTTGGGGCTGTCGCCGCTTTCCAGCGAATCCGCGGATATCGAGGCGGCCGGCGATCTGATCGCCGCGGTGCGCGACAACATCACTTATTTCCACTCGTCGCGCTACATCTCGGATCTCGCCAACGGCGACATCTGCGTGGCGGCGGGCTACTCCGGCGACATCTTCCAGGCCGCCGACCGTGCCGAGGAGGCCGGACGCGATTTCACCATCGACTACATCATTCCCAAGGAGGGTGCGGCGCTGTGGTTCGACATGATGGCAATTCCCGCCGATGCGCCCAACCCTGACAATGCTCACGCCTTCATCAACTTCATCCTCGAGCCCGAGATTGCCGCTGGCATCACCGAGTACGTGGTCTATGCCAACCCCAATATCGCCGCAAATGAGTATCTCGACCCCGACATCCTCAACGATCAGGCCGTCTACCCCGACCAGGAGGTGATGGACAACCTGTTCGTACAGGAGGAGAAGCCGCTGGCCGTACAGCGCGTTCGTACCCGTGTCTGGAACCGGGTGAAGTCCGGCATTTGATCTCCGCGCCGGCCCCGTGGGGCCGGCAACGAATGACAAACTCTTGTTTGCCACAGGAGACGCTGTGATGCCGCAAACCCGGATACAAGCCTCGGAATCGCCGCGACGCCCCGCCGATAGCGCGGAGCATGCCGATGAGGCGCTTGGTAAACCGCGCCCGGCTCGCGAAGAAGGGTTGATGGAGATCCGCCGTGTCAGCAAGCGCTTCGACGGCGTGCTGGCGGTGGATGACGTCAGCCTGTCGATTCGCCGCGGAGAGATCTTCGCTCTGCTGGGCGGCTCCGGCTCGGGCAAGTCGACGCTGCTGCGCATGCTGGCCGGCTTCGAGAAGCCCAGCGAAGGGCAGGTGGTGCTCGACGGTGAGGACATTACCGCCATGCCGCCCTATGAGCGCCCGATCAACATGATGTTTCAGTCCTATGCCCTGTTCCCGCACATGACGGTGGCACAGAACATCGCCTTCGGTCTCAAGCAGGACAAGCTGCCGCGCCGCGAGATCGACGAGCGCGTGGCCGAAATGCTCAAGCTGGTGCACATGGAGGCCTTCGCCCGACGTAAGCCCCACCATCTCTCCGGCGGGCAGCGCCAGCGCGTGGCCCTGGCGCGCTCACTGGCCAAGCGGCCCAAATTGCTGCTGCTCGACGAGCCGATGGGGGCGCTGGACAAGAAGCTGCGTACCGAGATGCAGCTCGAGGTGGTGCAGATCCTCGAACGGGTCGGGGTGACCTGCATCATGGTCACCCACGACCAGGAAGAGGCCATGACCATGGCCGACCGGGTGGCGATCATGGCCGATGGCTGGATTGCCCAGGTGGGCACGCCGATGGACGTCTACGAGAGCCCGGCCAACCGCATGGTGGCCGAGTTCGTCGGTACGGTGAACCTGTTCGCGGGTGAGATCGTCGTTGACGAGGCGGATCACTGCGTGATCGACAGCCCGACGCTGGGACGGCCTATTCGCATCGATCACGGCGTCAGCACCCAGGCCGATGAGCGCAGCGTGTGGGTTGCCGTGCGCCCGGAAAAGACCTGGCTGACCCGCGAGCGTCCAACGAGCGAGGACAACTGGGCAGCGGGCATCGTCGAGGACATCGCCTACCTCGGCGGCTTCTCGGTCTACTACGTGCGCATCGAGAGCGGCCATCTGGTCAAGGCCAGTATGGCCAATACCGAGCGGCGCGGTGATCGGCCGCGCTGGGACGAGCCGGTGTTCATCCACTGGGACGCGCATAGCGCGATCGTTCTGCACGATTGAACGAATGTCGTCGGGAGATCTGCATGTCTAACCTCACCGTTCGCCTGCGGCGGCTGCTCAAGCCCGGCCGTGGCTGGGTCATCGCCGTGCCGTTGCTGTGGTTGACCCTCTTCTTCCTGCTGCCGTTCGGCATCGTGCTCAAGATCAGCCTCTCCGAGGCGGCCATATCGATACCGCCTTACGGTCCCATCTTCGACTACGCCAACGAGACGCTGAACGTCATCGTGACGTTCAGCAACTACCTGTTCTTGACCACCGACACGCTCTACGTCTCGGCCTACTGGGGCTCGGTCAAGATCGCACTGCTGGCCACCGTGCTGTGCCTGGCGCTCGGCTATCCCATGGCCTACGCCATGGCTCGGGCGCCGGCCCACTGGCAGCTGGTGCTGCTGCTGCTGGTAATGCTGCCCTCGTGGACCTCGTTCCTGATCCGTGTCTACGCCTGGATGGGCATTCTCAGCAACAACGGGCTGGTCAACAACCTGCTGATCTGGGCGGGGCTGATCGACTCGCCGATCCGCATGCTCAATACCAATTTCGCCGTGATACTGGGTATCGTCTATGCCTACCTGCCGTTCATGGTGCTGCCGCTCTACGCCAACCTGACCCGACTCGATGGTTCGCTGCTGGAAGCGGCTTCGGATCTCGGCTCGCGCAAGCTCAACACCTTCCTCAAGGTGACCCTGCCGCTCTCAAAGGGCGGCATCATCGCCGGCTCGATGCTGGTGTTCATTCCGGCGGTGGGGGAGTACGTGATCCCCGAACTGCTCGGCGGCCCCAACACGGTGATGATCGGCAAGGTGCTGTGGGAGGAATTCTTCCACAACCGTGACTGGCCGGTGGCCTCGGCGCTAGCGATGGTCATGCTGGCAATCCTGATCGTGCCCATCGCCCTGTTCCATCGCTACCAGTCGCGCGAGCTGGAGGAGTGATCATGCGCAAGCCAACCTTCACCACGCTGATGCTGATTGCCGGGCTCGTGTTTCTCTACCTGCCGATGCTCATCCTGGTCATCTACTCGTTCAATTCGTCGCGGCTGGTGACCGTATGGGCAGGCTTCTCGGCGCGCTGGTACGTGGAGCTGTTTCGCGACCAGCAGATCCTCTCGGCGGTCTGGACCAGCCTGCGCATCGCCTTCTTTTCCGCCTCCATGGCGGTGTGCCTGGGCACGCTGGCCGCTTTCGTGATGGTGCGCTTCGCCCGTTTTCGCGGCAAGACGGCGCTCTCCAGCATGGTGACCGCACCGCTGGTGATGCCCGAGGTGATCACCGGGTTGTCGTTGCTGCTGCTGTTCGTGCACATGGCGCAACTGATCGGCTGGCCGGCGGATCGAGGCATGATGACCATCTGGATCGCCCACACCACCTTCTGCAGCGCCTACGTGGCGGTGGTAGTGGCCTCGCGCCTGCATGAGGTGGACATGTCCATCGAGGAGGCCGCCATGGACCTTGGCGCCAGGCCGGTGCGTACCTTCTTCCAGATCACCCTGCCGGTGATCGCGCCGGCGCTGGCAGCGGGCTGGCTGCTGGCCTTCACCCTGTCGCTGGACGACCTGGTAATCGCCAGCTTCGTCTCCGGGCCGGGCGCGACCACGCTGCCCATGGTGGTGTTCTCCTCGGTGCGCCTTGGCGTTTCGCCCAAGATCAACGCCCTGGCCACGCTGATCATCCTGGTGGTATCGCTGGCCACGTTCCTGGCTTGGTACCTGATGCGGCGCAGTGAGGCGAGGCGGCGGCAGGCGATGCTGCAGGACATGACGGCTGGTAGGTAAACCTATTTCTCGAATATGAGGTGACACTATGTCGACCCGTGCTGCCACCGAGCATGTGGCGTCCTACTATGCCGCGACGGCCAATTCGTCGCCCGAGCGTCCCGCCCTGGAAGGCGAGGTCGAGTGTGACGTTTGTGTGGTCGGGGCAGGCTTCACCGGCATTTCGTCGGCACTGCACCTCGCCGAGCAGGGCCATCGAGTGGTGGTGCTGGAGGCTGCCCGGGTCGGCTTTGGCGCCTCGGGGCGCAACGGCGGGCAGATCGTCAACAGCTACAGCCGCGACATGGACGTGATCGAGGCCAGGTACGGCAGCGAGACCGCCCGAGCGCTGGGAGACATGGCCTTCGAGGGCAATCGCATCATACGCAGCCGGATCGAGACATATGGCATCGAGTGCGACCTCAAGAACGGCAACCTGTTTGCCGCCTGCAATCGCAAGCAACTCGAGGGGCTGCGCGAACACAAGGCGCTGTGGGAACGCTACGGCAACCGCGAACTCGAGCTACTGGAGGGCCAGGCGTACAAGCGCGAGGTGGGAAGCGAGCGCTACGTGGGTGTGCTGGTGGATCACTCCGGCGGGCATTTGCATCCGCTCAACCTGGTGCTCGGCGAGGCGGCGGCCTGCGAGTCGCTGGGTGGCATCATCTACGAGCAGACGCCGGTCACCGGGGTGCACCATGGCGATACGGTGACGCTCTCCACTCCGCGCGGTAGCGTACGCGCCCGGCGCGTGGTGATGGCCGGCAACGCCTATCTTCAGGGGGTGCTGCCGGAGCTGGAGAGCAAGTCGATGCCCTGCGGCACCCAGATCGTCACCACCGAACCGCTGGCGGAGGCACTGCGTCGCGAGCTGATCCCCCGCGACATGGCGGTGGAGGATTGCAATTACCTGCTCGACTACTACCGCTTCACCGCCGACGGTCGTCTGCTCTACGGTGGTGGGGTCAACTATGGCGGCCAGGATCCGGCGGACATTGCCGCGGTGATCCGCCCCAAGATGCTCAAGACCTTCCCGCAACTGGCCGATGTGCGCATCGATTTTGCCTGGAGCGGCAATTTCCTGATGACTCTCAACCGCCTGCCGCAGTTCGGTCGCCTCAACGACAATGTCTATTACGCCCAGGGCTATTCGGGCCATGGGGTAACCTGCTCGCACTTGGCGGGAAAGCTGATCGCCGAGGTGATGCGCGGCGAGAGCGAGCGTTTCGACGCCTTCGCCGGCCTGCCACACCTGCCGTTTCCCGGTGGTCGGGTACTGCGTGTGCCGCTCTCGGCGCTGGGGGCCTGGTACTACGCGACGCGGGATCGGCTCGGTTGGTGAAGTGTCGCCAGCGGCGGACACCGGGTCATAAAATGTGGAAACCGCTTCGCTGCGCTTAATGAGAGCCAAGCGCAGCGTATACTGAGATCATCCATTCGGGTGGCACGGAATCGCCGCTCACCACGTCTCTTCTCTTGCACATCGTATCGAGCCGAGTCTTATAAGCCCGGGGCGGCATATCGCCCTGCAGGAGGAGTGTCATGAACAAGTCGATCGTGATCGGAACGACATTGAGCGTGCTGGGTCTTGGCGGTCTGGGCTTCGGTGCCTGGCAGGTGCAGCAGGAGCCAAGGGAGAGTGGGCCGCAATTCGCCGAGGTCGTCGCGGTGCAACCGGTGACCAGGAGCGTCGAGACGCCACGCGAGGTGTGTGAGGATGTGGTGGTGCACCAGCAGACTCAGGCGCCCAGCCGCGATCCGCATCGCATTGCCGGTACCGCGGCGGGGGCCGTGGTGGGTGGTCTGCTCGGCAATCAGGTGGGTGGTGGCAGTGGCAAGACGCTGGCCACCGTGGCAGGCGCGGTCGGGGGTGGCTTTGCCGGGCGTGAGATCCAGGGGCGCATCGAGGCCAACCAGACGCAAACCTATGCCACTACGCAACGCCAGTGTCATACCGTCATGGATAGCTCCGAGGAAACCATCGGCTATGACGTGACCTGGCGCCACGGCGAGCTCACTGAAGTTTCTCGACTGGATCACCAGCCCCAGGGTAACCGCGTACTGCTCGAGGAAGGGCAGCCGCGCTGGGACCTGCCGCTGGCCAGCGCGGACGGCTGACAATCAACCCGCATCTACATCGCCCCGGCTCATGCCGGGGCGATTCGTTTGGCCTAGAGACGGTGCGTCAAACGTGGCGCAGGTACCAGGCATACTCGAGCTGGCTCACCGACTGCATGGCCTGTTCTCGTTCGGCCCGCCGGTTGGCGATGAAGACGTGTACGAAGTCACTGCCCAGGGCGTTCTTCAGCGGTTCGCTCGCCCCCAGCAGATCGAGAGCCTGGTGCCAGCTGTTGGTCAGCGTGGGCTCGAACTGCTCGTAGGCATTACCCTCGACGGGAGGTGGCGGGACCAGTCGCTGGCCGATGCCATGCTCGATGCTTGCCAGCAGCACGGCCAGCAAGAGATAAGGGTTGACGTCCGCGCCGGCGACCCGGTGTTCGATACGCCGTGCATCGTTGCCGCCCGAAGGTATGCGCAGCGCCACCGAGCGGTTGTCGAAACCCCAGGTGGGTGTCATGGGCACGTAGAGGCCAGGTTGGAAGCGCCGGAATGAATTGAGATTGGGGGCACAGATCGCCATTGAGGCCGGCATCAAGTCGAGCAGTCCGGCGATGGCCTGGTGCAGGGTCTCGCTGCCGAGCGGATCGCCGTTCTCGGCAGCGAAGACGTTGCGACCGCCGTCATCGAGCATACTGAGGTGCACATGGGTACCGTTGCCGGCCTCGCGACCGTAGGGCTTGGCCATGAAGGTGGCTTCGAAGCCATGATTAAGGGCCACGCCCTTGATCAAGCGCTTCAGCAGCACGGCACTGTCGCAAGCCTTGAGCGCATCGTTGCAGTGGCCGAGCGTGATCTCGAACTGGCCCGGGGCGCACTCCTTTAGTGTCGTGTCCAGCGGCAGGTTCTGGCAGAGTGCCGAGCGCTGCACGTCCTCGAGGAAGTCAGCATATTCGTCGAGCTCGCCGATCGAGTAGAGCTGGCTCTGAGTTGCACGTTCGCCGCTGCGAGGGGAGCGTGGCGGCTGGATTTGTCCCTCGGGGGTGCGTTCGCGATCCAGCAGATAGAACTCCATTTCCACGGCCGCGACGGGCGTCAGGCCACGGCGGCGCAGTCGCTCCAGTTGGCGCGACAGCACCTGGCGAGGGTCGGCGAAGAAGGGCGTATCGTCGGGTTCGAACATGGTCAGCAGCAGCTGCGCCTGGCGTCCGTCGCGCAGCCACGGCGTCGGCATGAGCGAGCCTGCCAAGGGCCGGCAGATTCGGTCGCTGTCCCCCGTGGCCAGCCCCAGCCCGGTGGCTTCGACGGTATGGCCATTGATGTCCAGGGCAAAGACCGAAGCCGGAAGATTGATGCCCAGGCGGCAGGCCTTGTCCAGGTTGTCGCGAGGGATGCGTTTGCCACGCATGACGCCATTGAGGTCGCTGATCAGCAGGTCGATGCTGTCAATGTCGGGATAGCGCTCGAGAAACTCCCGGGCCTGGTCAGCGCTGAGCGACGGCATGGTGGCACCTGTTAGGTTGTCAGTGGGTTTTGCGTTGGCTCCTATCTTTCGATGACATCACTTTGTTGTCAAATCCTTTACGTATGGCTTTCATCTCAGGCGCGGGTTTGGCTGTAATTCCGCAGGGAATGTGGGATGAGGTGGATGTTTTGCCGCCATGGGCTGGATTTTTCTGGCTTCATGCTGGAAAGTTTAATCAACACTTTTTGGTTTCCTTCACGATTCAGGAGTTGCTATGCCGAGCCGACCCTTGGTGGGTGTCATCGCTTGCCGCCGAGAGGTGGAGGGGCATTCCGCCCACGTGGTGACCGACAAGTACCTGAGCGCACTTCGCTCCTATGGCCTGGCGCCGGTGGTGTTGCCGGTGTGGCAGGATGCCGTCGATGGCGACCTGCTCGCTCATCTGGACGGCCTGCTGCTGACCGGCAGCTATTCCAATGTCGAACCTTCCCGCTACGGTGCCGAGCGAGCGCCGGAGAACAATCGCGATGACCTGCATCGCGATGCCGCCGCGCTGGCCTGGATTCCCGCCGCCATCGCGCGTGATCTGCCGCTGCTGGGTATCTGTCGGGGCTTTCAGGAGCTGAACGTGGCCTATGGTGGCACACTGCACCAGGCGGTACAGAACGTGCCAGGTCTCATCGATCATCGCGAGCCGGAAGCCGACTATGCGACCCGCTATGCGCCAGCGCACGACATCGCGCTTCAATCCGGTGGCCGCCTGGTGGCGCTCTATCCCGAACCGCATGCTAAGGTCAATTCATTGCATCAGCAGGGCATTGACCGACTGGGCAATGGACTTGCCGTGGAGGCGCTGGCGCCGGATGGCCTGGTCGAGGCGGTCTCGGTGGCCGAGGCCTCAGGGTTTGCCCTGGCAGTGCAGTGGCATCCCGAGTGGCGTCCCCAGGAGCATCCGCTTTACCACGCGATTTTCCAGGGCTTCGCTACGGCTTGCCGAGAGCATCGCGTGCGTCGGGCCTCGGCGCCGGACACGCAATACCTCAATGATGATCTCATACAGGAGTCCCGATCGTGAGCCGTTCGCCATCCCCCCGTACCCGTGACGACTGGCAGGCCCTGGCTGAGGACCTGTCCCTGGAGAGCCGAGCCTTCATCGACGACGCCTTCGTCGACGCCTACAGCGGTGATACCTTCGAATCGCGCAATCCGGCCACCGGCGCGATCCTGGCTCAGGTGGCAAGCTGTGACGAGCCGGACGCCGAGCGCGCCGTGGCGGCGGCGCGAGAAGCCTTTGCCGGCGGCGAGTGGTCTCGCCTGGCGCCTGGCAAGCGCAAGCGGGTGCTGTTGCGCCTGGCGGACCTGATGGAGGCGCACAAGCACGAGCTGGCGCTGATCGACACCCTCGACATGGGCAAGCCGGTTTCCAGCTCGCTGGGCGACATGGCCGGCGCCATCGCCTGCATTCGCTACCAGGCCGAGTGCATCGACAAGCTCTACGGCGAGGTGGCGCCCACCGGCGAGGACTCCCTAGCGCTGGTGTTGCGCGAACCCATCGGCGTGGTGGCGGCCATCGTGCCATGGAATTTCCCGCTGATGATGACCGCGTGGAAGATCGCCCCGGCGCTGGCCGCCGGCAACAGCGTGATCCTCAAGCCCTCGGAGAAGTCGCCGCTCTCGGCGCTGCGACTGGCGCAGCTGGCCAAGGAAGCCGGCCTGCCCAAGGGCGTGTTCCAGGTGCTGCCCGGCTTCGGTCACACCGTGGGCAAGGCCCTGGCCCTCTCCATGCAGGTCGACTGCCTGGCCTTCACCGGCTCCACCGCGGTGGGCAAGCAGCTCATGCAGTACGCCGGGCAGTCCAACCTCAAGCGGGTCTACCTGGAGTGCGGCGGCAAGTCGCCCAATATCGTCTTCGCCGACTGCAAGAACCTTGACCAGGTGGCGAGCCACGCCGCCGCCGCGATCTTCCACAACCAGGGCGAGGTGTGCATCGCCGGCTCGCGGCTGCTGGTGGAGAACGCGATTCGCGAGGAGTTCGTGGAGCGCGTCTTGAAGGCGGCGGAGAACATGCAGCCCGGTGATCCGCTGGATCCGCAGAGCTTCATGGGCGCCATCGTCGACGAGACACAGCATCGGCGTATCCTCGACTATATTCGCCAGGGCGTGGAAGAGGGTGCGCGGCTGCGCAGTGGCGGCCAGGCACTGGAGGGGCCGGGGCTGTTCATCCCGCCGACCATCTTCGACGGCGTAACTCCGGCAATGGCCATCGGCCGCGAGGAGATCTTCGGCCCGGTACTGGCGGTGTTCGGCTTCGACAGCGAGGAAGAGGCCGTGGCCATGGCCAACGACACGCCCTACGGGCTTGCCGCGGGGCTGTGGAGTCAGGACATCGATCGCATCATGCGCGTGACGCGGCGGCTGCAGTCGGGCCAGGTATTCGTCAACAACTGGGCCGGCGGTGACCAGACCATGCCCTTCGGCGGGGTCAAGCAGTCGGGCAACGGCCGCGACAAGTCGCATCACAGCCTGGAGGAGTACTCCGAGCTCAAGAGTGTGTGGATCTCGCTCGCCTGACAGGCGTACCGGTAACACGACAAGGCCGGCCCCATGGGCCGGCCTTGTCGTAGGGCGTCAAGCGCGGGTGACGGGCTCAGTTGCGGCCGCCGGCCCCTCCGGCTCCACCACCATTGCCGCCGGTGCCAGCGGCTCCACCATTACCTGCAGCTTCGGCGTTGCCCACGCCGCTTCCAGAGGCGCCTGCAGCGCTTTCACTGCTATGGCCCGGCGCCGCGCCCAGATTTCCACTAGCGCGACCGTCGCTGGCCGTCTCGCTGACCGCTTGGCCATCGACCCCGCCCTGGGTCACCGCCTCGCGGGCGGTC
This sequence comes from Halomonas sp. LR3S48, assembly GCF_025725665.1. Lineage (NCBI taxonomy): Bacteria > Pseudomonadati > Pseudomonadota > Gammaproteobacteria > Oceanospirillales > Halomonadaceae > Halomonas > Halomonas sp. LR3S48. The sequence goes on along the minus strand of NZ_CP107009.1, from coordinate 3,026,368 downwards.
TCCAGACCAAAGACCGCGGCCTCAGGGTTCTGCTCGATGGCCGCGTCGAGGTTGTCTTGAGCCTGTTCGCGGGAAACCGGCTCGCTCTCTTCCACGACGACCTCACCGACCAACTGCTCGTCCGTCGTGCCGTCCTCCTGGGCAAGCACGCTCAACGGCAGGGCGCCAGCCACGAGGGTCAGGCCGATCAAGACTCTTGCAAACATCCTGTACTCTCCTTGGGGTCACGTTTCATGCTTTACGCTTGCCCTTCGGATTCCTGCGTTCGGCCTCTTGTGAGAGCGGACCTTCCCCTAGCATGCCCCAAGGACCGAAGGTCGACAAGCCGATGACTCACCGCAGCGAGATAGCGCGGGGCTGCTGCTGGGTGATGCAATGGATGTTGCCACCGCCGAGCAGGATCTCCCGGGCCGGCACGCCGATCACACGCCTGTCGGGAAACAGTCCCTGGAGAATATCGCGGGCCTGCCCGTCGTGGACCGGGTCCAGTAGCGGCATGACCACCACCGAATTGCCGATATAGAAATTGACGTAGGAGCCCGCCATGCGATCCCCGGGGCGACGCGGATGGGAACTGTTGAGACGGTCCAGGCCGCTGGCCTCGTCCTCCTCGATGAAAAGCGGACCCGGCTGGGGCAGCTTGTGCACGTGTAGTCTGCGGCCTCGGGCATCGGTGGCGGACTCCAGCACGGCCAGCGCCTCCCGGCTGATGGCGTGCTGGGGGTCGTCCTCGTCATCGCACCAGGTCAGCACCACCTCGCCGGGGGCGACGAAGCAGCACAGATTGTCGACGTGGCCATCGGTCTCGTCCAGGTGGCAGCCCCGCGGCAGCCAGATGACCTTCTCGATGCCCAGGGTGTCCTGCAGTACCTGCTCCATCTCGGCGCGACTCAGGCCCGGGTTGCGGTTGGGGTTGAGCAAACACTCTTCCGTGGTCAGCAGCGTGCCTTCGCCGTCGACGTGGATGGCGCCGCCCTCCAGCACCACTGGCGCCTTGAAGCGCTCGATGCCGAGCATCTCGGCGATCTTGGTGCGGATGCGCTTGTCCTTGTCCCAAGGGAAGTAGAGCCCTCCCTTGAGGCCGCCCCAGGCGTTGAACTCCCAGTCCACCATGGCCAGACGACCGTCCGGGTGAGTCAGGAAGGTGGGCCCCACGTCACGCATCCAGGCATCATTACTAGAAATCTCCACCACCCTCACCTGCGGCGGCAACTGGTGGCGGGCATTCTCGTACTGATCATCGTTGACCCCGACGTAGACCGTCTCGCTCTCGGCGATGGCGGTAGCCACCTCGACGAAGGCCTGCTGGGCCGGCTTGGCGCCATAGCGCCAGGTGTCGGGCCGCTGGGGCCACAGCATCCAGCAGGCGTCGTGGGGGGCGAACTCCGCCGGCATGGCGAATCCGTGGACCCGGGGGGAGGATCCAACAGCGGGAGAGTCAATGAGTGGCTGGTTCATGATGATTTCTCACAGGTGGCCTGCGATCAAGAAGATTGCGGCGGCAATAGCAGCGGCGATCAGTACATAGGGAAGCTGGGTCAGCGCGTGAGCCATGGGCGTGCAGCCGGCCCCTTGTGCGGAGAGCACCGTGGAGTCGCCGTAGAAGCAGGCGTGACTGCCGAAGGCGCTGGCCGAGATCAGGGCGCCGACCACCAGCGGCATGTGGGCATCGAGGCTGGCCGCCAGCGGCAGCACGATGGGCATGGCCACGGCGAACAGACCCCAGAAGGAGGCGGTGGCGAACGCCAGGAAGGCCATGGTGATGAAAACCACCGTCGGTAGCATTCCCGGTGTCATCAGCGGCTGCACGGTACTTATCACATAATCGGTGAGCCCCAGGGCGTCGTTGACCTCCTTGAGGGCGAAACCGGCCACCAGGGTGCCCAGGGGCATGATCATCGACTTGAAGCCTTCGAGTGCGGTGTCGAAGGTGTCGTGGAAGCTCAGCAGCCGTTGGCTGGCGATCAGTACCAGGGTCACGGCGAGCGCCACGATCACGCCGCGCAGGATGTCGATATCGTAGTACCAGGTGAAGAAAATCAGCGTGACGATGGGCAGCAGGAAGTTGAGCAGGTGCGGCCGCTTGCGTCCGTCGTCCGCCACTTCCAGGGCGCTGTCGTCGACCCCGCTCGGAATCGGCTGGCCGGCGGCGGCGCGGGCCTCGGCGGCCTTCATGGGACCGAGATTGGGGATCCAGCCGAGGGCCACCAGGGGGACCAGGGCGGCAGCCACCCAGGCGTAGAACATGAAGGGAATCGCCTCGATGTAGAGGTTCATGCCGTTGCCGGCAATGTCGTTCTCCTCCAACAGGCCGGCGAAGAACACCGCCCAGGTGGAGAAGGGCACCAGGATGCAGATCGGCGCGGCGGTGGAGTCCACCACGTAGGCGAGCTTCTCGCGCGAAATATTGAAGCGATCAGTGATCTTCTTCATCGACGCGCTGATCGCCAGGGCGTTGAGATAGTCGTCGACGAAGATCACCAGGCCCAGCAGCCAGGTGGCCAGCAGGCTCTGGCGGCGGCTATGGATATGCTTGGTGACGGCATCCCCAAAGGTCAGCACGCCGCCGGTCTTGACCAGCAGGGCGATCAGGCTGCCGAACAGGCCGCAGACCAGGATGATCCAGGTGACGGTATCGTTGCCCAGCACCCCTAGCAGGATGTCGGAGCCCTGGGAGACCACGCTGGTGGGGTCGACCATCAGCAGGCCGACCAGGGCACCGGCGAGCAGCGACTCGATGGTGCGTCGCGTGAGGATGGCCATGCCCAGCACCACTGCGGTGGGCAGCAGACTGTAGATGCCATAGTCGTCGCCGTCGAACAGTGCGAAGCCGCCGAGGCTGGCAATCAGCACGACACCGAGAAACAGCAGGCCGCCCTTGGTGGCACTGCCGAAGCTTTGGGGGTGGGCCGTCGGGCCCGAAGGAGAGTGTGACATGGTCGTTCACCTTTGTTGTTGTACATAGCACGATGGCTGGACCCGACGGGAAATGCCGGGCCATGCATGCGGCGGCTGCCGGCGGGTTACAGGTAACCGTCCTTGCGTAGCGATGTCGTGGTCGCGGTGTAGGCCTCGTCGAGGATCGCCACTACACGATCCACCGCGTCACGATCCCAGATCAGCGGCGGCGAGATGATGTTGAGGTGGCCCACCGGGCGAATGATCAGGCCGCGCTTCTGGGCCTCGGCGGCGACCCGGTCGCCGACCCGTGTCTCTACCGGCAGCAGCTCCTTGGTGGCCTTGTCGGCGACGTTCTCGATGGCCAGCATGAAGTGGCTGCCCCTCACGTCGCCGACGGTTTCATGATGCGAGAGCGTCTTGAGCTGCCGCTCCAGGTAGGGGCCTACCTCACGCACGTTGGCGCAGATACCCTCGCGCTCCATGATCTCGATGTTCTTGAGCGCTGCGGCACAGCTTACCGGATGGCCTGAATAGGTGAAGCCGGTGCTCAGTACGCCGCCCTTGCGCTGGGGCGTGCCCAGCACCTCGTAGATCGCGTCGGAAATCAGGGTGGCACCCAGCGGGGCATAGCCCGATGACAGCCCCTTGGCGCAGTTGATGATGTCCGGCTGGGTATCGAACACCGCCTCGGAGGCGAAGAAGTGACCCAGGCGGCCGAAGCCGGTGACCACCTCGTCGGCGATATAGAGGATCTCGTGGGCGCGGCACACCGCCTGCATGCGGGCGTGGTAGCCTCGAGGCGCCATCAGCACGCCGCCAGCGCCCATGATCGGCTCGGCAATGAAGGCGGCGATGTTCTCGGCGCCGATGCGCTCGATGGTCTCCTCGAGTTCGGTCACCAGGTGATCGCAGTACTCTGCTTCGCTCATGCCCTTGGGCCGGCGATAGAGGTTGGCTTCGCTCAGGTGCGAGACCAAGTGATCCAGGGTGTCGAAGCCCCAGTTGTTGCTCTCGATGCCGGTCAGGGTGGCGGCCAGATAGGTGGTGCCGTGGTAGGCATTGTTGCGCGACAGGATGCGCTTCTTGCTCGGCTTGCCCAGGCGGTTGAAATAGTAGTGCACCAAGCGAATGGTGGCGTCGTTGGCCGCCGAGCCGCCGCAGCTGTAGAACACATGGTTGAGGTTTGCCGGGGCCAGCTCGGCGAGCTTGGCGGCGAGCTCCGCCGCCGGGGCGTTGGAGAGATTGTTGAAGGTGGAGAAGTAGGCCATGCGGGTGGCCTGCTCGGCCATGGCCTGGCCGATCTCGGCGCGGCCGTGGCCCACGTTGACGCACCACAGGCCGGCGATGCCGTCGATGAAGCGGTTGCCGTGGATGTCCTCCACGTAGATTCCATCGCTGTCGGTGATCAGGTCGCAGCCCTTGTCGTGGAACAGGCTGAAGTCGGTGAAGGGGTGGATGAAGTGGTCCCTGTCCTTCTGCCACAGCGACTGGGGGTCATAGCGCCGCATCGATTTGGCGGGGCGCGTGGAGGTCGTTGTCGTTGTCATGAGCTGGCTCCTCTCTCGGTGTCTCGTGGTGACCGACAGGGTCAGCCTAATCAGGGCGAGGGTGCCGCCGGTATATCCTGATTGGGGTATATCGCCGCTGTGACCTTCCCGCCTAGGGTGGCAGGGGACAATCACAAGGGAGGCACCCATGACGGTTTCCATCGACGGCCAGCGGCTCTGGTCGAGCTTGATGGCCATGGCCGAGATCGGCCCCAGCCCCAACGACGGTAGTCACCGCTTGGCATTGACCGAGGAGGACGCCGCTGGGCGTCGCCTGTTGATCGAATGGTGTCAGGCGCTGGGCTGTACGCTGCGCGTGGATCGGGTCGGCAATATGTTCCTGCGCCGCGCCGGCAAGCGCGATGATCTCGATCCGATCGGCGTTGGCAGCCATCTGGATACCCAGCCCAAGGGCGGGCGCTTCGACGGTGTGCTCGGCGTGTTGGCCGGCCTCGAGGCGTTCCGCACCCTCGACGATCACGGCATCGTCACCGAGCGGCCGCTGGAACTGGTGGTATGGACCAATGAAGAGGGCAGCCGCTTTGCCCCGGCCATGGTCGCCTCCGGTACCTATGCCGGGGCGTTCAGCGTCGAGTCGACCCTGGCGCGCCGCGACCGTGATGGCGTGACCCTGGGCGAGGCGCTCGCGGCCACCGGTTTCGCTGGCGAGATGGCGGTGGGCGAGCCTCGTCTGGCGGGCTTCCTCGAGCTGCATATCGAGCAGGGACCGGTACTGGAGGAAAGCCACGAAGCGGTTGGCGTGGTGACCGGCGTGCAGGGCATGCGCTGGTTCGACGTCACTCTGCGCGGGCAGTCCTCGCATGCCGGCCCCACCCCGATGCGCTACCGCCGCGACGCTCTGGCCGCCGCGGCGCGCCTGATCGATCGCCTGCAGGACCATGCCCTGGCGGATCCCAGCGGCGACACCAAGGTCACCTTCGGTACCCTGGAAATCGACGCGGCATCGCGGAACGTGGTGCCCGGCGAAGTGACTCTCTCCGTCGATCTTCGCCATGTCGACGAGGCTGAGCTGGACGCCCTTGAAGCGCACTTCGAGCGTGAGCTGGCCGCTGCCGGCGAGACCTTTGGCATCACGGCGCACAGCAAACGCATCTGGGCCTCGCCGGTGGTGAGCTTCGATAGCGGCTGCATCGATGCCGTGGAGAGAGCCGCCAAGGCCCGCGGCGTTCCTTACCGGCGCATGATGAGCGGCGCCGGCCACGACGCCGTCTATGTGGCCCGGGTCGCGCCGACTGCGATGATCTTCATTCCCTGCCGCGACGGGATCAGCCATAACGAGGCGGAGTATGCCTCCCCGGAACACTGCGCTCTGGGGGCTCAGGTGCTCTTTGATGCCATGGTGGAACGGGCCAATATCCTGGAGGCGAGCCAATGAACGTCACGATTCCCGCCACCAAGGCCGACTGGCAGGCCTTGGCCGAGACGCTGATCCCGTGCCTGGAGAGCCGCGCCTTTATTGATGGCGCCTTCGTCGATGCCACCAGCGGCGAGACCTTTGCCACTGTCAACCCGGCCACCGGTGAGACCCTGGCCTATGTCGCCAGCTGCGACGCCGCCGATGCCGAGCTCGCCGTGTCTTGTGCCCGGGCTGCCCACGCCCGGGGCGAGTGGGCGCGGCTGACACCGGGGCGGCGCAAGCAGACGCTGCTCAAGCTGGCCGAGTTGATGGAGGCGCATCAACACGAATTGGCGCTGCTCGACACCCTGGACATGGGCAAGCCGATCTCCAGTTCGCTGGGCGATATCGCCGGCGCCATCGGCTGCCTGCGCTATACCGCCGAGGGCATCGACAAGGTCTACGGTGAAGTCGCCCCCACTGGCGAGGATAGCCTGGGCCTGGTGCTTCGTGAGCCCCTGGGCGTGGTGGCGGCCATCGTACCGTGGAACTTCCCGCTGATGATGACCGCCTGGAAGATCGCCCCGGCGCTGGCCGCCGGCAACAGCGTGATCCTCAAGCCCTCCGAGAAGTCGCCGCTCTCGGCGCTGCGACTGGCAAGCCTTGCCCGTGAGGCGGGCCTGCCGCGCGGGGTGTTCCAGGTACTACCTGGCTTCGGCCACACCGTAGGCAAGGCCCTGGCGCTCTCCATGCAGGTCGATTGCCTGGCCTTCACCGGCTCCACCGCGGTGGGCAAGCAGCTGATGCAGTACGCCGGCCAGTCCAACCTCAAGCGGGCCTATCTGGAGTGCGGCGGCAAGTCGCCCAACATCGTCTTTGCCGACTGCAAGGAGCTCGACCAGGTGGCCCGGCATGCCGCCGCGGCCATCTTCCACAACCAGGGCGAGGTGTGCATCGCCGGCTCGCGGCTGCTGGTGGAAAACGCGATTCGCGATACCTTCGTCGACAAGGTGGTGGAGGCCGCCAAGGACATGCAACCCGGTGATCCGCTCGACCCGCAGAGCTTCATGGGTGCCATGGTGGACGAGGCCCAATATCGTCGGGTGCTCGATTATATCGAGCAGGGGCGCGAGGAGGGCGCGCGGCTGCGTAGCGGCGGCCAGGTGCTGGAGGGCCCGGGGCTGTTCATCCCGCCGACGATATTCGACGGCGTGACCCCGGCCATGGCCATCGGTCGCGAGGAGATCTTCGGCCCGGTACTGGCGGTGTTCGGCTTCGACAGCGAGGAAGAGGCCGTGGCCATGGCCAACGACAGCGACTACGGCCTGGCAGCGGGACTTTGGAGCCAGGATATCGACCGCATCATGCGTGTGGCGCGGCGGCTGCAATCGGGCCAGGTGTTCGTCAACAACTGGGCGGGCCCCGACATGACGGTGCCCTTCGGCGGCGTCAAGCAGTCCGGCAATGGCCGCGACAAATCCCTGCACGCCCTGACGGAGTACACCGAGCTGAAGACTGTGTGGATGTCGCTAGCGCCCTGACGACGCATCCGAGGTCAACGCTTACGCATGAATTCGATCGCGCTGTCTTGCCGACTCCCTCTCGTCTCTGGGGTCGGCCTTGCTACCCTATTCCTTACCCAGCCCGCTGTCTCGATACCAAGGCCACATGGTCGAGGAACTGCCGGAACAGTTGCGACTGGCTGGAAACCTCGAGCCGCTGGTAGATGTGCTTGCGATGCACCTTGACCGTGCCGTCGCTGATATCGAGCTCTCGGGCGGCCGATTTCGTCGAGTGGCCGGCCAGCAGTAGCCGCACGATCTCCTGCTCGCGCGCGGTCAGCACGCCGGCGCCGAAGCTGGCAAAGGCCGCTTCCACCGGCTCCTGCTCGGCCAGACGCTGCTGGAACTGGCTTCCCTGCCATTTCCAGTACTCGACGAGCAGGGCTTCCACTATCGGCGAGAGGTGGCGCAGTGCCTGCAGGGCGCGGCGGGTCAGTGGCGGCGACTTGACGCCGAAGCCGAGCGATACGGCAATCACGACATCCTCCTCGACTCGGCAGAAGAGACCCACTTCGTCCTGCAGGCCCAAGGCACGATAGTAGTGGGCGTAATAATCGCTGGCCTCGAAGCGATCCGGGGCCAGCTCGCGCAGGCGATGGGCGCCTTGATCGAGGCCGTCGCTCACGGCGGCAAAGAACGGGTCGAGTAGATACGCCTCGCTCAGGTAACGCTCGATGCCCTGCTCGCGGCGATGTGGGGGGTAGTCGTCGTGGATCAATAGCGGCCGGCGGCGCCCACGGTAGGCATTGATCAGCACGGTTTCGTGACCCACGAGTTCGCGCAGACAGTGGTCGAGCCGGCCGGGGAAATCGGCCGCTCCGGCACTACGAAGCAGGCGCGCCAACTGCTGGTGCCAGGCGAGGCTTTCGGGACGGGCAAGGAAGTCGAGCATGGCGGCATCGGGGTCGGGAAATAGGGATTCCAACATATCATGTCCCAGCGTTGGCGCCCGTGTGCCGTCGCATCGGAATGCAGTGGACAACGGTGTGGCGCGCTGGTAGCAGGGCGTTTACCGGTAGGCCGTGACAAGCCGGCCCATTTTGAGGAGACTCTGGCTCGATCCTTTCATGCCGTCGTTGGAGTCTGCCCCTTGACTGATCTTTTGCCGCTGCTGGCTGCTCTTCCCGTGGGATACGCCATGGCGCTTTCGGCGCTGGCGGCGTTCCTGTTCGCCTTCGGCTTGGCCGGCCTGCTCGCCGCCCGCCGCCAGCGCGCCGATACGCAGCATCATGAGGTGGCACTGGCGGAGCTACGTGAGCGACTCGCCGAACGCGAACGACGCCTCGATGAACTGCAGCGCACGCTTGGCGAGGTACAGGTGCGCGAGGCGCGGCTGGCCACGACCCTAGAGCAGAAGCAGCAGCACTTCGACGCCCAACTGGCTCTGCTGCGCGATAGTCGCGACCAGCTCAAGCAGGAGTTCGAGAACCTCGCCAACGAGATCCTCGAGCGCAAGGGGCGCGCTTTCTCCGAGCTCTCCCAGCAGCGCATCAGCGGACTGCTGCAACCGATCCAGGCCGAGATGAAGGGCTTTCGCGAGAAGGTCGAGACGATTCACCGCCACGACACCGAGCAGCGCGCCGGTCTGCGCGCCGAGCTCAGGCACCTGCAGGCGCTCAACCGCGAGATCACCGACCAGGCCGAGCGCCTGACCCAGGCGTTGCAGGGCCAGAAGAAGGTGCAGGGCAACTGGGGCGAGCTGATGCTGGAGAACGTGCTCGAGGGCTCAGGGCTGCGCCCCGGCAAGGATTACCAGCGCGAGCTCAGTTTCACCACGGCCGACGGGCGGCGCCGGCCCGACGCGGTGGTCTACCTGCCCCAGGGGCGACACTTGGTGATCGATGCCAAGACCTCGCTCGCCGCCTACGTGCGCTACGTCAATGCCGAGGACGAGCGTGAACGCGAACTGGCCCTGGCGGCCCACGCCACGGCGGTGAGCGATCGCATCAACGAGCTTGCCGACAAGCATTACTACGACCTGCCGGGGCTCAACTCGCCGGACGTGGTGATCATGTTCGTTCCGGTGGAGTCGGCCTACGTGGAGGCGCTGAAGTACGACGAGACGCTCTATCAGCGCGCCATCGAGCACAACGTGCTGGTGGCCACCCCTACCACGCTGCTGACCAGCCTCAACATCGTTCGTCAGCTTTGGCGCTTCGAGGACCAGAGCCGCCACAGCGCCGAGCTGGCCAGCCGCGCCGAGAAGTTCTACAACAAGCTGCGGCTGTTCCTCGAAAGCATGCAGGAAGTGCAGGCCCGGATCGACGGCGCGCGCGACAGCTATGACCGCGCCATGGGCCAACTGGTCAACGGTCGCGGCAACCTGATCAAGCAGGCCGCCGAGTTCCAGGAGCTGGGCGTGGCGGTGAAAAAGGAGTTGCCCGCCGAGCTGGTCGAGCGGGCGGGGCTGGAGCTCGAAAGCGAACGCCCCCACACGGCATTGCCGGATGGGGGCGGTCGAGGCTAAGGGCTCCCCCAGCCAAAGCAGAGGCAGCTTAGAAGCTGGCCCACTCCGGTTGGCGCTCCCTGGCGGGCAGCTTCAATTGAGCCATCAGCGGCTGTGACTCGCTTTCTTGCCTGCTATGGGTCTCTCGGTGGCCTTGGGAGGGCAGTTGGAAGGCCGCCATGGCGCCCATTAGTTGACGTGCATGCTGGCGCAGGTTGTCGGCTGCCGTGGCACTTTCCCCTACCAGCGTAGCGTTCTGCTGGGTCACCCGGTCCATCTCGGCCACGGCCGTACCGGCTTCCTGCACTCCGGCACTCTGTTCCACGCTGGCCTGGCTGATCTCATGCATCAGCTGACTGACCCGTGCGATGGCCTCGACAATTTCCTCGGTGGCCTGGCGAGCCTCGGCAGCCCGTGCGTTACCGCTCTTCACACGCTCCACGTTGCTGGTGATCAGCTCATTGATCTCTCTGGCAGCATCGGCGCTATTCTGGGCCAGCTTGCGCACCTCGGCGGCGACTACGGCGAAGCCGCGGCCGTGCTCGCCTGCCCGTGCCGCCTCCACCGAGGCGTTGAGCGCCAGGATATTGGTCTGGAAGGCGATGTCATCGATGGTCGAGATGATGCTGGCGATTTCGCCGGCACTCTTGTCGAGCTCATTCATGGTGGCCGCCATCTGCTCTACCGCTACGCCGCCCTGACGTGCCGTGTACGAAGCGCTTTCCGCTTCTCGGCTGGCCTGGCCGGCGTTCTCGGTGTTCTGTACCACGGTGCCGTTGAGCTCCTCCATGGCCGAGGCTGTCTGCGTCAGGGCACTGGCCTGCTGCTGGGTACGCGAGGCGAGATCGGTATTGCCCTCGGCGATTTGTTCGCTATTGCTGGCCACGGCCTCGGCTGCAGCTCGTACCTGGGCGACGATGTCCTGTAACTGGCGTGCCATGCCTACCTGGGCGGCCATGATGCTGTGCTCGTCGTTTTTGCGCAGGCGCCCGGCCGTGGCCAGTTCACCACGGCCGATCGCTTCGGCGAAAGCGCGCACCTCATGCGGCTCGGCACCCAGCTCGCGTAGCAATTGGCGGGCGAGAAGATAGGCTATGCCCCCGCCCAGTAGTAGGGCCGCCAGGCACAGGGCCAGCATCAGCATCTGAAAGCCGGCAGCGGTATCGCGTGCCAGGGCACTGTCGGCGGCGCTTTCGGCCTCCTGATGGTCGATGAAGGCATTGATGCTGTCGAGCCAGGCGAAGAAGGCCGGGCCGGCAGCGTTCAGCAGGTGCTCGCGGGCGCCGATGAGATCGCCCTGTTCACGGTATTCCATTACCTCGCCGGCCAAGCGTCGAGTGGTATCGGCCTGGCGTTCCACGGCAGCCAGCAGTTGTCTTTCACGGGAAGTGGTACCTTCTCGCATCACTTCGTTCATGCCCGAATCCGCCTGCCGATAGTCTTCGGCCAACGCTTGGTAGTCGCGCTCGAGAGCGGCGAGGGCAGACGGTGACTCTGCCAGGGTCATGTCGCGCAGCAGGATGGCACGGTCGTGTACGCTGCCACGCCAATCGATGGCGTGGCGCAGCTTGACGCCATTGACGTCATTGATGGTGGTGAGGCTGCGATCGATGCGGTTGACCTGGACGATGCCGATGGCGGTGAGCAGGACGATCAGGGCGAGTACGGCGGAAAAACCGCCGAGCAGGCGGGTGCGGATGCCGAGTCGGGAGAGGCCTGACGGAAGTGCCTTCATAATTGTCTTTCCTTCTGCGTAGCGTGGGAGGGCGGGGCCTCAACGGAGTTCATTGTTATACAACGGCACTCTAAAATTTGTACAATAAATGTACAAATAATTTGAGCCTATACGCCCGATAGCCTAGATAAAGGGTCTCCACGCTCTATTCGGAAATGGAGAGCGAGCGAAAGAACCTGCCGCATGGGCAGGTGATGTAAAACTTGTACAAGGGGGCCAGGAAGAGGCTGGAGAGGTCGCCTAGAAGGTTCGCGCCGGCGTGCAGCAGCTCACCAGCCGGCAGGGCTCGCTGGCGGGGTTGCGGAAACGGTGGGGCACGTTGGTATCGAAGTAGTAGGCCTCGCCGGGGCCGAGCACGCGGGTTTCGGCGCCAATCGTGATCTCGATCTCGCCTTCGAGTACCACGCCGGCTTCCTCGCCCTGATGGGCGATCATCTCGCGACCGGTGTCGGCCCCGGGAGGGTAGGTCTCGATCATGAAGGCCAGTGCGCGACTGGCCCGGTTGGCGCCGACCAGCTTGTAGATGACTTCGCCGCTGCCGACGTCGGCCAGTTCCTCGGCCGCGTAGAAGACCTGGTTGCGGCTCTCCATGTCCATGGTGAAGAAATCGCCGACGCTGATGGGGATGGCGTCGAGAATTTTCTTCAACGAGCTGACCGAGGGGCTGACCTTGCCCTGCTCGATCAGCGACAGGCTGGAGTGGGTGACGCCGCAGCGCTTGGCCAGCTCGCGCTGGGAAATGCCACGCAGGGTGCGCAGGGCGCGCAGACGTGTGCCTACGTCGTCCGACATGCCGGTTTCCTCGTCGTGGGGAGTCGGCGCGGTCGCTGGCGCGACAGCGCCTCGTTACCTAGCAGAGCGCGTCCAGTTTCTCCTTCAGCAGCTGATTGACCTGCTGAGGGTTGGCCGTGCCCCGAGAGGCCTTCATCACCTGGCCGACGAAGTAGCCGATCATCTTGCCGCGTTTGTCCGGCTCGGCATCGCGGTACTGGGCCACCTGGGCCGGGCTGTCCGCGATGACCTGGTCGATCATCGCCTCGATGGCGCCGGTATCGGTGACCTGCTTGAGGCCCTGGGCCTCGATGATGGCATCGGCGTTCGCCCCCTGGCCGTTCCACAGCGCCTGGAACACCTGCTTGGCGGCCTTGCCGTTGATGGTGTCGTCGATGACCCGCGCCACCAGCTCACCTAGCTGGCGCGCCGATACGGGGCTGTCGACGATGGCCAGGCCCTCACGGTTCAAGGCCCCCGCGAGTTCGCCCTGCACCCAGTTGGCGGCCTGCTTGGCATCGCCGCAGACGTCCTTCACCTCCTCGAAGTAGTCGGCCATCTCGCGGGTGGCGGAAAGCACGCTGGCGTCGTAGGCGGAAAGCCCCAGTGCCTTCTCGAAACGGGCGCGCTTGTCCGCGGGCAGCTCCGGCAGGTTGTCGCGCAGGTGATCGATATAGGCCTTGTCGAGCACCACGGGCAGCAGGTCGGGGCAGGGGAAGTAGCGGTAGTCGTTGGCTTCCTCCTTGGTGCGCATGCTGCGGGTCTCGTCGCGTTCGGGGTCGAACAGGCGGGTCTCCTGGACCACCACGCCGCCCTCCTCGAGCAGCTCGACCTGGCGTTCGACCTCGTAGGCGATGGCGCGCTCGACGAAGCGGAAGGAGTTGACGTTCTTGATCTCGGCGCGGGTGCCGAGGGTTTCCTGGCCCTTGGGGCGCACCGAGACGTTGACGTCGCAACGCATCGATCCCTCGGCCATGTTGCCGTCGGAAATGCCGAGGTAGGTGACGATCGAGTGGATCGCCTTGAGGTAGGCGGCGGCCTCTTTCGCCGAGCGCATGTCGGGCTCGGAGACGATCTCCAGCAGGGGAGTGCCGGCGCGATTGAGGTCGACGCCGGTCATGCCGTGAAAATCCTCGTGCAGCGACTTGCCGGCATCCTCTTCCAGGTGAGCGTGATGCACGCGAACCGTCTTGGTGGAGCCATCCTCCAGTGTGATCTCGACTTCACCGGCGCCGACGATGGGCTGGTACATCTGGCTGGTCTGGTAGCCCTTGGGCAGGTCGGGATAGAAGTAGTTCTTGCGGTCGAATACCGAGACCTCGGGGATTTCGGCATGGATCGCCAGGCCGAACTTCACCGCCATGGCCACGGCGGCCTCGTTGAGCACCGGCAGCACGCCGGGCAGGCCCAGGTCGACGGCACAGGCCTGAGTGTTGGGCTCGGCGCCGAAGGCCGTGGAAGCCCCGGAGAAGATCTTCGAGCGGGTGGCGAGCTGGACGTGCACCTCCAGCCCGATCACGGTTTCCCATTGCATCAGGCGTTCTCCTCGGCGAAGGCGGGACGTTGACGATGCCAGTCGGTGGCCTGCTGGAACTGGTGGGCGACGTTGAGCAGGCGTGCTTCGGTGAAGTGGCTGCCAAGAATCTGCAGCCCCACCGGGCGCTGGCCGACGAAGCCGGCCGGCACGCTCATGCCGGGGATGCCGGCGAGGTTGATGGCGATGGTGTAGATGTCCTGCAGGTACATCGACACCGGGTCCTTGTTGGCGCCGAGATCGAAGGCCGGGGTGGGAGACGCGGGACCCATCAGCACGTCGACCTCCTCGAAGGCGTCGAGGAAGTCCTGGCGGATCAGCCGGCGTACCTGCTGGGCCTTCTTGTAGTAGGCGTCGAAGAAGCCTTCGGAGAGGGTGTGGGTGCCGATCAGGATGCGGCGCTTGACCTCGTCGCCGAAGCCCTCGGCACGGCTGCGCTTGTACAAGTCGATCAGGTCGACGGGATTGTCGCAGCGATGACCGAAGCGCACGCCGTCAAAGCGCGACAGGTTCGATGAGGCCTCCGCCGGGGCGATGACGTAGTAGGCCGGGATCGCGTAGTGGGTGTGCGGCAGGCTCACCTCGCGCACGCTGGCTCCGAGCGATTCGAAGACCTTGATCGCCTCGCGCACGGCGGCTTCCACCTGCGGGCCGAGGCCGTCGCCGAAATACTCTCTGGGCAGGCCGATCTTGAGCCCGCTAAGGGCGGTGCCGAGCTCCTCGGTGTAGTCGGGCACGCCGCGCTGCACGCAGGTGGAGTCGCGCAGGTCGTGGCCGGCCATGGCGTTGAGCAGCAGGGCGCAGTCTTCGGCGCTGCGGGCCATGGGACCGGCCTGGTCGAGGCTCGAGGCGTAGGCGATCATGCCGTAGCGAGACACGCGGCCGTAGGTGGGCTTGAGCCCGGTGATGCCGCAGAAGGCGGCAGGCTGGCGGATCGAGCCACCGGTATCGGTGCCGATGGCGGCCGGCACCAGGCCGGCAGCCACCGCCGCGGCGCTGCCGCCGGACGAGCCGCCCGGTACCGCGGTGAGATCCCAGGGGTTCTTCACCGGGCCGTAGTGGCTGTTCTCGTTGGATGAGCCCATGGCGAACTCGTCCATGTTGGTCTTGCCCAGGCTCACGGTGCCGGCGATGGCAAGCTTCTCGACCACGGTGGCGTCGTAGGGCGCGATGAAATTGTCGAGCATCTTCGAGCCGGCGGTAGTCTTCACGTCGCGGGTGCAGAAGATGTCCTTCAGCGCCAGGGGCAGGCCGGTGAGAGCGCCCGCTTTACCCGCTGCGCGGGCGGCGTCGGCGGCGTCGGCGGCAGCCAGGGCCTGATCGTAGGTGACGGTGATGAAGCTGTTCAGTTCACCGTCGAGGCGGTCGATGCGGCCCAGCAGGTGCTGGGTCAGCTCGCGGCTGGAGAACTCGCCGGCTTCGAGCGAGCGGGTCAGTTCGGCAAGGGTCTTGTCATGCATGCGGCATGGCTCCATGAAGGCGTGCCGTTATAAAGAAAGCGGAATCCTGCGGTGGCCGGTGGGCCTCGCGTGCCGCCGGCCAGGGCTCATTCGACGACGCGGGGAACCAGGTAGAGCCCGTTCTCCACGGCCGGGGCGCAGCGTTGGAAGCGGCTGCGTTGGTCGCTCTCGGTGACTTCGTCGGCGCGCAGGCGCTGGGTGACGTCGAGCGGGTGGGCCAGCGGTGCGACCCCTTCGGTGTCGAGAGCCTGAAGCATGTCGACCATCTCGAGAATACGGCCTAGGTCGTCCACGTAGCGGGCGGCTTCGTCGTCGGTCAGGCCGAGGCG
Source organism: Halomonas sp. LR3S48 (assembly GCF_025725665.1). Lineage (NCBI taxonomy): Bacteria > Pseudomonadati > Pseudomonadota > Gammaproteobacteria > Oceanospirillales > Halomonadaceae > Halomonas > Halomonas sp. LR3S48. The sequence continues at coordinate 3,010,726 of NZ_CP107009.1, read as the reverse complement.
GGCCAGATGGGCGGCCCGCTGCACGTCTGCGTGTTCAAGCGCCATGAGCTGAGTGTCCTCGCACGGAATGGAGTGTTATGCACAGCAGGAAAAGGTACCATATCCGACGCGTGGCGGGCACTCTTCTCGCACCCATGGCGGCGCCATGCCGCTTGCTGCACGGGGGCCGCGATGGTACCGTTTGCCTCCGCACTGGTCCCCGGTCTGCACTAGGTAACAACGTCCATGTTCAAACGTTTGAGGGGGCTGTTCTCCAGCGATCTTTCCATCGATCTGGGTACGGCCAATACACTGATTTATGTTCGCGGTCGCGGTATCGTGCTCGATGAGCCGTCGGTAGTGGCCATTCGCCAGTCCGGCAACATGCGCAGCGTGGCTGCGGTCGGCGCCGATGCCAAGCGCATGCTGGGCCGTACGCCGGGCAACATCACCGCCATTCGTCCCATGAAGGATGGCGTGATCGCCGACTTCACCGTTACCGAGCAGATGCTGCAGCACTTCATCCGCAAGGTTCATCAAAGCACCTTCCTGACGCCGAGCCCGCGAGTCCTGGTCTGCGTGCCCTGCATGTCGACCCAGGTCGAGCGCCGGGCGATCAAGGAGTCCGCCGAGGGTGCCGGCGCTCGCGAGGTGTTCCTGATCGAGGAGCCCATGGCGGCTGCCATCGGCGCCGGGCTGCCGGTCGATGACGCCCAGGGCTCGATGGTGGTCGACATCGGTGGCGGTACCACCGAGATCGCCATCATCTCGCTCAATGGCGTGGTCTACTCCGAGTCGATCCGCGTCGGCGGCGACCGCTTCGACGAAGCCATCTCCGCCTACGTGCGTCGCCATTACGGCAGCTTGATCGGTGAAGCCACCGCCGAGCGCATCAAGGAGGAAATCGGCTGTGCCTACCCCGGCGGCGAGCTTCGCGAGATCGATGTGCGTGGCCGCAACCTGGCGGAGGGCATCCCGCGCAGCTTCACGCTCAACTCCCATGAGATCCTCGATGCTCTGCAGGAGACGCTTTCCTCGATCGTTGCCGCGGTCAAGAGCGCACTGGAGCAGTCTCCGCCCGAACTGGCCTCGGACATCGCCGAGCGCGGCCTGGTACTGACAGGCGGTGGCGCCCTGCTGCGCGACCTCGACAAGCTGATTGCCGAGGAGACCGGGCTGCCGGTCATCGTCGCCGAGGATCCGCTGACCTGTGTGGCGCGCGGTGGCGGCAAGGCACTCGAGATGATCGACCGTCATACCTTCGAGCTGCTCTCGAGCGACTGACGCTGGCGCAAGACCGATTACCAGTGCGAATCGACGTATGAACAGGCGCGGCCGGTTGGCGTGCTGCGCCCGGTGCGGGGGAGACGTCTATTAAACCGCTGTTCTCGCACGGTTCTGTGCCTGGTTACCGCATGCTGATTTGTGCGGTGGCCGCTTCTGCCTTGATGTTCGTCGACCACCGTTTTACCCGTATGGAAGAGGTGCGTGCGCAGCTCACCACCGTCGTTGCGCCGATCCAGTGGCTGGTCGCGGTGCCCAGCGACATACTGGCCTGGGGCTCGTTGGCGCTTTCGGATCAGCGTGGCCTGGTGGAGGAGAACCGCCGCCTGCGCGAGCAGATTCTCCATCTGTCGCATCGTGTGCAGCACATGTCGAGCCTGACGGCGGAGAACGTGCGCCTGCGTGAGCTGCTGGGTGCTGCACCACGCCCGGAGGCGGAGTACATCACTGCCGAACTGCTCTCCCTGGATTCCGACCCGTTCACCCATCAGATGGTGATCGACCGTGGACGTCGCAATGGCGTCTTCGTGGGTCAGCCGGTGCTTGACGCCTCGGGGCTGGTAGGGCAGGTGACGGCCGTTTCGGCCTATTCCAGCCGGGTGCTGATGGTGGCGGATGCCAGCCATGCACTGCCGGTCCAGGTCAATCGCAACGGGCTGCGCTTCGTGCTGCAGGGCAGCGGTCAGTACGACACCCTGCGTGTCGTGCACGTGCCCGACACGGCCGATATCCGGGAAGGAGACTTGCTGGTGACTTCTGGTCTGGCGGGTCGCTTTCCACCGGGCTATCCGGTGGCGAGGATCACCGAGGTGGTTCATGACCCAGGGCAGCCGTTCGCCCGGGTGTCGGCCGAGCCCGTGGCGCGCCTGCAGCGCTCCCGTCACTTCCTGCTGGTCTTTCCGCCCGAGCCCGCGCCGGTTCCAGACGACGAGATGTGGGATCTTGAGCTGCCCGATGAGCTTGCTTCCGACGCCACGTTGGTAACCACCGCGGAGGAGCAGGACTGATGCCGAGCGGACCGCGAACGCCTCTGGCCTGGGTGTGGCTTACGCTGCTCTTGGCGCTATGCCTGCAAGTCATGCCATTGGCCGAGGGCTGGCAGATCTGGCGCCCCGACTGGCTTGGCCTGATGCTGATCTACTGGTGCATGGCCACTCCCGATCGAGTCGGGGTCTTTCACGGCTTCGTACTCGGCATCATGCTCGACCTCATCGAGGGCGCACCACTGGGACAGAACGCCTTGACTCTGTCGTTGCTGGCCTTTCTCTCGGCGCTGGTCTATCCGCGCTTCCGAACCTATTCACTGCTGCAGCAGGCGCTACTGATCCTGGTGCTGCTGGGACTGGTGCAACTGGTCGAGCAGTGGCTGCGTACGCTATTCGGCCCCTTCTCGATGCATCTCGCCTTCCTGTTGCCGTCGTTGATCGGCGCGGTGCTATGGCCGTGGCTGGTTACCATGTTCCAGGCCTTCGAACGTCGCCTGGCGAGTAACGACTGAAGGAGCAACGGGCATGACCGAGACGTCGAGTACTGCCGTCCTTTGCCTGGCATCGGCCTCGCCGCGACGTCGCGAGCTGCTGGACGACATCGGTGTGAAGGTCGAGGTCAAGCCAGTGGATATCGACGAGACGCCGTGGCCCGATGAATCGCCGGAAGCCTATGTTCTGCGCCTGGCCCGCGAGAAGGCCTTGGCGGGAGGGCGCTCCTCGGCGCTGCCGACGCTGGGGTCGGATACCGCCGTGGTGTGCGATGACAGGATTCTCGGCAAGCCGGCCGACCAGGCCGAAGCCGCCGCCATGCTGCGCCTGCTGTCGGGGCGTGCCCACGATGTGCTCACTGCCGTGGCCGTGACGGGACCTGCCGGGTTGCTCGACGTGTGCGTGGCCACGCGTGTCACCATGCGTGAGATCGGTGAGGAGGAGATGGCGGTCTACTGGGCGACCGGCGAACCGGCCGATAAGGCGGGTGGCTACGCCATACAGGGGTTGGCGGCGATTTTCGTCGAACGCATCGAGGGCAGCTACTCGGCGGTGGTCGGGTTGCCACTGTTCGAGACGGCTCAACTGCTGGCGCGACAAGGGGTGCCGCTGTGGCACGCGGTCGGAAATGCTGTCTAGCCGCATCACTATGTCATAATGCGGCGAAGACTTAACTGGACAAGGATTTCCGCATGAGCGGCGAAGTACTGATCAACCTGACGCCGATGGAAACCCGGGTGGCGGTGGTGGAGAACGGCGTGCTGCAGGAGGCGCTGATCGAGCGTACGCGCCGCCGCGGTATCGTGGGCAATATCTACAAGGGGCGCGTGGTGCGGGTACTCCCCGGCATGCAGGCGGCCTTCGTCGACATCGGCCTCGATCGTGCAGCCTTCATCCACGCCCACGAAGTCATGCCGCCGGGCACCCCGCCCGACGAGCAGGCGTCGATCGGGCAGCTGCTCCACGAGGGCCAGGCCCTGGTCGTCCAGGTCACCAAGGACCCCATCGCCTCCAAGGGCGCGCGTTTGACCACGCACCTGTCGGTGCCTTCGCGCTATCTGGTCTACATGCCCGACTCCCCCCATCATGGCGTTTCCCAGCGCATCGAGGACGAGCGCGAACGCGAGCGTCTGCGCGAGCTGCTCGAACTCTGCCAGAGCGAGCAGGAGATCGAGATCACCGGTGGTTTCATCGTGCGCACGGCGGCGGAGAACGTGGGCAAGGACGAACTCTTCGCCGACATGCACTTTCTTCTGCGGCTATGGCGCAAGGTCGGCGAGCGCAAGGTAACCGCCCCGGCACCCAGCGTGATCTACGACGACCTGCCGTTGTTCATTCGTACCCTGCGCGACCTGATGCGCGACGAGATCGAAAAGGTGCGTATCGACTCGCGGGAGAACTACCTCAAATTGCTGGAGTTCGCCGAGGAGTTCATGCCGGATTCCTCGGCGCGCATCGAGTACTACCCCGGGGAGCGACCGATCTTCGATCTCTACAGCGTCGAGGACGAGATCCAGAAGGCCCTGGGGCGCAAGGTACAGCTCAAATCCGGCGGCTACCTGGTGATCGACCCCACCGAGGCGATGACCACCATCGACGTCAATACCGGCGGCTACGTCGGCCATCGCAACCTCGAGGAAACCATCTTCAAGACCAACCTCGAGGCGGCCAACGCCATCGCTCGCCAGCTGCGCCTGCGCAACCTGGGCGGCATCATCATCATCGACTTCATCGATATGGAGGACACGGAGCATCAGCGTCAGGTGCTGCGTGTGCTCGAGAAGGCGCTGGAGCGCGACCACGCCAAGACCAAGTGTACCGGGGTCACCGAGCTGGGGCTGGTGCAGTTGACCCGCAAGCGGACCCGCGAAAGCCTCGAGCAGACCCTGTGCGAATCGTGTCCCACCTGCGGCGGCCGCGGCACCCTGAAGACCGCCGAGACGGTGTGCTACGAGATCTTTCGTGAAATTCTGCGCGAAGAGCGCGCCTACAACGCCGAGACCTACATGGTGCTGGCCTCTCAGTCGGTGGTGGATCGGTTGCTCGACGAGGAGTCCGCGGCGGTCGCCGACCTGGAGATGTTCATCGGCAAGACCATTCGCTTCCAGGTCGAGGGCCATTATTCCCAGGAGCAGTACGACATCGTGCTGATGTGAGCGGTCGATGCATCCTCTTCGTCAAGTAGGACGCTGGACCCTCACCCTGCTGGCCGTGCTGCTGGCGCTGGTCGCCATACTGCTGCTGGCGTTGCGCCTGGCCTTGTCCCAAGTCGATCAGTTGGCGCCACGCGTCGAAAACCTGCTCGAGGCGCGCTCGGGGGCGGCGGTACGGCTGCGCGAGTTCGAGGCCAGCCTGGAGAGCTTCGACCCGGTAATGGAAGGTGGCGGCCTTACCATCGCTACCCGAGAGGGTGACGCCGGCTTGCCGTTGCTCGAGGTCGAGCATGCGCGCCTGCAGCTCGATACCGCAGCGAGCCTGCGCAACGGTGTGCCCGTGGTGGGGGATGCCCGACTGAGCGGCTTGACGCTGCATCTCTATCAGGACGAGCAGGGTGGCTGGGATTGGCCGGATCCTGCCAGGATTCCGCCCGAGTTACTGGAAGGCGAGTTCAATCTAGAGCGCCTCGATTTCTGGATCGGGATGCTTCTGCGTCAGCGGGCCTGGGTGGAGAACGTGCGGCTGGTGCTGCACGGTCGCCAGCGCCGGGTCGAAATGCTGGCACCGCGGCTGCTGCTCACCGGTGACGAGCGGCGTGCACACCTGGAGGGTGAAGTCCATCTGGAGGGGCAGGAAGAGGCCACGCTGGAGGCCGTGCTGGAGGTCTTCCCCGGTCCCAGCGGCCTACGCGACTTCAGCGCCGCCCTTCAGGCCGAAATGAAGCTCGGCACGTTGATCGACCTGGTCGAGGTCTTCACCCCCGATGACCCCCTGCGTCTGGAGGATGCCAGCGGCGAAGTCACTCTCTGGGGGCGTTGGCATCGTGGCGCACTGGCCGATGCACGAATCGATGTCGACGTGCCCCGGCTGGCGCTGCGTCGCGATGACGAGCCGATCGTACTGGAGCCGTTCAAGGCGCGTGGCCAGTGGCTGCGTAGCGACCAAGGCGGGGAGGCGTGGCTTCAGGGCGATGCCTCTACAGCGGACTGGGCGGAGCCGCATGAGTTCGAGCGTGAGCGGGAACCGGCACTGCCGCATTTCTGGCACCTGCGTCACGATGACGAGGGTTGGTGGCTGACCACCAGCCGTTTCGAGCTGGCTTCGCTAGCGGCCTGGCGCGAGAGAATCCTGTTGCCAGAAGGGCTGGTACGCACCATCGATACCCTGGAGCCTCGTGGCCTGGTTTCCGGGCTCGGGGTCGGGCGGCGCGATGGGCATTGGATTGCCCAGGCCGCCGTGCACCAGGTCGAAGTGGAGCCCTGGGACGAGGTGCCGGGAGGCGGTCCGCTCGATGCCTGGGTCGAGGCGCAGGACCTTTCCGGGCGCGTCGAGTTCGTTGGCGTAGGCGAGCCGGCTTTCAAGGTACCGCAGCTCTATGATGCGCCAATGGCGCTCTCTCATGCCAGTGGCGAGGTGCGCTGGACCTATGAGGGGCCGCGCACCTTCGTCAGCGGCCGCCAGCTCAAGGCGGGCTGGCAAGGTGCCGAGGTGGAGGGAAGCTTCGGGCTGTCGCTTGGCGGCGGCGTGCATGGTGGTCTGGGGCTAGACCTGCGCTTTCGCGACGTCGATGCCCTGGAGCGCCCCTTGGTGGACTGGCTGCCCGGCGATGCGCTGGGAGAGGAGCTCCACGCCTGGCTGGCCGCGGGGGTGGCCGGACGAGTGCCGTCTGGCGAACTCAAGCTGCACCTGCCGCTGCGGCGCGGAGGCAGTGATATCGAGCCGCGCCTGCAGCTCGACCTGGAGGTCGAGGAGGGGCGGCTGCTCTTCGATCCACAGTGGCCGGTAATCGAGTCGCTGGAGGGACGGCTCAGGGCGGGCATCGGTACCCTGGAGGCTGAGGTGCGTCATGCCGAAAGTCTCGGTGTCGAGGGCAGCAGTGGGCGGGTCGTCGTCGAAGATGAGGTGTTGCGGGTGACGGGCGAACTGGCGACCGACGGTGATGCCCTGCGTCGCTACCTTCGTGCCGTGCCCATCGAAGGAATGGAGCAGGTCGACGACTGGCGCGGCGAGGGGCACGCCAGCGGCCGGATCGATCTGGCCACGAAGCTCGGAGAAGAGGAGGGCTTTCAGCTCGATCTCGACACCGACGTGGCCATGGAACGGCTCGTCTACCTCCCGCTGGGAGTGCCGTTTCAAGATGTCAGTGGCCCACTTGCGTGGCGTCAGCGCGACGATGAAGGCGGGCTCGTGGGTCGGTTGGAGGCACGCCTGTTCGGTGGGCCGCTCAATGCCGACATCGATACTCCGGCGGGTTACATCGAGCTCGATGGCACTGCCGAGGTGGAAAGAATACTGCAGCGGTTCGATGTCGCTGCCCTTGGCACCGGGGTGTCGGGTCGCCTGCCCTGGCGGGGGCGTTTCACGCTCAGCGAAGCGAACAACAGCTTCCGCTTCGACAGCAGCCTGCAGGGCGTGGCCATCGATCTGCCGCCGCCGCTGGGCAAGGCAGCCGGTGAGGCGCGACCGCTGTGGGTTCAGGCCGATATCGACCAGCAGCGGGTCGAGGCCGAACTGGGAGGCGACGCTCGCCTGCGCTGGCGAGGCCTGCCGTGGTCGGACATGGGGCAAGGGCAGTTCTGGCTGGGGCAGCTGCCGGAGGCCCCCGCCTGGCCCGAACAGGAAGGCTGGTCGGGTACGATCTACCAGTCCCGTCTCGACCTGGTGGAGTGGGGCGAGGCGTTGGCGCCGCTGTTGGGGGGCGAGACGACGGGGGCAGCCGACGCTTCTTCGCCGCTTCGGCGTCTACGGGTAGAGACCGCCTGTCTCGCTGGCCCGCAGGATTGCCTGGGCGTCATGTCTGCCGAGGCGCGGCCGCACACCAGCGGCGGTTGGCGCGTCGGACTGCAGGGCGGGCTGCTGGAAGGGGTGCTCGATTATCGGCCGTCCCTCGCCGATCCGCTGGACATCTCGCTCGACCGCCTGACCCTTGATGCCTTGTTTCCGGCCCAGACGGAAGGTGCCGGCAATCTGCTCGAAGAACTCGACACGCCACCCGATCCGATGCCACTGCCGGATTGGCTCACCGAATTACCCGATGGCCGCCTACGAATCGCCGACATACTCTACAAGGGGCGCCAGATCGGCCCGCTGACCGCGCATTGGGAGGGGGGGCCGCAACGATTGCGGGTGGCACCGCTGGGGATGACCTTGGGCCAGGTCACGGCGCGAGGAGAGATCGTATGGGAGGCGGCCGGCGCCGGTGACAGCCTGACCCGTTCACGGGTCGATCTCGATGGCCGCGACCTGGGCACTGCGCTGGAACGGCTCGGCCAGCCGGTCTCGATTCGCAGCAACGAGACCCGTGTGCGCAGCCAACTGGCCTGGCCGGGGGCGCCCTGGCAATTTGCCCTGGCGCGCTCGCGCGGGAGCATCGAGGTCGAACTGCGCGATGGTCGTTTCGCCAATCTCGAGTCACCTACGGCGCGGCTGGTGGGCCTGCTCAACGTGGACAATCTGGTCCGCCGCCTACGCATGGACTTCTCCGACGTGACAGGCCAGGGCACGGCTTTCGATCGTGTGAGTGGGGCTGCTACCCTGTACGAGGGCGTCCTCGAGACCAATGGCCCGGTAACGATAGACGGTCCGGCCACCTCTTTCACACTGGACGGCACCGTCGACCTCGTCCGGCGGGAACTGGATCAGCGCTTGGGCGTCACGGTGCCCGTCAGCAGCAGCCTGCCGCTGGCCGCTGTGATCGCCGGTGCGCCGGTGGTGGGCGGTGCGCTGTTCATCGCCGACCGACTCTTCGGCAGAGCCATCGACAAGGTCACTCGAATTCATTATCGCGTGCGGGGTCCCTGGATCTCGCCGGACATCACACTGGAAACCGCCGAATGACGACATCTTCACCTCTTTTGCTTGACACCGCCGCCGAGATCCTGCTGCACCCCGGCGGGTTGGGTCTCGGCGCGCTCGATGCCGGCCTCGGTCATGTGCTCACGCCCGGCGTCGATTATGCCGATCTCTATTTCCAGAGGAGCTGGCACGAGAGCTGGGTCCTCGAGGATGGCGAGGTCAAGGAGGCTGGCTATAACATCGACGGTGGTGTCGGCGTGCGTGCCATGGCAGGAGAGAAGACCGGCTTCGCCTATTCCAACCAGATCACCGTAGATGCCTTGGCCGAGACGGGACGTACGGCTTCCGGCATCGTGCGTAGCGGTGCCACCCTGCCGGTCGGCTCACGGGTCGTGAGCCAGGCTGCGCCGCGCTATGCCTCGATCGATCCCTTGTCGGGCATTTCGGCCGAGGAGAAGATCGCCCTGCTCAAGCAGGCCGACCGCGTGGCCCGGGCTGCCGATCCGGCGGTCAGTCAGGTCAGCGCGTCCCTGACCGGCGTGCACGAAGTCGTCCTGGTGCGCGCCAGCGACGGCACGCTGGCGGCCGACATCCGGCCGCTGGTGCGTTTCAACGTCAGCGTCATTGCCGTGAAGAACGGTCGGCGTGAGCGCGGCAGCGCCGGCGGTGGTGGCCGCTATGCCATGTCACGGCTACGCGACGACAACGTCGCCGAGCGTTTCGCCAAGGAAGCCGTGCGCCAGGCGCTGGTCAATCTCGAGGCGGTCGATGCCCCGGCCGGCCAGATGCCGGTGGTGCTCGGTCCCGGCTGGCCCGGCATCCTCCTGCACGAGGCCGTGGGCCATGGCCTTGAAGGCGACTTCAACCGCAAGGGCAGTTCGGCCTTCGCCGGGCGCATGGGGCAGCGGGTGGCGGCCCCCGGCGTCACTGTGGTGGACGATGCCACCCTGGCTGATCGTCGCGGCTCCATGAGCGTGGACGACGAAGGCACACCGGGGCAGTACACGCCGCTGATCGAGGACGGCATCCTCACCGGCTACATGCAGGACAAGCTCAATGCCCGGCTGATGGGCATGCAGCCCACCGGCAATGCCCGACGCGAGTCATTCGCGCACATGCCGATGCCGCGCATGACCAACACCTACATGCTGGCCGGCCAGGACGATCCCGCAGACATTCTCGCCAGCGTCAAGCGAGGCATCTACGCGGTCAGCTTCGGTGGCGGCCAGGTGGACATCACCTCGGGCAAGTTCGTGTTCTCGGCAAGCGAGGCTTACCTGATCGAGAACGGCAAGATCACCGCGCCGGTCAAGGGCGCAACCTTGATCGGCAACGGTCCTGAGGCGATGGGCCGGGTGTCGATGATCGGTCACGACCTGGAGCTCGATACCGGCATCGGCGTATGCGGCAAGGAGGGGCAGGGCGTACCGGTGGGCGTGGGCCAGCCGACGCTCAAGCTGGATGAGCTCACCGTCGGCGGCACTGCTTCATAAAGGAACGTGCCTGCGCTCGACCATACTGTGTTGGCGCTCGGCTACGTTCCGCTGAGTGTTTGCGTGAGGTGTTAGGCAATGAAGACGTGTTTATAAGCCAGCCGTATCGCGTATCAGCTTGAACAGCTTGCGCGCATTGGCCGGGGGCTTGCCGCGTTCGCGCTCGCTCTTGGCGTTGCGGATCAACTGGCGCAGTGCCTGGCGGTCGACGTCGGGATGCTCCTCGATGAAGGCCTCGATGGCCGAGTCGTCCTGTTCGATCAGGCGATCGCGCCACTTCTCGAGGCGATGGAAGGCAAGGTCGCGGCGACGACTCTCCTGCTCGATCTCGTCGAATACGGCCTGGATCGCTTCCAGGTCCTCGCGCCGCATCAGCTTGCCGACGTACTGCATGTGGCGCCGGCGCCCTTCATGGGAGCGAATGCGGGAGGTTTCCTCGACGGCGGCGAGCATATCTTCGGACAGCGGGAAGCGTGAACGCTCGGCGGGACTCATGGCGATGATCTGTTCACCCAGCGCCTGCAGCGCATGCATCTCACGCTTGAGCTGGGACTTGCTGGGTCTTTCATCGGAGAAAGAGGGAATATCCTGGGGCATGCCGAATCCAAGTAGTGAGAGGGCCAGTGCGGGTCTGGCCATCGAGAGATGAATAGGTTCGAATGACAGCAGTATATCAGTCCGTCGTGCCACGGCGGGAACAGACACGTACGGAGACCGGCGCGGCCGGTGAACGAGGGAGAGACACATGAGCAAGGCTTTCGATGCCGCTGCCCAGCAGGCGCTGCTGGAGTCGCGTACCGAGCAGGCGTTGGCCCTGGCGAAGCACCTGGGGGCCGACGCCTGCGAGGTGGGGGCCAGCGTCGATCAGGGGATCGGTATCAGCGTGCGCGAAGGCGAGGTGGAGTCCGTCGAGCTTTCCCGCGATCAGGGAATCGCCGTGACGGTCTACCTGCGAGGTCACAAGGGCAGTGCTTCCTCGACCGATGCCAGCGATGCCTCGATCCGCGAGGTCGTGGAGAAGGCCATGGCCATTGCGCTCTATACCGGCGAAGACCCTGCTGCTGGGCTGGCCGACCCCGAACTGATGGCCACCGATCTGCCCGATCTCGACGTGCATCATCCTTGGCCGCTCTCCACCGAGCAGGCCATTGAGCTGGCGCTGTCCTGCGAAGCGGCTGGGCGCGGCGAGCCCGGCATCCGTCAGTCGGAAGGGGCCTCGCTCTCCAGCGGCGAAGGGGTGCGGATCTATGCCAACAGCCACGGCTTTCTGGGCAGCCAGCGTGGCAGTCGCCACTCGCTCTCCTGCATGTTGATTGCCGAGGACGAGAACGGCATGCAGCGCGACTACGACTACACCAGCGCTCGCAATCCGCAGGACCTGCTGGCGGCGGATGTGGTGGGCAAGAGAGCCGCCGAGCGCACCCTGCAGCGCCTGGGGGCTCGACGCCCGGCCACGGGGCGCCTGCCGGTGCTGTTCGATGCCACCGTCGCCAGCGGGCTCGTCGGCCATTTGATGAGTGCCATCGCCGGCGGCTCGCTCTATCGCCAGGCTTCTTTCCTGTGCGACCGCCTGGGCGAGCCGCTGTTTCCCGACTGGTTCACTCTCGGCGAGCGTCCTATGGAGCGCGGTGCCATGGCCAGTTCGGCCTTCGACAACGATGGCGTGCAGACGCGCGACAACGTATTCATCGAGCAGGGCCGTCTTGCCAGCTACATGCTGTCGGCCTACAGCGCGCGGCGCCTCGGCATGCAGAGCACCGGCAACGCCGGCGGCGCACGCAATCTGCGCATCACGGCGCCGCTCGCCTCACGCGAAGAACTGCTCGAGCGCATGGGGCGTGGCGTGTTGGTCACCGAGCTCATGGGCCAGGGTGTGAATGGCGTGACCGGCGACTATTCTCGCGGTGCGGCGGGCTTCTGGGTGGAGAACGGGGAAATCCAGTACCCGGTGGAGGAGTTCACCATCGCCGGCAACCTCGAGGCGATGTTCAAGGGGCTATTGGCCGTCGGCGACGACCTCGACACCCGTGGCAGCATCCACACCGGCAGTTGGCTTGTCGACGAGATGACAGTGGCCGGCGGCTAAACCGAATAGACGTCTAAGTCTCATCATTCCCTTAAGTTGGTGGGAGTGGCCGAGCGCAGCCATTCCCCTAATTATCCTCTTCGAAGCGGGCATCGAATAACGCCTCGATGGCTTCCAGTGCCGCTTCGGCATCATCTCCTTCGGCACGGACCTCGAGTTCGGTACCGCAGGGGGCGCCCAGCATCAGCAGTGCCATGATGTTGCTGGCATCGGCCTGCTGCTGGCCACGGTTGACGAATACGCGGGCGCGAAAGGGCTGGCAGCACTGCACCAGCTTGGTGGCAGCACGGGCGTGGAGGCCACGCTTGTTGGTCAGGGTCAGCTTGCGGCAGGGCACACTCAGGTTTCCTTGCGTTCGGACGTCTCTACGGTCGTGTCCTGGGCGGCGATGACCGGTGTGTGGATGCCGAGTTCCCGATGGCGCAGGCGCACGTCGGGCTGGTGCTGGGCCAGATGTCTGGCGAGGCGCTCGGCCAGGTACACCGAGCGGTGCTGGCCGCCGGTACAGCCGATGGCGACGGTCAAGTAACTGCGGTGTGTGTCGCGATAGGCCGGTAGCCAGCGTTCGACCCAGGCAACGATGTCGTCGAGCATCTGCTGGACCAGGGGGTACTGTTCCAGGAACTCCACGATGCTGGGCTCCCTGCCGGTGGCGGAGCGCAGGCGCGGGTCCCAGTAAGGGTTGGGCAGGCAGCGTGCATCGAAAACGATATCGGCATCCAGCGGCACGCCGCCCTTGAAGCCAAACGACTCCACGGTCAGGGTCAACTGATCGGCGCGATGGCTGGCCACCTGCTCGGTGATGCGTCCTCGCAGGTCATGCACCGACAGCCGCGAGGTGTCGATGATCAGGTCCGCCAGGTTGCGAATGTCGCTCAGCGTCACGTCTTCCGACTCGATGGCCTCGCCCAGGGTCATGTCCCGGCCGCGGGTCAAGGGGTGTCGACGCCGGGTCGCGGAGTAGCGTTCCAGCAGGATGCGCGCATCGGTGGTCAGGTAGATGATCTGGCAATCGACCTGCTTGGTGCGCAGCTCTTCCAGCAGGCGCGGGAAGCGCTCCAGGGCATGGGGCAGGTTGCGCGCATCGATGCTGACGGCGATGGATGTCTGGATCGTGGGGGAGCTGCGCAGCTCATCCACCAGGGGGCCAAGCAGCATCGCCGGCAGGTTGTCGATGGCGTAAAAGCCGATATCTTCGAGCGCTTGCAGTGCGATCGACTTGCCGGAACCGGAACGGCCGCTGATGATCACAAGCTGCATGATGGTTCTCCTGATCAGGGGCCGGCCGAACGGCGAAGGGGGAGGTCAGGCCGAGGACTGTCGTCGAATCGCTTCGATGAGACGCTCGTGGAGTTCGCGCTGGCTTTCGCACTTGCGCAGACGTGCGCGCGTTTCGGCATCGTTCATGACGCTGGCCACCTGGCTTAGCAGCGACAGATGCGTATCGTCGGCCTCCTCGGGCACCAGCAGCACGAAGACGAGGTCGACCGGCTCTCCGTCGATGGCGTCGAAGTCGATGGGCTCGGCCAGTTTGAGAAAGGCAGCCACTGGGCTATGGCAGTGAGGGCTACGGGCATGGGGGATGGCCACACCATTGCCGATGCCGGTACTGCCCAGCCTCTCGCGACCGACCAGTCTGCCGAAGACTTCCTGGCTGTCGAGGCTCGGAGTGTTCTGCGCAATGAAGGTGCTGAAGAACTCCAGCACCCTCTTCTTGCTACCCCCGGGAACGTCGAACAGCGCGCGTTCCGGGGGCAGGATGGTTTCCAATGTCATGGCAGCTCAGCGAATGCCGGCGCCCTGGGCGCGAGCCTGGGCTTTTTCCTTGTGTTTGACCAATTGACGGTCGAGCTTGTCGGTCAGCGCATCGATGGCGGCATACATGTCCTGATCGGAGGCTTCGGCATGAAGGTCGGCGCCGGCGGCGTGCAGCGTGCAGGCGGCCTGCTGGCGCTCCTTCTCGATCGAGAGCGTGACCTGCACATTGGTGATGTTGTCGTAATGTCGCTGGACGCGGCTCAGCTTCTCGCTCACGTAGTCACGCAGTGAATCGGTCAGTTCAACATGATGGCCGGTGATGTTGACTTGCATGACAAGCTCCTTCGTCCTTCGAGTGGTAGCTCGATTGTAACCCTTTTTCCTGCCCTGCATACCCCCCTCTGGCGGTTGGATTGCCCGGGGTCAGCGTTATGTCGTAGCGTCAACGAAAACGCTTGCGCTCGCTGGAGGAGGGGATTCCCAGAGCTTCGCGGTACTTGGCAACCGTGCGGCGGGCGACCTGGATGCCATCCTCGGCCAACAGCTCCACCAGGCGGCTGTCGGAGAGCGGTTTGCGCGGCGGTTCATCGGCGACGAGCTTGCGGATACGGGCGCGGATCGCCGTGCTGGAGTGAACGTCCCCGTCACCGTTTCCGCCGACATGGCTGGAGAAGAAGTACTTGAGCTCGAAGACGCCGCGTGGGGTGTGGATGAACTTCTGCGTCGTCACTCGCGAAATGGTCGACTCGTGCATCTCGACGGCCTGGGCGATGTCGGCCAGCACCAGGGGTTTCATGGCCTCTTCGCCCTGTTCGAGAAACTCGAGCTGACGTGCCATGATCTCCCGCCCCACTCTCAGCAGGGTGTCGTTGCGGCTGGCGAGGCTCTTCATCAACCAGCGGGCTTCCTGCAGATGGTCCTTGAGGAACTGGTTGTCCTGGCTCTTGTCCGCACGCCGCACCAGCGCGACATAGTCGGGCTGGATGCGTAGCCGCGGCAGCGCTTCGGCGTTGAGTTCCACGCGCCAGCCGGATTCGTCGTGGTAGGCGACCAGGTCCGGTGTGACGTAACTGCTGCTCACTTCGGCGTAGGCACTGCCGGGGCGGGGGTCCAGCGAGCGAACCAGGGCGATGACATCGTCCAGCGATTCGTCGTCCAGGCCCAGGCGGCGTTTCAGCAGACGGCGGTCATCGGAGGCCAGTGCCTCGAGGAATTGGCGTACCAGGCGACGGGTCTGGGGCAGCAGTGGCGTATCGTCGGGCAGCGCGGCCAATTGCAGCATCAGGCATTCGCGCAGGTCGCGGGCGAATACGCCGGTGGGTTCGAACTGCTGCAGGCGCAGCAGGACCTGTTCGACTTCCCGGGTGGGCAGGCCCTCCAGGCCCTGTCGGCGCAGGCCGTCGCGAATGTCCTCCAGGGATTGTGCCAGGTAACCGGCGCCATTGACGGCATCGATCAGGCTCTCGGCAATGAGGCGCTGGCGGTCGCTCAAGTCGGTCATCGCCAATTGCCAGATCAGATGGCCGGTCAGCGTCTGCACCGAGGCCTGGCGCTCGAAATCCGGCCCTTCGCCGGTGGCGCCTCCGGAACTCGTGCCATGATCGGGATAGGTGTCGGCCCAATCGCTGTCGGTGGACAGCTCGTTGGGTATCTCGTCGGCCCACTCATCGCTAGGGGTTTCGCTGACAGCCTGTTCGCCGAAGTCGTCATCGAGTTCCAGCATGGGGTTGGATTCGAGTGCCTGCTGGATCTCCTGGCGTAGATCTAGGGTCGAGAGCTGCAGCAGGGCAATGGCCTGCTGCAGTTGGGGAGTCATGGTCAGCTGAGTGCCGACACGCAGTTGCAGGGATGCTTTCATGGCCATGAGGTAATGGGGCTCATCTGCCGGAAAACTCTACCCTAGTCGGGTCGACGATTACTTGCAAGATAATTCATTGCAATAAACATGCCATCGGCAATATCCATGCCTGTTTATGTAGTTGCAATAAGGATCAGGTGCTTGCTTGATGCGCGGGATTGTACTACAGACGGAAATCCTCGCCCAGATAGACTTCGCGCACCCGCTGGTTGGCCAGGATGGCTTCGGCGTTCCCTTCGGCAATGATCTGGCCGTCCCCGACGATATAGGCCGAGTCACAGATGTCGAGGGTCTCGCGAACGTTGTGGTCGGTGATCAGCACACCGATGTTGCGTGCCTTGAGCTGGCGGATGATGCCCTTGATCTCGCCCACCGAGATCGGGTCGACACCGGCGAAGGGCTCGTCGAGCAGAATGAAGGCCGGCTCCGTGGCCAGCGCCCGGGCGATCTCGACACGTCGGCGTTCACCGCCCGAGAGGCTCATGCCGAGGTTGTCGCGAATGTGGGTGACATGGAAGTCTTCCAGCAGTTGCTCGAGTCGCGCATGTCGTCCACGACGATCGAGATCCTTGCGCATCTCGAGGATGGCCATGATGTTGTCGGCCACCGACAGCTTGCGAAAGATCGAGGCTTCCTGAGGCAGGTAGCCGATACCCGCCCGGGCGCGTTCGTGCATGGCGCTTTGCGAGAGATCCAGGTCGTCGATATGGACCTCGCCGGCATCCGCCTTCACCAGGCCGACGATCATGTAGAACGAAGTGGTCTTGCCGGCCCCATTGGGCCCGAGCAGGCCGACCACGCAGCCCTGCTCGATGGAGAGGCTGATGTCGTGCACCACGCGGCGGCGCTTGTAGCTCTTGGCCAGGTTTCGGGCGTACAGGGTTTTCATTGGCACCTCAGCGCTCCGGCTGCAGGGTCATGCGGATACGCTGGCTACCTTCGACACCTTCGCCCTGGGCGCGTGCCTGAACCACGCGACGGTCGAGGAAGTATTCCAGGTAGCCGCCGTCGAAGGTATCGCTACCCTGGTGCAGTTCGGCGCGATCGATCAGTTCCACTCTTCGCTCGGCCACGTGATAGACGATGGTACGTCCCCAGCCGCGCACCACGGGTTGGTCGGGGTCGGGCTGCTGTTCGATGTAGGCACGTTCGCCGCGGGCCGTGGCGCGCGAGAGTTCGCCGGCGGCATTGCGCTGAAACTCGACCCGGTCGCCGGTGAGTCGCATGCTGCCCTGGCGAATGTCGACGTCGCCGAGATAGACCGCGGTACCGGCACGATCGTCGAGGTCGAGCTGGTCGGCTTCGACCTCGATGGGCTGCTCGGCGTCACGCTGCTGTGCCATGGCCGGACCGATGCCCACCAGGGTGATCAACGCCACGCCAACCAGCGCCAGGGGGAATGGCTTGTGGAGCCTGCATCGCTTCATGGCGTGAAATCCTCTAGGTTGACGGCGTCGGCTTGCCCCGGCTGGGCGCCTTCCGGGATATGGTGGCCGCGCACATTGTCGGTCAAACGTGCCCGATTGTCATGGATCCAGGCGTCGAAGTGATCGCCGCGCATGCGCTGTGGCGGTTGTTGCAGCAGGGCGGGCGTGTCGCTCCAGGCGTGCCCCACGTTGGCATCGAAGTGCAGGGTCTCGGTGTCGAGCTGCCAGCGCTCTTCGGGAGCGAAGAGTCGTGCATCGCCCGAGAGCGTCAAGGGATTGCCGCCCGGGCCGAGGCGGCCTTGCGTGCCGCTTGCCACCCATAGCCGTCCCTCGCGGTCGATCAGGTGGGCCAGTGGCGTGACCGCGCGAATAACGTCGTCGTGGGGCGTATGCACCAGACGCGGGCTCTCCAGTCGCTGGTGGGCCCGACCGTCGGCATCGAAGCGGGTCAGTTGCGCCTGTTCCAGATAGAAGTCGGGTTCGCCGGCTTCGTCGGTAGGTACCGGGCCGGGGGCGGGTGCCTGCCACGGGTCCAGCCAGGCGATCAGCCCGCCGAGCGCCAGCAATATCAGGAACAGCCAGACACGAAACGAGGGGCGAGGTAGCCGACGCAGCATGGCCGGACCGCCTCAGCGCTTGCCGTGGAGGTAGGTGTCGACCAGCGCATCGCGATGCCCCTGCGCTTCGAGCAGCATGTCGCAGATTTCACGCACTGCACCATGACCTCCGCTGCGTTCTGTGACGTAGTCTGCCAGGGCGCGTATGTAGGTCGGGGTGCCGGGAACGGTGATACCGATGCCGGCACGCTGTATGGCCGCCAGGTCGGGTAAATCGTCGCCGCAGTAGGCGACCTGCTCGAGCTCGATTCCCTGGCGCGTGCATAGCTCGCGCAAAGTGGCGAGCTTGTCTTCACAGCTCTGGAAGATATGGTCGATGCCCAGCGCGGCGGCGCGATGGCTGACCATGGGCGACTCGCGTCCGGTCAGGAAAGCCACCTGCAGGCCGGCGCGTCGCAGCAGCTTGAGGCCCAGTCCGTCCTGGGTGTGAAATGCTTTGATCTCTACGCCGTCGGCCTGGAAATAGAGGCGACCGTCGGTGAGTACGCCGTCCACGTCCAATGCCAGCAGGCGAATCTTGCGCAGGCGATCGACGAGGCGCGGATCGAGGGTAGGGGTGGCCAGAGCCATGGGCTCTCCTTGGTCAGAGTGTTGTCAGATCACGCCGCTTCGCAGCAGATCGTGCATGTGCAGTGCGCCGATCGGGTGACCGGCTTCGTCGACGACGGCAAGCGCCGTTATCAGATTGTCTTCCATCACACGGACCGCTTCGGCGGCCAGTATGTCGGGAGAGATGCGCTTGCCGGGACGGGTCATGACGTCGTCCACCGTCAATTGGCTGAGGTCCTGATACTGGTCGAGCGTGCGGCGCAGGTCGCCGTCGGTATAGACACCGATCAGACGATTGTGCTCATCGACGACGCAGGTGAAGCCAAGTCCCTGGCGGGTAATCTCGAGCAGGGCGTCGCGCAGGGGGCTGCCCAACGGTACGCTGGGCAGTCGCTCGCCCTGATGCATCAGATCGCTGACGCGCAACAGCAAGCGCTTGCCCAGGCTGCCGCCAGGGTGCGAGAGGGCGAAGTCCTCGGCGGTAAAGCCACGTGCCTCGAGCAGGGCCACGGCGAGAGCGTCACCCAGTGCCAGTGCGGCGGTGGTCGAAGCCGTCGGCGCCAGGTCCAGCGGGCAGGCTTCGCGCTCGACGCCGGCGTCGAGGTGGGCGTCGGCATGGCGGGCCAGCGTCGAGTCGGGGCGCCCGGTCATGCTGATCAGCGGCGTGCCGATGCGCTTGAGCAGCGGCAACAGCGCGGTGACCTCGGCGGTCTCGCCGGAGTTGGAGAGGGCCAGTACCACGTCGCCCCGCGTGATCATGCCCAGGTCGCCGTGGCTGGCTTCGCCGGGATGCACGAAAAAGGCCGGCGTGCCGGTGCTGGCGAGCGTGGCGGCGATCTTGCCGGCGACATGGCCCGACTTGCCCATGCCGGTGACGACCACTCGGCCCTGGCAGGCGAGCATCAGCTCGCAGGCGCGGTCGAAGTGGCTGTCGAGCCGTTCGAGGAGCGCCGCAATGGCTTGCTCCTCGATCTTGAGGGTGCGGCGTGCGCTTTCCCTCAGCGGCGAGGTGCCTGGGCTGGCATTGTTGGGGGGCGAAGTGGATTCGTCTGAGCTCATGGCGATGATTGTTGCCCGATGCGAGGTTTCACTCAAGAGTGGCACCGCCGCTGAAGCCGAGCCAGGCCAGGTAGGCGGCATAGGCGATCAGAAAGGCGGCACCGATGGGGCGGCCGAGGTGCCCCTGGCGCCGCCACAGCAGCAGAATGGCCAGGGCCAGGGTCAATAGCAGCATGACGCGATAGTCCCGTCCCGCGGCATCCGGGTGAGAGGGGCCGGGGGCGAGGAGCGCGGGTATCGGCAGCACCGTCAGCAGATTGAACAGGTTGGAACCGATCACGTTGCCGATGGCCAGGTCGTGGTGTCGCTTGATGGCGCTGGCGACGCAGGCGGCCAGCTCCGGCAGGCTGGTGCCCACTGCCACTACGGTCAAGCCGATGACGAGCTCGCTGATACCCAGGCCACGGGCCAGTTCGCTGGCCCCCCACACCAGGGCGCGGGAACTCAGCGACAGCAGCAGCAGGGTGACGGCCAGCCAGGAAAGTGCGCGGCTCAGCGTCATCTCGGGAATATCACGGGTCGGGGTGGCATCGGGGCTGTCGGCGCGTATCAACCACCATACGCTGAAGATCATCAGCGTCAGCAGGACCAGGGCGTCGAAGCGTCCCAGGATGCCGTTGGCCAGCGCATAGCCGGCGACCCCGGTCGCACCGAGCAGCAGTGGCAGCTCGCGGCGCACCAGCGAGAAGGGCACCGGAATGGGGCGCGCCAGTGCCGTGGCCCCCAGAACCAGTCCGATATTGGCGATATTGGAGCCCAGTGCATTACCGGTGGCCAGGTCAGGCAGGCCATCAAGGGCGGCAAAGACGGCGACCACCATCTCGGGGGCCGACGTGCCCAGCGCCACGACGGTCATGCCGATCAGCATCGCGCTCAGCCCGGTACGACTTGCGGTGGCGGCGGCGGCATTGACGAAGCGATCCGCGCTCCAGGTGAGTACGGCAAGACCCAGGGCGACCGTAATGAGAGGAAGCAGCATGGTATCGATCAGAACGGCGAATGAGGCCGCACATTAGACGTCTTCGGTGGTTTGGGTGCAAGTGGCGGTGTGGCTCGGGCTGGCGCCGGGCAAAGAAGTTAGGATACGATGTTCGATAATTTTTCCTGGACCTTGCGGCATGATCGATTCCCCCTTCGTGGAGGTGGAGAGCCTGCATTTCTCGCGCGGCGAGAAAGCCATCTTCAACGGCGTCGAACTGCGGGTTCCCCGCGGCCGGATCACGGCCATCATGGGCCCCAGCGGTACCGGCAAGACGACTCTGCTCAAGCTGATCGGCGGCCAACTGACGCCCGATGCCGGCCGCGTTTTGATCGCGGGGCAGGACGTGCACGCCTTATCGCGCAAGGCGCTGTTCACGCTGCGCCGCCGCATGGGCATGCTGTTCCAGAGCGGTGCGCTCTTTTCCGACCTCAGTGTGTTCGAGAACGTGGCGTTTCCTCTGCGGGTGCATACCGACCTGCCCCAGGCGATGGTGCGCGATCTGGTGCTGATGAAGCTGCAGGCAGTAGGGCTGCGTGGGGCGCGCGAGCTGATGCCGGCGGAGCTGTCGGGAGGCATGGCGAGACGCGTCGCGTTGGCCCGCGCGATCGCTCTGGACCCTGATCTCGTGCTCTACGACGAGCCGTTCGTGGGCCAGGATCCGATCTCAAAGGGTGTGCTGGTACAGCTGATCAAAAAGCTCAACGACGCGCTCGGCCTGACCTCCATCGTGGTGTCCCACGACATTCAGGAGACGCTGTCGATTGCGGACTACGTCTACGTCATCGCCGATGGCCAGGTCATGGCTCATGGAACCCCCGATAGCCTCGACATCGACGACGACCCACGTGTCAGCCAGTTCGTGCACGGCGAACCGGATGGCCCGGTACCCTTTCATTATCCGGCGCCGGACTATTTCCGCGATATCCTCAACCTGGAGGGTGGGGCATGATCGGGCGCATTCTGAGCCTCGGGCGGCGTGGCTGCGACTTGCTCGAGGCCCTGGGGCGGTCGGGCATGTTCCTCGCCCAGTCCGCCGTCGGCATTCCATCCCGCGAGGGTTGGTACCTGTGGCTGCGGCAGATGCACTTCGTCGGCGTGTTGTCGCTGGCCATCGTGCTGGTGTCGGGGCTGTTCATCGGCATGGTGCTGGCGCTGCAGGGCTACACCATCCTGGTCGACTTCGGCGCCGAGCAGGCCCTGGGGCAGATGGTGGCGTTGTCGCTACTGCGCGAGCTTTCGCCGGTGGTGGCGGCGCTGCTGTTCGCCGGGCGTGCCGGCTCGGCACTGACCGCCGAGATCGGACTGATGAAAGCCACCGAGCAGCTCACCAGCATGGAGATGATCGGCGTCGACCCGTTGCGCCGGGTGGTGGCCCCGAGGCTATGGGCCGGCTTCGTGGCACTGCCGCTGCTGACCATCGGCTTCAGCGTGGTCGGTGTCTAT
Source organism: Halomonas sp. LR3S48 (assembly GCF_025725665.1). Lineage (NCBI taxonomy): Bacteria > Pseudomonadati > Pseudomonadota > Gammaproteobacteria > Oceanospirillales > Halomonadaceae > Halomonas > Halomonas sp. LR3S48. The sequence goes on along the minus strand of NZ_CP107009.1, from coordinate 2,988,761 downwards.
GGCGGTTACCTGGTCGGGGTCGAGTGGCTGGGTGTGTTCGAAGGCTCCTACTGGGGCAACATGCAGGCCAGCGTGGCCTTCGTCGAGGACATCGGTAACGGCCTGGTCAAGAGCCTGGTGTTCGCTCTGGTGGTGACCTGGATTGCGGTGTTCCAAGGCTACGACCTGGTGCCGACCTCGGAGGGGATTTCCCGCGCCACAACGCGCACGGTGGTCTACTCCTCCCTGGCGGTGCTGGGCCTCGATTTCGTGCTTACCGCGGTGATGTTCGGAGGGTTTTCCTGATGATTGAGCGGCGTCTAGCGCTGTATGGAGAGGCAGGATGAAGCGCAGCAAGACGATGGAGCTGGGGGTCGGACTCTTCATGCTGGCCGGTATTCTGGGATTGCTGTTCCTGGGACTCCGGGTCAGCGGGTTGACCTTCGAGATGCCGAGCGACAGCTTCCGTCTCGAGGCCAATTTCGCCAATGTCGGCGGTCTCAAGCCGCGTGCGCGGGTCACCATGTCTGGCGTCACGGTGGGGCGCGTCAGCGCCATCGAGCTGGATACCGAATGGTACGATGCCCGTGTCGTGCTCGAACTCGATGCCGAGCTGGAGGATCGGCTGCCCCGCGATACCACGGCAGCCATCCTGACCTCTGGCCTGCTGGGTGAGCAGTATGTCGGGCTTACGGTCGGCGGGGACCCCGAGACCCTGAGCGACGGAGATACCATCCGTGACACCCAGTCCGCCCTCGTGCTCGAGGAACTGATCCAGCAGTTCGTGTCCAATATGGTCAATGATTGAGCGTTCTCCGATCAACAAGCCTTTACTTTATTCATTATTCATTCGAGGTCGATCCATGAGCCAGATGACACTCTCCCTCGCCCTGTTTCGCCGCTTGCTTCTTGGGTTGTGCCTGGCCCTTGCCAGCCTGTCGGCATCGGCGGAGCCGGACCGTAGCCCCGAGCAAGTCATTCGCGACAGCATCGACGAGCTGATGAGCCAGGTCGAAGGGCGCAAGGATCATTACGCCAACAATATCGACGAGCTCAAGGCGCTGGTGGACGACAACCTCGACGATATCGCGGACTTTCGCTACATCGGCGCCAGCGTGATGGGGCGCTACTTCCAGAATGCCACTCCCCAGCAGCGTTCCCGGTTCGTCAACGTCTTTCGCCAGACCCTGATCGATACCTATACCAAGGGGCTTGTGACCTTCGACTACCGCGAGCTGCGTGTACTCGATAGCCAGCGTGCGTCGCGTCACGAAGACCAGGCTTCCGTGGCCATGGAAGTGGTGGCAATGGACGGGGCCGTCTATCCGGTCAGCTATACGCTGCGTCAGACCGACGGTCAGTGGAAGGTGGTCAACGTCATCGTCAATGGCATCAACCTGGGGCTGACCTTCCGCAATCAGTTCGACCAGGCCATGCGCGAGCAGGGGCGCGACTACGATGCGGTGATTGCCAACTGGTCTCCCGAAATTGCTGCGGAAGAGCTGGAGGAGGGTGGTAACGCATGAGCCGGCTGTTCGAGCGCAGCGATGTGCGGCTGGAGGCCGGCCCGCAGGGGTTGGCCGTTAGTGGCGATGTCGATTTCGAGGTCGCCGCGCCGCTGGTCGAGGCGGGTAGTGCCTGGCTGAACGAGCAGCCTGCCGGCGCGTGCCTGGTGCTCGACCTGGGCGGTGTCGAGCAAGTCAGCAGTGCCGCGCTGAGTGTATTGCTCGAGTGGACGCGTCAGGCGCGCACGGCTGGCGTCGAGATCCGTCAGGTCAGGCTCTCGGCGCCACTGGCTCGGCTGACGCAGGTGGCGGGGCTCGACGAGCTGCTGCCTCTTTCCGGCGAGGCCTGATCGCCTCCGGCAAAGCCCGGTTCCGGCATCGCCAAGCGCGATGCTTTTCTTTACCATGTAGGAATTCTTGTTTCCGGCAGCGACCCTGGTTGGGGTCGCGTGCCGCTCCATTCGTGCCACAGGAGTTCCATTTTTCATGCAACCCAGTGACGTCAAGGCACTGCTCGAGGCGCGCCTCGAGGATTGCGATTTTTACATCCAGGGCGAAGGCTGCAATTTCCAGGTCATCGCCGTGGGTGATGTCTTCGACGGCCTGTCGCCGGTCAAGCGGCAACAGTTGATCTATGGCGCCCTTACCGAGGAGATCGCCTCCGGTGCCGTGCATGCCGTCAGCATCAAGACCTACACACCGGCGCAGTGGGCTAGCGCGCCGGAGAATGCGGCTTCACCTGGCCAGGGCGCCTGACACTCGGACACTCATGGACAAGCTGATCATTACCGGCAATGGACCCGTCGATGGCGAGGTCTGGGCCAGCGGTGCCAAGAACGCGGCATTGCCTATTCTGTGCGCTACCCTGCTGGCCGACGAGCCGGTCACCATAGGCAATCTGCCCCATCTCCAGGACATCACCACCACGCTCGAGCTGCTGGGTCGCATGGGCGTCGAGCCGGTGATGGGTGAGAAGATGACCATCCAGCTCGACGGCTCCCAGGTGCGCGACTGTCACGCTCCCTACGAGCTGGTCAAGAAGATGCGAGCCTCGATCCTGGTGCTGGGGCCCTTGCTTGCGCATTTCGGCCATGCCGACGTGTCGCTTCCCGGCGGCTGTGCCATCGGCTCACGGCCGGTGGATCTCCACATTCGCGGCCTCGAAGCCATGGGGGCGGAGATCCGCGTCGAGGGTGGCTATATCCGTGCCCGTGTCGACGGTAGGCTCAAGGGTGCCACCATTTTCTTCGATACCGTCACCGTCACGGGTACCGAGAACCTGCTGATGGCGGCAACCCTGGCGGAAGGGACCACGGTGCTGGAAAACGCCGCCCGCGAGCCCGAGGTGGTGGATCTCGCCGAATGCCTGATCAAGATGGGCGCGAAGATCCGTGGCCACGGCAGCAACAACATCACCATCGAAGGCGTCGAGCGGCTGCATGCGGCCTATCACGACGTCATGCCAGACCGCATCGAGACCGGTACCTTCCTGGTGGCCGCTGCGCTGTCGCGTGGTCGTGTGCGGGTACGCAATACCCGCTCCGACATCCTCGAGTCAGTGCTGGCCAAGCTCGAGGAGGCCGGTGCCAAGGTCACCGTCGGCGATGGCTGGATCGAGCTGGACATGGAAGGACGGCGCCCGCGCCCGGTCAACATCCGTACCGCACCGTACCCGGGCTTTCCCACCGACATGCAGGCCCAGTTCGTGGCGCTCAATGCCGTGGCAGACGGCACCTCTCATGTGGTCGAGACTATTTTCGAGAATCGCTTCATGCATGTGCAGGAGCTGAACCGCATGGGAGCGCAGGTGGCGCTGGAGGGCAACACCGCCATGATCACCGGCGTCGAGCGCCTTTCCGGTGCCCCGGTGATGGCAACCGACCTGCGCGCTTCGGCCTCGCTGGTGATCGCGGCGATGATGGCCGACGGCGAGACCCTGGTCGATCGTATCTACCACATCGATCGCGGTTACGAGTGCATCGAAGAAAAGCTGCAACTGCTGGGGGCTCGGATTCGCCGCATTCCCGGTTGAGCGGGACAGGTGAAGCCCGCGATTTCCGATCATAGGCGAGATCATGAGCAAGCAACTGATTCTGGCCCTGTCGAAGGGCCGCATTCTCGACGAGACCCTGCCGCTACTGGCGGATGCCGGTATCGTACCGGCCGAGGACCTGGGCAAAAGCCGCAAGCTGCTCTTTGACACCAACCTCGACGACGTCAAGCTGGTAGTGATCCGTGCCACTGACGTGCCGACCTATGTGCAGCTGGGTGCCGCCGACCTGGGCGTGGCGGGCAAGGACGTGCTGATCGAGCATGGGGCCGAGGGGCTCTACGAACCGCTGGACCTCGAGATCGCCAAGTGCAAGCTGATGACCGCCGGCATCGACGGCGCCAAGCCGGCCCGTGCGCGACGCCGGGTGGCGACGAAATTCGTCAACGTGGCGCGGCGCTACTACGCCGAGCAGGGCATCCAGGCGGAGGTGATCAAGCTCTACGGGGCCATGGAGCTGGCGCCATTGATGAACCTGGCCGACGAGATCGTCGACATCGTCGATACCGGCAACACCCTGCGTGCCAATGGCATGTCGCCGCGTGAACTGATCGCGACGATCAGCACGCGCCTGGTGGTCAACAAAGCGGCCATGACCATGAAGCATGAACGCCTCAAGCCGCTGATCGCACGGCTTGCCGTCGCGGTGGAGCGTCGGCGGGCGAATGCCGAGTCAACGGCTCGGTAGCCATCCTGCTTGATGTCAGCAACGAGACTATTTCCACTGACTATTTCAACTGGAGGCGTAGGCGACCATGAGCGAAACCCTTGTTGAATCCGTCGACATTACCCGGCTGTCGACCGTTGATGCCGATTTCGAGACGCGCCTGGATGCGCTGCTGGCCTGGGAAGGCGTGTCGGATGCCGAGGTTCAGGGGCGTGTGGCCGAGATCATCGCGGCGGTACGTGAGCGGGGCGATGCGGCCCTGATCGAGTATACCCAGCGCTTCGACCGGCTCGCGGTCGCGAGCATGAGCGAGCTGACGCTGGGGGCGGCCCGGCTCGAACAGGCGTTCAACGGCCTACCCGACGTCCAGCGTGATGCCCTGGCCCAGGCCGCCGAGCGCATACGCGTCTATCACGAGCGCCAGAAACCGACTTCCTGGTCCTACGTCGAGGCGGACGGCAGCGTGCTCGGCCAGCAGGTCACGCCGTTGGACCGAGCCGGCATCTACGTGCCGGGCGGCAAGGCGGCTTATCCTTCTTCGGTATTGATGAATGCCATTCCGGCGCATGTGGCGGGGGTGCGCGAGATCGTCATGGTCGTACCCACTCCCGATGGCGTGCTCAACGAGCTGGTGCTGGCGGCGGCCCACCTGGCCGGTGTGGATCACGTCTTCACCCTGGGCGGCGCCCAGGCGGTGGCGGCCATGGCCTATGGCACCGAGAGCGTGCCGCGTGTCGACAAGATCGTGGGGCCCGGCAACATCTACGTGGCAACCGCCAAGCGTGCGGTTTTCGGCCAGGTGGGCATCGACATGATCGCCGGACCCTCCGAGATCCTGGTGGTTTCCGATGGCGCTACCGATCCTGAGTGGCTGGCCATGGACCTGTTCTCCCAGGCCGAGCACGACGAGGATGCCCAGGCGCTGTTCGTCAGCTGGGACGAGCGCCACCTGGCCGAGGTCGAGGCGGCCATCGCACGATTGCTGCCGACGCTCGAGCGACAGGAGATTGTGCGCCAGTCGCTGGCGCGTCGCGGTGCCTTGATTCACTGTCGCGACCGCGACGAGGCCGTACGCCTGATCAACCGTATCGCCCCGGAGCATCTCGAGCTTTCCATGGCCGACCCGGAGGCGCTGCTGCCCGAGGTGCACCATGCGGGTGCCATCTTCATGGGGCGCTACACGGCCGAAGCCCTCGGCGACTACTGTGCCGGCCCCAACCACGTGTTGCCGACTTCCGGCACGGCGCGCTTCTCCTCGCCGCTGGGTGTCTACGACTTCCAGAAGCGCTCCTCGATCATTCACTGTTCCGAGGAGGGGGCGTCGACGTTGGGCAGGGTGGCCTCGGTGCTGGCACGCGGTGAGTCGCTGACGGCCCATGCTCGCTCCGCCGAGTACCGCATTAAGGAGTAGACCCTGCCTCCTTTCAGCGCCCGGGTTGCCGACTCGGCGGTAGCGGGCGCTCCCCTACCTCCAGGTCGACGGTGAACTTCTCGCCGCTGCGCACCACGGTCAAGGGAAGCGTGGCCCCGGGCTCGATGGCTGCGATGTCGCTCATGGCGGCGCGGGCATCGAGAATGGGGCGGCCATCGACCTCCAGCAGCACGTCGCCAGGACGCAGGCCGACCTCGGCGGCCGGCCCTTCGGGCACCACCCCGGAAATGACCACTCCGCGCGGCGCCTGCAAGCCGAAGGAAGCCGCCAGGTCCTGCGTCATCTCCTGGGCTTCGATGCCCAGCCAGCCGCGGATCACGCGTCCCTGGGTCACCAGGGCTTCCAGAATGGAGCGCGCCAGACGCGTGGGAATGGCGAAGCCGACCCCTTGAGAGCCCCCCGAGCGGGAAAAGATGGCGGTGTTGATCCCCACCAGGGAGCCTTCGGCGTTGATCAAGGCGCCCCCGGAGTTGCCCGGGTTGATGGCGGCGTCGGTCTGGATGAAGTCTTCGTAGGCGCTCAGCCCCAGGTGGCTGCGCCCCGTAGCGCTGATGATGCCCATGGTGACGGTCTGGCCCACGCCGAAGGGGTTGCCGATGGCCATGGCAATATCCCCCACTGCCACATCCTCGGTATCGGCGAGTTGAATCACCGGTAGCTGGTCCAGGTCGATGCGCAGCACGGCCAGGTCGCTCTCGGGGTCGGTGCCGATCACCTCTGCAAGCGTTTCCCTGCCGTCGCGCAGCGCCACCTGAATCTCGTCGGCGCCATCGATGACGTGATGGTTGGTCAGCACGTAGCCATCCTCGCTGACGATGACGCCGGAGCCCAGGCTCGACAGCAGGCGCTGCTGGGTCGGCAAGTCGTCGGCGAAGAACTGGCGAAAGAATGGATCCGACATCAACGGATGCTCCTCGCGCGCCACGACCCGCGACGAGTAGATGTTGACGACTGCCGGCGCGGCCTTTTCGACAGCGGTCGAATAGCTGACCGGCCCCTGCTGGCGCGCCAGTGGGGCGGCCTGCTGCAGCTCGGGGGAGGGGCGCGACACTGGCTGCACTTCGGTTGGCAGCGCGGGTTGCAAGGGGCTGTCCGGTGTCGATGGGCTTCGCAGCAACTGCGGAAAGGTATTCAGCAAGACAATGGCCAGCAGCACGCCGATAAAGACGGGCAGGGCATAGGCAATGAGAGAACGTCGCATGCGGCGTTTCCTGGTCGGCGGGCGGTCGATGGCTTTCCGCTCAGTCGTTACAATGGGGGCAATTGTAACATCGACTGCGAAGCGCTGTCCGGGAGGCGGAAATGATTTTGCGAGACGAGTTGGTGCGGGCCTGCGATACCTTGCTCGGGGCCTCCGCTTTCAAGGACTACACCGTCAACGGCCTGCAGGTAGCGGGACGTGACGAAGTGCGGCGCGTGATGAGCGGGGTGACCGCCTGCCAGGCGCTGCTCGACGAGGCGGTGACGTGGGGGGCGGACCTGCTGCTCGTGCACCACGGCTACTTCTGGAAGAACGAACCGATACCCATCACCGGTATCAAGCAGCGGCGCATACGTACGCTGCTGCTCAACGACATCAATCTGCTGGCCTACCATCTGCCGCTCGATGCCCACGCGGAGCTTGGCAACAACGCCATGCTGGCGCGGCGGCTCGACCTGCGCGTGGAGGGCTGTGCCGATGGAGTGCTGGGGCAGGGTCTGGTGTGGCTCGGCAGCCTGCCCGAAGCCGTTCCGGCAGCGACCCTGGCACGCCATGTCGGGGAGCGCCTGGCACGCGAGCCGTTGCTCGTCGAGGCACCTGGCGGCGGCGAGATACGTCGCATCGCCTGGTGTACCGGTGGCGCCCAAGACATGATCACCCAGGCCTGGGAGGCCGGTGCCGACGCGTTCATCTCGGGGGAGATATCCGAGCGCACCACGCACTTGGCGCGGGAACTCGGCATCCACTATCTGGCTGCGGGGCACCATGCCACCGAGCGCTATGGCGTGCAGGCGCTGGGGGCATGGCTGGAGCAGGAATTCGCTGTCGAGCACCGCTTCGTCGATATCGACAATCCGGCCTGACGGGTGGTCCGGCGGGCCTCGGGCGGTCAGTAGCGAGGGGGCTGAGGAGTCTCGCTCTTCTCTTCGCTTGGCTTGAGCCCGAAGTCCTCCGACAGCGTGCCGCCGGAGCCGTCGGCGTAATCGCGCGGTGCCGGTATGTCGTCATCACCGCCGGTCAGGGCCGGCCGGTCGGCCGACTTGAGCTGATTGGCCGACGTCCGCTGTTGGTTGAGAGGAGCATCGCAGTGCAGCGTGCTGGCATCCTCGGTCAGGCGGTGCTCGAGGGTGCGCATTTCGCGCTGGATATTGCTCACCATCATGCCTACCTGGCTGAAATGCTCGTTCATGCCTTCGCGAAGCACGTTCAGCTCGCGCTCACGTTCGGCCGCCTGGCGCCGCAGCTCTTGCGTACGGGTTGCCGACGCGCCAAGTGCGCGATAGCCGATGGCGCCGATGCCAAGGCCGACCAGCAGGCTGACGATAGCCACGATCCAGTTCACATTGCCGTAATCCACGAAGTTCTCCTGATGCTGATACACGCCGGTGCCTAGCCTCTGCCCAGTCGGGCCGCGAGCCATGCCTGGCGGCCCATTATAGAAGGGTTGGCCGTCGACGGGTCAACGATCGGTGGCATTCCATTTTTCTGCGCGCAGCGCGCTGGATGCGTATAATACGGGGCCTGTAACGATACGAGCCATGATCAGCAAGGAATCTTCCATGTGCGCGACCGTGACGCCTGCGAGTTCCCACACGGCTGCTGCCGGTACGCCGCTGGCGCGTTATCGGGCCGACCTCGAGCGCGATGATTTTCACTACGACCCGGCCCAGGAGCTGGCCGTCGAGCACCTGCAGCGGCTCTACGACCAGCTCGTGGCCTCGCCGAGAACCGAACCGCGGGCCGTGACCACCGGGCGTGGCCTCAAGTCCCGGGTGGCGAGCCTGTTCGGCAAGCGCGACAAGGGGGAGGAGGAGCCGGTATTGCCCGCCATCCAGGGGCTCTACTTCTGGGGTGGGGTGGGGCGGGGCAAGACCTATCTCGTCGATACCTTCCACGAGTCCCTGCCCTTTCCCGATAAGATGCGCACCCACTTCCATCGCTTCATGCAGCGGGTGCACAACGAGCTGGAGCACTACAAGGGCGAGAAGAATCCGTTGACGCTGATCGCCGGCAAGTTCGCCGCCGAGGCGCGGGTGATCTGCTTTGATGAATTTTTCGTCAAGGACATCACCGACGCCATGATCCTCGCCAACCTGCTCGAAGCGCTGTTCGAGCGCGGCGTGGTGCTGGTAACCACCTCGAACATAGTGCCCGACGAGCTGTACAAGGATGGACTGCAGCGTGCGCGCTTCTTGCCGGCCATCGATTTGCTCAAGCGGCACTGCCAAGTCGTCAATGTGGATTCGGGCGTCGACTACCGATTGCGTGCCCTGGAGCGCGCCGAGATCTTTCACGCGCCACTGGACGAGGCGGCGGAGCAGGAGCTGGCGCGCAGCTTTCGTGAGATCGCCGGTCATGACGGTGAAATCGACGTGCCGATCGAGGTCAATCATCGTGTGCTGAGGGCGCGACGTCTGCATGACGACGTGGTGTGGTTCGAGTTCCGCGAGCTGTGCGACGGGCCGCGTAGCCAGAACGACTACATCGAGCTTGCCCGCGAGTTTCACACCGTGCTGGTTTCCAATGTGACCCGAATGGGCGCGGCGACCGACGACCAGGCGCGTCGCTTCATCAACATGGTCGATGAATTCTATGACCGTGGCGTCAAATTGCTGATGTCGGCCGAGGCGCCGGCGGAATCGTTGTACGCCGGCGGGCGCCTCGAGTTCGAGTTTCAGCGCACCCTGTCGCGGCTGCAGGAGATGCAGTCGCAAGAATATCTCGCCTTGCCCCACAAGCCGTGATCGAAAGCCAGATTAAGACTTTAATCCTCGTGCGCACTTCCTGTAGAATATGCGCTTCTCGACCGTTGCCACTGCTCGAAGGGCAGGGCAACCAAGAAAAATAGGGATGATCCCGATGACGCCATGAGTGCTCGGGGTCCAATGCACTTGATTGATCTTGTGGTGATTTCTCCATGAAAACGTTCACTGCTAAGCCGCAGAGCGTGCAGCGCGACTGGTATGTCGTCGACGCGGCGGACAAGACGCTCGGCCGTCTGGCCACCGAAATCGCTCGCCGTCTGCGTGGCAAGCACAAGCCCGAGTTCACCCCTCACGTCGATACCGGCGACTATATCGTCGTGATCAACGCCGAGAAGGTGCAGGTTACCGGCAACAAGGCCAAGGCCAAGACCTACTATCGCCACACCGGCTACCCGGGCGGTCTTCGCTCCATGAATTTCGAGAAGATGATTGCGCACGCACCGGAGCGCGTGATCGAGTCTGCCGTCAAGGGCATGCTGCCGAAGGGCCCGCTGGGGCGCGCCATGTACTCCAAGCTCAAGGTCTACGCCGGCGCCGAACATCCGCACGCCGCCCAGCAGCCGCAAGAACTGAACATCTGAGGGGATCATCACCATGGCACAACAGTATTACGGTACCGGGCGCCGCAAGACATCGACTGCCCGTGTTTTCCTCAAGCCGGGCACCGGCAAGATTACCGTCAACAGCCGTGATCTGGACCAGTATTTCGGTCGCGTTACCGGCCGCATGGTGGTTCGCCAGCCGCTCGAGCTGACCGAGACGACCGGTCAATTCGACGTCTATGTCACCGTCAAGGGCGGTGGTGGCTCTGCCCAGGCTGGCGCCATTCGTCACGGCATTACCCGTGCCTTGATGGAGTACAACGAGGACTTCCGTCCGGCGCTTCGTGCCGCTGGCTACGTCACTCGCGATGCACGTCAGGTGGAGCGCAAGAAGGTCGGCCTGCGCAAGGCGCGTCGCCGCCCGCAGTTCTCCAAGCGCTAATTGCATCAAATCGCAACAAAAAACCCGGGCGGTTGCCCGGGTTTTTTTATTTTTATTTCAAGTGATTGCGTTTTGAATTCCACCTTGGTCAGGACTGTTTCGCCTTGTACGAAGCGGCTCGATTCCTTAATATGTGGCGGATTTGGTATCCGTGGCTACGGAACTCATTCCGTGCGGTTCAACGGGTAAGCTGATGGGAGAAACCATAAAATGGCAGACAACGGCGTGAACAAAGGGCGGCGCCGTCTCCTCCTTGGTGCCACCACCGTCGTAGGTGCGGTGGGGGCCGTGGGAGTGGCGGTTCCCTTTGTGGCTTCCTGGCAGCCGAGTGCCAGGGCAAGGGCGGCGGGGGCGCCAGTGACGGCGGATGTCTCGAAGCTGGAGCCGGGGCAGCGCATGACCGTCGAGTGGCGTGGGAGGCCGGTCTGGGTTGTTCGACGCACTCCCGAGATGATGGAGCGTACCGAGAACTTCGATCCTTCCCGTCTGGCCGATCCCGATTCCGACGAACCGCAGCAGCCAAGCTACGTCACCGGTCCGTTGCGCTCGATCAAGCCTGAGATCGGAGTCTTGATCGGGATCTGCACCCACCTGGGCTGTTCGCCGCTGTTCCGCCCCGAGCCGAATGCCGAAGGCGTGGGGACGGACGATTGGCCGGGTGGCTTCTTCTGTCCTTGCCATGGCTCGCGTTTCGACCTGGCGGGGCGCGTGTTCCGCAACGTGCCGGCTCCGACCAATCTCGAGGTACCGCCGTATCGCTTTGAAAGCGACAGCGTGATCGTCGTCGGCGAAGATGAGGAGGCTGCCTGATGGGTAACCCGAACCGTGTCAAGGCAGAGAGCGGGTTCATGCGCTGGGTGGACGACCGCTTCCCTGCCACGCAGATGTGGCAGGAACACCTGTCAAAGTACTACGCGCCCAAGAATTTCAATTTCTGGTATTTCTTTGGCTCTCTCGCCCTGCTGGTGCTCGTCAACCAGATCCTTACCGGCGTCTGGCTGACCATGAGCTTCAACCCCTCCGCCGAGGGTGCTTTCGCTTCCGTCGAGTACATCATGCGCGATGTGGAGTGGGGTTGGCTCATCCGCTATATGCACTCCACCGGTGCTTCCGCCTTCTTCGTTGTGGTCTATCTGCACATGTTCCGTGGACTGCTCTACGGCTCCTACAAGGCGCCACGCGAACTGGTGTGGATCTTCGGCATGGCGATCTACCTGGCGCTGATGGCCGAGGCCTTCATGGGCTACCTGCTGCCCTGGGGGCAGATGTCCTACTGGGGGGCTCAGGTGATCATCTCGCTGTTTTCGGCGATTCCCGGCATCGGCCCGGACCTGGCCCAGTGGGTGCGCGGCGACTACCTGATCTCCGGTATCACCCTCAATCGTTTCTTCGCCCTCCATGTGGTGGCGCTGCCCATCGTGATCCTGGCGCTGGTGGTGCTGCATATCATTGCACTGCATGAGGTCGGCTCCAACAATCCGGACGGCATCGACATCAAGGCCAAGAAGGACGAGACCGGCAAGCCGCTCGACGGGATCCCCTTCCACCCGTACTACACCGTCAAGGATGTATTCGGCGTGGCCGTGTTCCTGTTCGTGTTCTGTGTGGTGGTGTTCTACTTCCCCGAAGGTGGCGGCTACTTCATCGAGAAGCCCAACTTCGAGCCGGCGAACCCGCTCAAGACGCCGGACCATATTGCCCCGGTGTGGTACTTCACGCCTTTCTACGCCATCCTGCGGGCGATCAACTTCTCGATCCTGGGGTTGGACGCCAAGTTCCTCGGTGTGATCTTCATGGGAGCGGCTATCGCCGTGCTGTTCGTGCTGCCCTGGCTCGATCGCAGCCCGGTGAACTCCATGCGCTACAAGGGCTGGATCTCCAAGGTGATGCTGGCGCTGTTCGCCATCAGCTTCGTGATTCTCGGCGTGCTGGGCGTGCTGCCGGCTACCGATGGGCGTACCGTGCTGGCGCAGATCTGTACGGCGGTCTACTTTGCCTTCTTCCTGTTGATGCCTTTCTACACAAGGATGGAGAAGACGAAACCCATTCCGGAGAGGGTGACTGGCTAATGAAAAAGCAACTGTTCGCACTGCTCTTCGCGCTGGTGCCCTTCACCGCGATGGCCGCGGGTGGCGAGAGCGTGCCTTATTCGATGACGCCGGATCTCCACGACAAGGCATCGCTGCAGCGGGGCATGAAGCTCTTCGTCAACTACTGCATGGGGTGTCATTCGCTCGAGCATCAGCGTTTCGCGCGTGCCGCCGAAGACCTCGACATTCCTCAGGAACTCATCGAGGAGAATCTGATTTTCTCTTCGAGCCTGGCCTTCAACGACCAGATGCACAACGCCATGAGCACCGAGGACGGGGAGAGCTGGTTCGGGGCGCCGCCTCCCGACCTCACCCTCGAGGCGCGCCTGCGCGGCACCGACTGGATCTACTCGTACCTGCTGACCTTCTATCGCGACCCCGAGCGTCCCAATGGGGTCAATAATGAAGTGTTCGACCTGGTGGCCATGCCCAATGTGCTGGAGCCGCTGCAGGGCGTGCAGGAGAAGGTGTGTGCCGAGACGGATCGTCCCGTCGACGGAGCCGAGCTCGACCCGCTGACCGGCAAGTACCAGTCTTGCGAGGTGCTGCAGGTCACGCAGCCTGGGGCCATGGAGCCGGAGGAGTTCGAAGAGGCCGTCTACGACTTGACCAACTTCCTGGCCTACGTGGGCGAGCCGACCAAGCTGCATGCGCAGGCGTTGGGGCCGAAGGTGTTGATCTTCATCTTCATTTTCGGTGTGCTGGCGTACCTGCTGAAGCGCGAGTACTGGCGCGATATCCACTGATTCGCTCGAATCGGTATGTTGTGCCGCAGGGGGCGTATGGCCATCGTGCCATGCGCCCCCTGCGTGTTGTTCCAAGTTCGAGAGCGCGAGCCACCCCGCAGTTTGGGGTGCGTGCTATCATGCTGGTTCGAATTGATGCGAGGATTGTTACATGGGTGTAGTGGCCAAGCGGTCGTCGATGATCTTCTACTCGGGAAGCGATGATCACTTCAGTCATCGCGTACGTATCGTGCTCGCCGAGAAGGGCGTGGCGGTCGATATCGTCGAGGTCAATGGCGACCAGCGTCCCGAAGAGCTTGCCGACCTGAACCCCTACAATAGCGTGCCGACACTGGTCGATCGCGATCTGGCGCTCTATGAATCCAAGGTTATGATGGAATACTTGGACGAGCGCTTCCCCCACCCGCCGCTGTTGCCGGTGTATCCTGTCGCCCGGGCTCAGAGCCGGCTGTGGATGCACCGCATCGAGCGCGAGTGGTGTCCGCTGGTCGAGCAGATCGAGAGCGGTGGCAAGAAGGAAGTGGAAAAGGCGCGCAAGGAACTGCGCGAGAGTCTGGTCGGTATCTCACCGATCTTCGAGGACGTGCCTTTCTTCATGAGCGAGGAGTTCTCGCTGGTCGACTGCTGTATCGCGCCGATACTCTGGCGCCTTCCGGTGCTGGGGATCGAGCTTCCGGAGAAGCAGGTAAAGCCGCTCGTTACTTACATGGAGCGCTTGTTCGAGCGGGAATCCTTCGTGTCGGCGCTGAGCGAGAACGAGCGCGAGATGCGCGCCTGAACCCGGCGTCGGGCCATCCCGACGCCAACAGACTGGAGGGCAGAACGCCATGTTGTCGAGCCGCCCCTATCTGGCCCGAGGCCTCTACGAGTGGCTTCTGGACAATGATCAGACTCCCTACATCGTGGTCGACGCCGAGCAGCCTGGCGTAAGTGTGCCGCGCCAGTTCGTGCAGAATGGCCAGATCGTGCTGAACGTGGGGCCTTCCGCGGTGCGGGACCTGCATATCGAGAACGATGCCATCAGTTTTCACGCCCGCTTCGGCGGGCAACCCATGCAGGTGGTCGTGCCGATGCCGGCCCTGGTGGCCGTCTATGCCAGGGAGAATGGCGTGGGTATGGTGTTCGGCCATGAGCCGACCATGCCGATGCCCCGGGAGGAAGAAGCCTCCGCGGACAAGCCCGGGCTGAGTAGCGTCGACAGTGACGAAGGTCGAGACGATGATGGCGTGACACCGGAACGCGACAAGGTGTCGCCGACCGGCAAATCCTCTTCGTCCAAGAAGCGACCTTCATTGCGAGTCATCAAGTGACGGCAGGCGCCATATCGGCCAGAACGCAAAACAGCAGGCCCTGGGCCTGCCGTTTTGCGTTTTATGCGCTGAGCTGAGTGTTCAGTCGAGGTAGTCGAAGACCTTGACGATGCGCTGTATGCCGCCGACGTCGGCAACCGCATTGACGATGCGATCCGCTTCGGCCCGCCTGACCATGCCCATGATATAGACCGTGGCATTCTCGGTGATGAAGCGCAGCCGACCCGTGTCGATGCTTTCGTCGGCCGCCAGGGTGGTGCGGATGCGGGTGTTGATCCAGGTGTCCGAAAGTCGCTGGCTTGCCGGCAGGTTGGCAGCAACCGACAGTTCGTTATGTACGTCGCGTACGTTGCGTACCTCCAGCGCCACTTCGTTGGCCTTCTGCTTCAGCTCTTCGCTGGGAACCTGGCCGGTGAGGAGCACGATGCCGTTGTAGCTGTCGACGTTGATGCGGGCATCGCCGAGGCGCGCATCGCTGCGGCGAAGGTTGTGGGCGATCTTGGTCTCGATGCTTTCGTCTTCCACCTGGGCACCCAGGGTGCGCCTGCCGTAGTTCTCGTCGATGGTGCCGGGATTGGTGACACCGGTAACCGTGGTGCAGCCGCCGAGGGCCAGGATCAGGGCGGCCATGAAACAAGCGAAGAGTCTGGTTGAAGTCATTGGGATTACTCGCTGCTGCCGAAGAGTTGTTCATCGATGAGGTCGCACAGGCAATGGATCACCAGCAGGTGAACCTCCTGGATGCGCGCCGTGGAAGTGGCCGGGACGCGTATTTCGCAGTCGTCCTGGCCAAGCAGGGACGCCATGTCGCCGCCGTCGCGGCCGGTCAGGGCAATCACGGCCATGTCGCGGTCATGAGCGGCCTGGATTGCCTGGATGACGTTGCCTGAATTGCCACTGGTCGAGATCGCCAGCAGGATATCACCGGGCTGGCCGAGCGCCCTGATCTGCTTGGAGAAGACCTCGTTGTAGCTGTAATCGTTGGCGATCGACGTCAGCGTCGAAGTATCGGTGGTCAGCGCCAGCGCCGGCAGGCTGGGGCGCTCCCGTTCGAAGCGGTTGAGCAGTTCGGAGGAGAAGTGCTGGCTGTCGCCCGCGCTGCCGCCGTTGCCGCAGGCCAGTATCTTGCCTTCGTTGACCAGGCATTGAACCATCATCTGACTGGCGACCTCGATGAACGGGGGCAGGACCTCGCTGGCATAGGTCTTGGTGTCGATGCTGGCGTTGAAGTGGCCGAGTATGCGTTGCTGAAAATCCATTCTGTCGAGTCCTGTCGCGGAACGAACGATAAGGTCGGTCAGAACGCTTCGAAGGCGCCCTGTACCCATTCGAAGTCGAGCGCGGGCGGGGTGCCAGTCACGGCCAGCACGTCGAAACGGCAGGGACATGATAGCCGGTTACGTGCCAGATAAAAACGCGCCGCATGGACCAGCCGTCGCTGCTTCGTGGCGGTGACCGTCTCCAGCGGGTGACCATGGCGGGTGTCGGCACGATGACGCACCTCCACGAAGACCAGCGTCTCGCCGTCTCCCATCACCAGGTCGATCTCTCCGCCCTTGAACTGCTGGTTGCTGGCGATGAGCCTGAGCCCCTTCGTGGCGAGCCACTCGGCGGCCACTCGCTCGATGCGGGCGCCACGGGCGCGGGCGTCAGCGGAGCTGGCCATCGTTCTGGGCACCGTCGAGCAGGTCGAAGCTCAGGATCGGGCGCGGCACTCCGCGCTCGAAGCGCGCCCAGGGCAGTCGTCGCTCGATGCGACCGTCACGCCCGGGTACCAGCAAGCCGGTGGCGCCGAACATTTCGCTCTCGGGTAGCAGTTGAAACTGCGGTAGCCGGCGCGCCAGTTCGTAGGCGTCGACACCCATGGCCATCAACCGGAAGGTGGAGGGATCGGCATCCCGATGCAGTTCCTCAAAGCTGGCGAGATAGGGGAGCGCTTCCACGCCGCCTACCGCGGCATCAGGGATCTGCCAGGGAATGTCGACGAAGTTGACCTCGTCGAGGTCATGGTCGAGCAGTGGCTGCGGACGTCCCTCGTAGAGATGCGACGTGGCGTAGATGGGCAGATTGGCGGCATTGTAGTAGTCGAGGGTCGGCGGTACCTGGCGCGCGTAACTGGGCAGGGCGAGCAGGAACAGCATGTCGGGACGGCCGTCGCTGAGCACCCGGCGAGTGCTCTCGGTGGCGGAACCGCGGGGGTCATAGGCAACGGCATTGGTGATGGTGCCGTCGCGGTTGCGCCATTCCTCCTCGAAGGCGCGACCGACCCGCGCGCCCCACTCGTTGTTCGGCACCAGCAGGGCGCTGCGGCGATGACCGTCCTCATAAGCGCGTCGGGCAACCTGGCGCGCTTCGTCCTCGGCCGACAGGCCGAACTGGAACAGCCCCTCGGCCTGGTTCGACGAGCCGGCGCCGTAGTTCAGCGCCAGCGTCGGCAAGGGAACGCTGTCGCGGGCTTCGAGTTCGCTGACCTGGTCCTTGTCGAGCGGGCCGATGACCACCTGGGCACCGATGTTGCGCGCCTCAGTATAGAGGGCGTCGAGGTTGCCCTGGCTGGCGTCGAGGAACGAGAGCCGCACGCCGCCATTGCGCTCGACGCTGTTGAGGTGGTGGATGCGGATGCCGGTGCGAATCGATTCGGCAACGCCGGACAAGGGGCCGTTGTCGGGCAAGAAAACGGCGATATGACGCACTTCCTTGCCGCGCAGTTCGCGCAGGGCCAGGAGTTCTGCGGGTACGCTGCGGGCTGCCGGGTGCTGAGGGTTGCGCTCACGCCAGGATTCCAGGCGCGTGAACAGGCGCTCGATGTCGCCGTCGCTCTCGCGTACCAGGCCGGCAAGTTCCAGCCAGCCCTGGGTGAGTTCGTCGGCTCCCTCGCGCAGACTGGCCAGTCCGTTACCCTCGAGGCGGGAGAGCGAGGCCCAGATGGGATCGTTGAGCGCTTCCCTGTCGGTGCGTGCCTGCACATACATCAACATCGCCGCAGCGGCGCGGTGCTCGTCGACCTGCACCAGGGCGCGCCCCATGCGCTCGCGCAGTATCAGGTCGGCATCGCGCGGCATGTCGATCTCGTCGAGCAATTGGCCGGCCTGGATCACGGCCCAGGGCTCCTCGAGTTCTTCGCCGAGTTCCGACAGCAGCATGGCCCAATGCAAGCGGTATTCGGCGGACAGCTGGGCATCGTCGATCTCGCGGGCGATCTCCAGCGCCTGGGTGCGCTGGCCGCGGCGTGCTAGGATATCCGCCGCCTCGAGCCGGCTGAGTGCGGCTTGCTCGGGAGCTTGCTGCTCGGCGCGCTCGAGAAGTTGGCCGGGGTCGTCTTCGGGCACGCGCTCGACGACACCGGGAGGGGCGCAGCCGGCCATGAGGAGGGCGAGGAGCAGGGTGGCCAGCAGGCCGCGGGGCATTTTCAGCATGTATTCTTCCTTGTCTGCAGGCTCAGAGAGGCACGGGTCTATCTCTGGGCGCGGCAATCATCTCGTTCGGCCAAGCCCGACAGTCTCGCTGAGGAACCGCCATGTCTGACACTGATCTGGGCACATTGTACGTGGTCGCCACGCCGATTGGGAATCTGGAGGATTTGAGCCCCAGGGCCGCCAGGTTGCTCGGCGAAGTGACGCTGGTTGCGGCGGAGGATACCCGCCACACCTCCCGGCTGCTGCGTCACCTGGGGCTCTCGCCCGCCATGCTCTCGCTGCATGAGCACAATGAGGCGGCACGGGTCGAGCAACTCGACGAGCGACTGCTGCGTGGCCAGGACATTGCCTTGGTTAGTGACGCCGGTACGCCTTTGATCAGCGACCCGGGCTTCGTGCTGGTGCGCGAGCTGCGTGCGCGAGGGCGGCGCATCGTGCCGGTGCCGGGCCCTTGCGCCCTGGTAGCGGCGCTGTGCGCCGCGGGCCTGCCGACCGATCGCTTTCTGTTCCAGGGCTTCCTTCCGGCCAAGACGGGGGCGCGATGCCAGCGGCTCGAGGGGCTCAAGGCAAATCAGGAGACGCTGGTCTTCTACGAGTCGCCACACCGTATCCGCGACACCCTGACAGATCTCGCAGCGGTATTCGGCGAGCGGCGGCTGGTGCTGGCCAGGGAGCTGACCAAGTCCTTCGAGACGTTTCTCGACGGCAGCGCCTCGGCACTACTGGCGCGCATGGAGGCCGACCCCGATCAGGCCCGCGGCGAGTTCGTGATCATGGTGGCGGGCGCCGAGGCGCGCGAGAAGGCGGACGCCGCCACCCTGGAAGCCGATGCCGTGCTCGCGGCGCTGCTTGCCGAGGGCGTTGGGGTCAAGCAGGCCGCGGCGGTGGCAGCGCGCCTGCTGGGCGGCGCGAAGAAAGTCTGGTATGGCCGAGCGCAATCGCTCAAGGAGACGCGCTGACATGGTGTGGAAAGACATTGAGAGGCCACGGGTGCGCTGGTATTCTTGCGCTCGGAGTCGGCCAGACAGTCGCCGCCGGATCGATCCTTGGATCGGTTCGGGGGAGGAAAGTCCGGGCTCCATAGGGCAGGGTGCCAGGTAACGCCTGGGCGGCGCGAGCCGACGGAAAGTGCAGCAGAGAGCAGACCGCCTACGTCTCCCCCGGGAGGCCGGCAAGGGTGAAAGGGTGCGGTAAGAGCGCACCGCGCGCCTGGTAACAGTGCGTGGCAAGGTAAACCCCACCCGGAGCAAGACCAAATAGGAACCCAATGGCGTGGCCCGCGTCGGGTTCGGGTAGGTTGCTGGAGGGCCGTGGTGACGCGGCCCCTAGATGAATGGCTGTCCTCGACAGAACCCGGCTTATCGGCCGACTCCCCCTAATCGATCCCCCGCGGCCGGTCATGCCGGTGCGCCCATACAAGCCCGAGACTTCAGGAAAGCGCATGCCGCCATCCGCAGCTGAACCGAGCCGACATGGCTTTCGTCATGCCAGCGTGCTGCTCGACGGAGCCGTGGATGCGCTCGTCCACGACCTCGACGGGGCCTATCTGGATGGTACCTTCGGTCGTGGCGGTCACTCTCGCGCCATCCTGGAGCGGCTGGACGCCCAAGGCAGTTTGCTCGCCATCGATCGCGATCCCCAGGCCATCGCCGAGGCGCGTACTATCGACGACCCTCGCTTCGTCATCGAGCAAGGCGAGTTCGCCAGCCTGGGCGAGATCGCCCGGCGCCATGGCCTGCATGGAAAGCTGGCTGGCGTGCTGCTGGACGTCGGCGTCTCTTCGCCACAGCTGGACGACCCCGAGCGGGGGTTCAGCTTCCTGCGTGACGGCCCGCTCGACATGCGCATGGACCCGACCCACGGCGAGAGTGCTGCCGATTGGCTGGCCCGTGCCCGCGAGGCCGACATCGCCCATGTCTTCAAGGCCTATGGCGAGGAGCGCTTCGCCAAGCGCC
This sequence comes from Halomonas sp. LR3S48, assembly GCF_025725665.1. Classification (NCBI taxonomy): domain Bacteria; kingdom Pseudomonadati; phylum Pseudomonadota; class Gammaproteobacteria; order Oceanospirillales; family Halomonadaceae; genus Halomonas; species Halomonas sp. LR3S48. The sequence continues at coordinate 2,968,661 of NZ_CP107009.1, read as the reverse complement.
TGGCACGAGCCATCGTCACGCGCCGCGCTGAGGAGCCCTTCCTGCGTACCGGCGACCTGGCCGAAGTGCTCAAGGTCGCGCACCCCGCCTGGGAAAAGGGCAAGCACCCCGCAACGCGTGCCTTCCAGGCGCTGCGCATCCATATCAATGGTGAGCTGGAGCAGTTGGACCTGGCATTGTCGGCAGCACTGGAGGCGCTGGCCCCGGGCGGCCATCTGGTGGTGATAAGCTTCCATTCGCTGGAGGACCGCCGGGTCAAGCGCTTCATCCGCGAGCATGTGCGCGGCGATACCGATCTACCACGCGGTGTACCGGTGCGCGATGAGCAGCTCGCCAAGCGCCTGGAGATGCTGGGCAAGGCTCGGCGGCCCACGCCGGAAGAGGTCGAAGCCAACCCGCGTGCGCGCAGCGCCGTGATGCGCGCTGCGCGCAAGCTGATTTGAGGAACGGCATGGCGCAAGGACGGTTGTCTCCCCAAATGCTGCGCACGGCCTGGCGACCGGCCCGGTTGCCGAGCTGGCGCCTGCTGCTGGTCCTTGGTCTGCTGCTGGCTTGTCTGGTCAGTGCGATGGCGGTGATCAACGCCAGCCACCAGACCCGCGTGCAGTATGTGCGGTTGCAGCAGCTCGAGCGCGAGCGCGACCAGCTACAGACGGAATGGGGTCAGTTGCTACTCGAAGAGAGCGCCTGGTCGTCGCCGGCGCGTATCGAGCGCCTGGCTGTCGAGCGGCTCGATATGCGCCTCCCCCACGTCGACGAAGTCGAGGTCATACGGCCATGAGCACTGACGTTCGCAGTGGCGTGATGCCGCGTCGTCGGCCGCCGATGGCGCCGATGGGCGGGTTGCGCTATGGCGTGGTGCTGGGCGCGGTGATCCTCGGCTTGCTGCTACTGGCCGGGCGTATCGTGACCCTGCACGTCTTCGACCGGCCTTTTCTCTTGGGGCAGGGCGATGCGCGTACCCTGCGCACCGAGTCGCTGACGGCTCATCGCGGCATGATCACCGATCGCAACGGTGAGCCGCTGGCCATCTCCACGCCGGTGGTGACGCTCTGGGCCAACCCTCAGGAAGTTCCCGAAGATCGTATCCAGCGGCTGATGCTGTCGCAGGCGCTGGGCGTGGGCCTGGAGGATCTCGATGCCAGGCTGGAGCGCTTCGCCGAGCGTGAATTCATGTTCCTGCGCCGCCAACTGACACCGGTGGCCGCTCAGCGCGTGCTCGACCTGCGCGTGCCGGGGGTTTACGCCCAGCACGAGTACAAGCGCTACTATCCGGCCGGCGAGGTAGTGGCCCAACTGCTGGGTGTGACGAACGTGGACGACCTGGGGCAGGAGGGCGTAGAGCTGGCCTATCAGCCCTATCTGGCCGGCACTCCGGGCCAGCGCCGGGTGATCAAGGATCGGCGTGGACGACTGGTGCGCGACCTGGCAATCCTGCGCGAGGCGCAGCCGGGTGGTGAGCTGACGTTGGCCATCGACCAGCGTTTGCAGTACATGGCTTACCGTGAGCTCAAGGCAGCGGTTACCGAGCACGAAGCCGATGGTGGCGTCGTGGTGATGATGGATGCGCGCACCGGCGAGGTGTTGGCCATGGCCAACCAGCCCTCCTACAACCCCAACAATCGCGCCGGTATCGACCCGCGCGGCCTGCGCAACCAAGCCGTCGTCGACGTCTTCGAGCCGGGGTCGGTGGTGAAGCCGCTGGCCATGGCGGCGATCATGGAGAGCGGTATCTTCGACAGCGACGTGGTGGTCGATACCTCGCCGGGCTGGATGCGTATCGACCGCTTCACCATTCGCGACATTCGCAACTACGGCCGGCTCGACCTGGCCGGTATTCTCGAGAAATCGTCGAATATCGGTATGTCCAAACTGGTGCTCGAGCTCGACGACCCACTGGTCCCCGATCTCTATCGTCGACTCGGCTTCGGTCAGAGTGCCGAAACCGGCTTTCCCGGCGAAGCCGTGGGACACCTGCCGGCGCCGGTGCGCTGGTCGCGCAGTCAGTGGGCAGCGCTGTCGTACGGTTATGGCCTGTCGGTCTCGGCCCTGCAACTGGCGAGCGCCTATACCGCGCTGGCCAATGGCGGTGTGCGCATGGCGCCTTCACTGCTCAAGCTGGACGAAGCCCCCCAGGGAACGCCGACCATCGATCCGCAGGTGGCTCACGAGCTGTTGCGAATCATGGAGGAGTCGGTACAGCCGAGCACGGGCGGCCGGCGAGCGGCGGTGCCGGGCTACCGGGTGGCCGGCAAGACCGGTACAGTACGCAAGACGTCGGTGCGCGGTTATGAAGAGAATGCCTATCGCAGCCTGTTCGCCGGTATTGCCCCTGTCTCCGATCCGCGTATCGTCACCATCGTCATGATCGATCACCCCAGGGCGGGAGACTATTACGGCGGGGCCGTGGCGGCACCGGTATTCTCACGCGTCACCGGTAGCGCCCTGCGATTGCTCGATGTGCCGCCGGACCAGCGTGCAAGATGAATCCTGCCTTTTCCACGACAGAGGTGTGTCGATGCAGGTAAGTGCTTCTCGTCTCCAGGCGGCGCTTCGCCGCTGCTGGCCCAGCCTGACAGAGCCAGGTTTCAGCGGCGATGCGTCGGTTCGCCTGGTACTCGACAGCCGCCGTGTCATGCCGGGAGACGTTTTCGTCGCCGTGCCCGGGGTGAGCTTCGACGGCCGTGATTACCTGGCCGAGGCGCTCCGCTCCGGTGCCGCACAGGTACTTTACCACACCGAGCCGGGCGAGCCCCTTCCCGGCTCGGCACAGGGCCGGCCGGTCATCGCCCTGCCTTTCCTGCGCCAGCGCCTGGGCGAGCTGGGGCGCTTGCTCTTCGAGGTGCCCGATGCGCTGGAACTGATCGGCGTCACCGGGACCAACGGCAAGAGCTCTGTGACCCACTACGTTGCCGAGCTGAGCGAGGCACTGGGTCGCAAGGCGGGCCTCGTCGGCACGCTGGGTGTGGGGCGGCCCGGAAAGCTCGAGGATACCGGGCTGACGACGCCGGGACCGCTGACGCTGCAGGCAACCCTTGGCGAGATGGCGGCGGGCGGCATCGACCGGGTAGCCATGGAGGTCTCTTCCCATGCGCTGGAGCAGGGGCGCCTCGACGGTTGTCATGTCACTGCGGCCGTATTCACCAACCTGAGCCGCGACCACCTCGACTACCACGGCAGCATGGCGGCCTATGCCGCCGCGAAGGCGCGCCTGTTCCGCCGCTCCGAGCTGAAGCTTGCGGTGGTCAACGCTGCCGACGCCCTGGCTCGCCTGATGCTGGCAGGGCTGCCGGAAGGCGTGCGCGTGCTGGCAATTGGCGACGAGCCGGCGGCCACGCTGCGGGTAATCGACTGGCAGCCCAGCCGCAATGGTCAGCTCGCCCTGGTGGCGACGCCGCAGGGAGAGCGTTCGCTCGAGCTCCCGCTGATGGGGCGCTTCAATCTCGATAACGTCCTGTTGGCCATCGCCACGCTGTATGGCCTGGGTGAGCCGCTCGATGCATTGTTCGATGCGGCTGCGCGGCTGACCCCGGTGCCGGGGCGTATGCAGCGAGTGGGAGGTGCAGGCCGGCCGGCCGTGATCGTCGACTATGCGCATACCCCGGAGGCGTTGGAGAATTCCTTGGGCGCGTTGCGCGAGCACCTGCCCGGCGATGGCCAGTTGTGGTGCCTGTTCGGCTGTGGAGGAGATCGTGACAGCGGCAAGCGTCCGCTGATGGGGGCTGCTGCCGAGCGCCATGCCGACCGGCTGGTGATCACTGACGACAACCCCAGGAGCGAGGATCCTGCCGAGATTCGCCAACAGATCCTTGCTGGTGTGCCGGCTGAGGCCACGCAGCGCTGCGAGGTTGTCGCCGGACGCAGCGAGGCCATTGACCGTACCATCGCACAAGCCAGCGCCGACGACGTGATACTGATCGCCGGCAAGGGCCATGAGCCGTATCAGGAAATCGCCGGCGTGCGCCATGCCTTCAGCGATGTCGCCGAGGCCGAGGTCGCCCTGAGACGACGTGAGGAGAGGCAATGAGCGGGTCCGGCTTGCAGACCCTGGGTGCCGTCGCCGAAGCGCTGGGCGTAACGGCGCCGGACCCTGATATGCCATTGGGCGATATCGCCAGCGACACGCGCCAATTGACGCCGGGCAGCCTGTTCGTGGCGCTGCGCGGTGTACGCTTCGATGCCCACAATTTCATTGCCCAGGCGCGTGAGGCGGGTGCCGTGGCGGCGCTGGTCGAGAAGTGCGTCGATGACCCGCTGCCGCAGCTGGTGGTGCCGGACACTCGCCTGGCGCTGGGGCTGCTGGGGCGTGCCCGTCGTCGTGCCTGGGGCGGCCCGCTGGTGGCGGTGACGGGCAACAGCGGCAAGACCAGCGTCAAGGAGTTGCTGGCCCGGCTGCTCGACCAGCGCGGCAAGACCCTGGCCACGCTGGGCAACCTCAACAACGACATCGGTGCGCCGCTCACGCTGCTCCGGCTCACCGACGAGCACCGCCAGGCGGTAGCCGAGCTGGGGGCCAACCACCTCGGCGAGATTGCCTGGACCACGAGCCTGGCCGAGCCGCAGGTGGCCATCATCACCAACGTCACCGGTGCTCATGTCGGCGAGTTCGGCGGTATGGGGCAGATTGCCCAGGCGAAGGCCGAGATTCTCGCCGGGCTGGGCGCCGACGGGGTGGCGGTGCTCAATCGCGACGACGCCTATTTCCCGCTCTGGTCTCGGCTGGCCGCACCGCGGGAGGTACTGGACTTCGGTTTTGCCGAGGAGAGTCGTGTGCGGGCCACCGAGCTGGCCTGCGACGCTCAGGGACGCTATGCTTTCACGCTTGTCGTGGATGGTCGCCGGGTCGGTCGGGTGCAGCTCGCCCTGCTGGGGCGTCATAGCGTGGCCAATGCTTTGGCGGCTGCGGCGGGTGCGCGGGCACTGGGGCTGGGCGACGACCAGTTGCTGGCCGGGCTGGCGGCGGCGGCACCGATGCCGGGGCGGCTGAGTCCGCTGCAGGGCATCCGCGAGTGCCGCCTGCTGGACGACAGTTACAATGCCAATCCGGGAGCGGTCAAGGCGGCGCTTGCGCTGCTGACCGAATTGCCCGGTCCCAGGTGGTGCCTGTTGGGTGCCATGGGAGAGCTGGGGGAAGGCTCGGACCGGCTGCATGCGGAAGTCGGCCACTACGCACGGGAGCTGGGGATCGACGTGCTGATGACCTGCGGGGATGCGGCATCGGCCGCGAGCCAGGCTTTCGGCGACGGCGGGTATCATTTCAACGATCACGAGGCGCTGACGCGCCATGTCCTGAACCATCTGCCCACCGGTGCCAGCGTACTGATCAAGGGTTCGCGCAGCGCTGGCATGGAACGGGTAGTGGCGGCGCTACGAGCTGACGCACCAAGGTGAACGCAACACATGCTGCTTTTTCTGGCTGATTTCCTGGCGCAGTACCAGAGCGCCTTCAACGTTTTCAATTACCTGACCCTGCGCATGATCCTGGGCACCATGACGGCCCTGCTGTTGTGCCTGTGGCTGGGCCCGTGGATGATTCGCCGCCTGGTCGAGCGGCAGATCGGTCAGGCGGTCCGCGACGACGGTCCGCAGTCGCACCTGTCCAAGGCCGGTACGCCGACCATGGGCGGTGCCATGATTCTGATGTCGATCGCCGTCGGCACGCTGCTGTGGGCGGACCTGAGCAATCGCTTCGTGTGGATCGTGCTGGTGGTGACGCTGGGTTTCGGGGCGATCGGCTGGGTCGACGATTACCGCAAGGTGGTCGAGAAGAATCCCCGCGGGTTGCCGGCGCGCTGGAAGTACTTCTGGCAGTCGGTGATCGGCCTCGGTACGGCTCTGATGCTCTACCTGACGGCGACCAGCCCGGCGGAAACCAGTCTGATCGTACCGCTGTTCAAAGACATCGTGCTGCCGCTGGGCGTGTTCTACGTCGTGCTCACCTATCTGGTGATCGTCGGCAGCTCCAATGCCGTCAACCTTACCGATGGCCTCGACGGCTTGGCCATCATGCCCACCGTCATGGTCGCCATGGGGCTGGCGATCTTCGCTTACGCCAGTGGTAACGCCGTATTCGCCAACTACCTGCAGATTCCCAACATTGCCGGAGCCGGGGAGCTGGCGGTGTTCTGTGCCACCATCGCCGGTGCCGGTCTCGGTTTCCTGTGGTTCAACACCTATCCGGCCCAGGTCTTCATGGGCGATGTCGGTGCGCTGGCGCTGGGTGCGGCGCTGGGCGTGGTTGCCGTCATCGTGCGCCAGGAGATCGTGCTGTTCATCATGGGCGGCATCTTCGTGCTGGAGACCATTTCGGTGATCCTGCAGGTCGGCTCCTACAAGCTGACCGGGCGGCGCATCTTCCGCATGGCACCGCTGCATCACCATTACGAACTCAAGGGCTGGCCGGAGCCGCGGGTCATCGTGCGCTTCTGGATCATCACCGTGGTACTGGTGCTGGCCGGCCTGGCCACGCTGAAAATCCGCTGAGCCAGGGGACGCCGATCCGACCGCGTGAGGAGGCCGCAATGCCCAAGGTGGCGAAGGGGGAGACACTGGTGGTCGGGCTCGGGATATCGGGCCGGGCAATCTGCCGGCACCTGGCCAGGGAGGGGGTGCCCTTCATGGTGGCCGACACCCGCGAGGCGCCGCCTGGGCTCGACGAGTTTCGCATCGCCCATCCGGATGTCGTCCTGCATTGCGGGCCGCTCGCGGCGCTCGACATGAGCGAGGCGCAGGAAATCGTGGTCAGTCCCGGGGTCGATCCCCATACGCCGGGCCTGGCCGAGTGCCTGGGTCGCTGCCGCGACACGGGGGAGCCGCTGGTGGTCGGCGAGATTGCCCTCTTCGTGCGCGCGGCGCGAGCGCCCATCGCCGCCATCACCGGTTCCAATGCCAAGTCCACCGTGACCAGCCTGCTCGGCGACATGGCATGGGAGGCCGGCAGGCGCGTGGCCGTCGGCGGCAATCTGGGCACGCCGGCCCTGGACCTGCTGGTTGATGTGCCCGAGGCGGAGCTCTACGTGCTCGAGCTTTCCAGTTTCCAGCTCGAGACCACGCCTTGCCTGGGTGCCGAAACCGTCGCCTTCCTCAATCTCTCCGAGGATCACCTCGACCGGCACGGCGACATGGCGGGGTATCGCGCCGCCAAGCTGGGTATCTTTCGCGGTGCCAGGCACGCCGTGGTCAACGCCGAGGATGCCATGACCTGGCCGCTCGAGCCGCTCCCGGCCCTGGATCGCTTCACGACCTTGCCTCCCGAGACGGGCGAATGGGGCATTGCCAGGCAGGATGGTCGCGATTGGCTGATGCATGGCGACACCACATTGTTGGCGACCGACGAGCTGGGGCTGGCGGGGCGCCACAACCAGGCCAATGCGCTGGCGGCCCTGGCCATGGGCCACCATCTCGGCTTTCCGCTCGAGACCATGTGCGCGGTGCTGCGCCGATTCAAGGGCCTGGCTCATCGCAGCGAACCGATCGGCGAGATCGGCGGTGTTCGCTGGGTCAACGATTCGAAGGGCACCAATGTCGGTGCAACACTTGCCGCCATAGCGGGGTTGGGGCCGACGTTGCCGGGGCGGATCGTGCTGCTGGCGGGCGGGGTGGGCAAGGGGGCCGATTTCGTACCGCTGGCCGAGCCCATGGCCCGTTACGGGCGCGAGGCGATTTTGTTCGGCGCCGACGCTTACAAGCTAGCCGAAGCACTGGAAGGAAGCGTGGCGGTGACCCGGGTCGACGACCTCGAGGCCGCCATGCAGCATGCGCGGAAGATCGCCGAGCCCGGCGACTGCGTGCTGCTCTCGCCGGCCTGTGCCAGCCTCGACCAGTTCCCCAACTACCTAGCGCGTGGCGAGGCATTTCGGCAGTGGGTCCAGCAACTCGTCGAGGAGGTTGGGCATGGCTAGCACCAAGGCCTCATCCACGCGCAAATTCGCCCGCTTGCGTCGGCTGCGCGCGAAGCTTTCGACCCGGGATCAGCCGTTCGACGGCTGGCTGCTGTTCGCTGCGCTGGCCCTGATCCTGACCGGCTGGGTCATGGTTACTTCGGCCTCCACCGAGGTGGCGGCCAGCCTCACCGGCAACCCCTGGTACTTCAGCCAGCGCCATGCCCTGTTCGTTGCCATGGCACTGCTGGCGGCGGCGGCGACGTTGCGCTCACCGCTGGCCTGGTGGCGTGCCAATGGACCGCTGCTGTTGCTGGTCAGCATCGCGCTGCTATTGCTGGTGCTGCTGGTCGGGCGCGAGGTCAACGGCAGTCGACGCTGGCTGTCGATCCCCTTGCTGCCTTTCAATCTGCAGATATCGGAAGTGGCCAAGCTGTGCCTGATCGTCTATCTCGCCGGATACCTGGAGCGTTTCCTTCCCGACGTGCGCCGTAACTGGGGCGCCTTCTTGCGCCCGCTGATGGTGATGGGCGTCGTTGCCGTGCTGCTGATTCTCGAACCGGACTACGGTGCCGTGGTAGTGATGACCGGTTGCGTGATGGGCATGCTGCTGCTGGCGGGAGCGCCGTGGGGACGGTTTGTCTTCATCCTCGTTGCCGTGGGGCTGCTTGGCTTCTACGTGGCTATCGCCGAGCCCTACCGGCTGGCGCGCCTGACCAGCTTCTCCGATCCCTGGGCCGATCAGTTCGCCAGCGGCTACCAGTTGACCCAGGCCCTTATCGCCTTCGGGCGCGGGCACTGGCTGGGCATGGGGTTGGGCAACAGCGTGCAGAAGCTGTTCTACCTGCCGGAGGCGCATACCGACTTCGTCTTCGCCGTGCTGGCCGAGGAACTGGGCCTGTTCGGCGCCATCGCTGTGGTGGGGCTGTTCGCACTGCTGATCTGGCGGGCGCTGGCAGTGGGCCGGCGTGCCGAACTGGCGGGGCTGGCCTTTGCCGCCTACCTCAGCTATGGCATCGCCATCGTGATCGGCGCCCAGGCCTTCATCAACATCGCCGTGAGTACCGGCATGCTGCCGACCAAGGGTTTGACCCTGCCGCTGCTCAGCTACGGCGGCTCCAGCCTGCTGGTGAGCGCGGCAATGGTGGCGTTGCTGCTGCGCGCCGACATCGATACTCGCCTGGCGCTGCGACGTGCCAGCTCAACCGCGCCGCGCGAGGCGCCGGGGCGGCGTGAACCCAGGATCAACGGACAGGGAGTCATGAAGTGAAGCAGGCGGCAGCGCGGCGCGTTCTGATCATGGCGGGCGGTACCGGTGGACATGTCATCCCGGCACTGTCGCTGGCTCGTGGGCTGCAGGCCGAAGCGCTGGAAGTACACTGGCTGGGCAGCCCGCGGGGCATCGAGAACCGCCTGGTGCCGGCAGCCGAGTTGCCACTACACCGCATTTCGGTGGCTGGCCTGCGTGGCAACGGCCTGGCCGGCTGGCTCAAGGCGCCTTTCAATCTGACTCGCGCCGTGTGGCAGGCGGCGCGCATCATTCGTCAACTGGACCCGGCGCTGGTGGTGGGGCTTGGCGGTTTCGCCAGCGGTCCCGGTGGTCTGGCGGCCTGGCTGTTGCGCCGCCCACTGGTGATCCACGAGCAGAACGCCGTGGCGGGTTTGACCAACCGTGCCCTGGCCCGGCTGGCCCGGCGCGTCTACGCCGCCTTCCCGCAGGCATTCGGTACGCGGGGAGAAGTGGTCGGCAACCCGGTACGCAACGACATCGCCGCCCTGGGCGAGTCGCCGCGAGAGGCCGCGGCGATGCGCGGGCGGCGACTGAGGCTGTTGGTGGTGGGCGGCTCGCTGGGGGCACTGGCGCTCAACCAGCGCCTGCCCGAGGCGCTCGCGGCGCTGCCCGAGGCAAGCCGACCCGAGGTACGCCATCAGGCCGGCCGCGACAAGGACATGGCCACTCGCGAGGCCTATGCGGCGCAGGGCATCGAGGCCGAGGTGAGCGCCTTCATCGACGACATGGCGGCAGCCTACGACTGGGCCGATCTGGTAGTCTGCCGAGCGGGGGCATTGACCGTTTCCGAAGTGGCTGCCGCGGCCAAGCCGGCCCTGTTCGTGCCCTTGCCCCATGCCGTGGACGACCACCAGACTGCCAATGCCCGTGCCCTGGTGGCAGCGGGCGCGGCGCAATTGTTGCCGCAACAGGACATGACCGCAGCGACGCTGGCCGATATCCTGACGACGCTGCTCGACCCCGACACTCTCGCCATCATGGCCCGGCAGGCGCGCCGCTGTGCGCATCTCGATGCCGTCGAACGCCTGGTGGCCGGTTGCATGGAGACAGCGCTTGAGCGATAGCACCTTGAGACCGGTTCCCGGTCAGGCAACGTTGCCCCGCCACGGGCGAGGCCTGGGCATGCGCCGCATTCGACACATCCATTTCGTCGGTATCGGTGGTGCCGGCATGTGCGGCATCGCCGAAGTGCTCGCCAATCAAGGCTACCGGGTCAGCGGCAGCGACCTGAAAGCCTCACCGGTGGTGGCCCGACTGCGCGAGCACGGCATTCGTGTGACCATCGGCCATGCCGAGAACAACGTATCAGGTGCCGACGTAGTGGTGGTCTCCACCGCAGTGGACTCGTCGAATCCGGAGATCCGCTGGGCCCACGAGCATCGTGTGCCGGTGGTGCGCCGGGCCGAGATGCTCGCCGAATTGATGCGCTTCCGTCATGGTATCGCAGTGGCCGGCACCCATGGCAAGACCACCACGACCAGCCTGACGGCCACGTTACTCGCCGAGGGTGGGCTCGATCCGACCTTCGTCATCGGCGGCAAGCTGACCAGCGCCGGGACCAACGCCCGACTGGGTGAGGGCGACTACCTGGTGGCCGAGGCCGACGAGTCCGACGCCTCGTTCCTGCACCTGCAGCCGATGGTATCGATCGTCACCAATATCGATGCCGACCACATGAGCACCTACGGTGGCGACTTCGAGCGGCTCAAGGTCACCTTCATCGAGTTCCTGCACAACCTGCCTTTCTACGGGCTGGCCATCCTGTGTATCGACGACGAGCACGTGCGCGGTCTGCTCGATCGCATCCATCGACAGTTCGTCACCTACGGTTTCAGCGAGGACGCCGACTACCGGGTCGTTGATTTCACCCAGCATGCCGGCGAGGTTCACTTTACCGCCCTGCGCCCCGACGGCTTGGCGCCACTGGATATCCGCCTGAGCATGCCGGGGCGGCACAATGCGCTCAACGCCTTGGCGGCAATCGCCGTGGCCACCGACGCCGGCGTCGATGATGCCGCCATCCTGCGAGGCCTGGCCGGTTTCGCCGGCGTGGGACGCCGCTTCCAGGTGCACGGCCATTTTGCGCCTCCCGGCGGCAGCGGTGAGGTCATGCTGGTGGACGACTACGGGCATCACCCGCGTGAAGTGGAGATGGTGATCAAGGCGGTGCGGGCCGGCTGGCCCAAGAGACGGCTGGTGATGATTTATCAGCCGCATCGCTACACCCGCACCCGCGACCTTTACGAGGACTTCGTGCGTGTCCTCGCCGGAGTCGACGTGCTGCTGCTGCTCGATGTATACAGCGCGGGAGAGACGCCGATTCCCGGCGCCGATGGCAAGACCCTGGCAGGGTCCATCCGTCAGCGCGGCACACTCGACCCAATCTTCGTGCAGCACAAGTCGGAACTGCCGGTGCTGCTGGCCAAGGTACTGCGGGCCGACGACATCCTGATCACTCAGGGCGCCGGGGATGTGGGCGGCATCGCTCTTGGGTTGGCCGAGAGCCGTTTGATTCTCGACGAGGTGGAGCTATGACGCAGGCGAGCGAGTTTGGGCGGGTCGTGGTGCTGTATGGCGGCAATTCAGCCGAGCGCGAGGTCTCTCTCAGAAGCGGGGCGGCGGTGCTGGCGGCGCTCGAGCGCAGCGGCGTCGACGTGATCGGCTACGATCCGGCCGAGGGTGGCCTGGCCGGGCTCGAAGCACTCGCCCCCGACCGTGTCTTCATCGCCTTGCACGGGCGAGGAGGAGAGGACGGGACCCTTCAAGGGGCTCTCGAGCTGCTGACCATTCCCTATACCGGCAGCGGCGTGCTGGCCTCGGCGCTGGGGATGGACAAGCAGCGTACCAAGCTCGTCTGGCAGGCCTTGGGGCTGCCGACCCCGGAGTCGCTGATGCTGTCGGCAGATGCCGACTGGGACGGCATCGTTGCCCGGCTGGGGCTGCCGTTGATCGTCAAGCCGGTGCACGAGGGCTCGACCCTGGGCATCAGCATCGTCGACAGCCGGGAAGCCCTGGAGGCGGCTTATCACGAGGCGGCGCGCTTCGATGCACGAGTCATGGCCGAGCGCTTCATCCGTGGCGAAGAGTACACCGTATCGCTGCTGGGCGAGCGCGTGCTGCCGGCCATTCGTGTCGAGGTGCCCAGCGGCTTCTATGACTACGAAGCCAAGTACAACTCCAACGATACGCGCTACCACCTGCCCTGCGGCTTGGATGCCACGCAGGAAACGGCACTGGGTGAGCTGTGCCGTCAGGCCTTCGAAGCCGTTGGCGGCGAAGGCTGGGGGCGCGTCGACGTGATGCGCGACGGCGAGGGTTGCTTCTGGCTGATCGAGGTCAACACCTCCCCGGGGATGACCGACCACAGCCTGGTGCCCCAGGCTGCCGCTCATGCCGGCATCGATTTCGATGCACTGGTGCTGGGAATCCTCTCTACCACGCTGGAGCCGCACCAGGCATGAGCACCCGAGGCTCGACGCTGGGCATACTGTTACTGCTGATTCTGTTGGGGGCCGGAGGTCGCGCCCTGTGGACCTGGCTCGATCGGCCCATCGAGCGTGTGGCGATCCGCGGCGAATTGCATCACGTCAGCGCCGACTACCTGCGTTCGCAGTTGGCGCCGCTGCTGCAGGGCCAGACCTGGTTGTCGGCCGATCTCCCGGCGCTGCGTCGTCGGGCGCGCGACATCGACTGGCTGGCCGAGGTCCGGGTAGCGCGGGAATGGCCTTATGCCCTGGCTTTCGAACTGGTCGAACAGGTGCCGGTGGCGCGCTGGAACGACAACTACCTGCTCAACCCCGACGGAGAGCCGTTTGCTTTCGCTCCGGTGGAGCCACCCGAAGGGCTGCCCGACCTGGCCGGGCCAGTCGGCAGCGGTGCCGAAGTGCTGGCTTACCATGATCGATTGGTGCCGCGCTTCGAAACGCTGGGGCTGGCCATCACTCAGCTACGGCTGGAGCCGCGTGGTGCCTGGCGGTTCCAGCTCGACGACGGCGTCTGGGTGATGCTGGGCCGCAGCGACCGTGAGGCTCGGCTGGCCAGGTTGGCTGCCGCGTGGCAGCGACAGCTGGGCCCTCAGGCGACCCATATTCGTTACATCGACCTGCGCTACCCCAACGGAGTGGCCGTGGCCTGGCATGGCGAAACCGACATCGAAGAGGAGGATGACGGTACGGGTTGAAACCTTTTGTCACGTACCGGCCTCATCTTGCAGCCATTGCGCTATTTTCTTTGTCTTCAATAACCCGTATCGTGAACCAGGTTTTTCGTAATAGACTGGTGGTTTAACGCCAGTTGTTTCTATAATGGGCGCAATGACCATTTATCAGAATAATGGGATTCCCAGCAGGTCAAGTTTCAGGAGACACTCCGGCGCATGGCAGTCACTTCCAACTCATCTAATATGGTAGTCGGACTGGATATTGGAACGTCCAAGGTAGTGGCCATCGTCGGACAGCCTACCGATGACGGCGGCATCGAGATCGCCGGTATTGGATCGCACCCCTCTCGCGGCATGAAGAAGGGCGTGGTCATCAACATCGAGTCGACGGTCCAATCGATCCAGCGTGCCGTAGAAGAGGCCGAGTTGATGGCCGGCTGCGATATCCATTCGGTGTATGTCGGCGTGGCGGGTAGTCATATCAGTTCGATGAATTCGGACGGCGTGGTCGCGATAAAAGAGCGCGAAGTGATGTCTACCGATATCGATCGTGTCATTGATTCGGCGCGAGCGCGTGCCATCTCCGAAGGGCAGCGTGTTTTGCACGTATTGCCTCAGGAGTTCGCCATCGACACCCAAGGCGGTATTCGCGAGCCGCTCGGCATGTCGGGGGTGCGTCTCGAAGCGCGTGTACATCTGGTTACCGCCGCGCTCAATGCAGTACAGAATATCGATAAATGCGTGCGCCGCTGTGGCCTCGAGGTCGATGCCATCATTCTCGAACAGTTGGCTTCCAGCATGGCGGTGTTGACCGAGGACGAGCGCGAGCTCGGCGTGTGCATGGTCGATATCGGTGGCGGTACCACCGACATCGCCGTCTTTACCGAGGGGGCCATTCGCCATACGGCGGTGATCCCCATCGCCGGCGACCAGGTCACCAACGATATCGCCATGGCGCTGCGCACCCCGACCCAGTACGCCGAAGAGATCAAGGTCAAGTACGCCTGTGCCCTGACCCAACTGGCCGCCAGTGATGAAATGATCAAGGTGCCCAGCGTCGGCGATCGTCCTGCTCGCGATCTATCGCGTCAGGCATTGGCCGAAGTGGTCGAGCCGCGCTACGAGGAGCTGTTCACCTTGATTCGCGACGAGCTGCGGCGCAGCGGTTACGAAGACCTGGTGGCAGCCGGAGTGGTGCTCACCGGCGGAACTTCGCGCATGGAGGGGGTCGTCGAGCTGGCCGAGGAGATCTTCCACATGCCGGTGCGCATTGCTTGCCCCCATAACGTGCGCGGGCTTGCCGACGTGGTGCGCAACCCGATTTATTCCACTGGTGTAGGTTTGCTACATTACGCCATTCAGGAGGCTCGGCAGGGGCATGGCCGTGAGGGCAGGGTAGTGGCAGCGCCGCCCAGGCGCGAAGACGTCTCTCAGCGTGGTGGATGGGAAGGGATTCCGGCGCTGGCAAAACTCAAGGGCTGGTTGAAAGGAAATTTCTAATAGGGCCGCGGCGCGGTCCAGGAGACGGGGCTTATGTTCGAACTCGTAGATAGCGCACCCTCGAGCAGTGCGGTCATCAAGGTCGTCGGCGTAGGTGGCGGCGGCGGCAACGCCGTTAACCACATGGTCGAGAGCAATATCGAAGGCGTCGAGTTCATCTGCGCCAATACGGATGCTCAGGCGCTCAAGCGGGTAGCCGCCAAGACCGTACTCCAACTCGGCAACGAGATCACCAAGGGGCTCGGTGCCGGTGCCAACCCCGATGTGGGTCGCCAGGCTGCCATGGAGGATCGTGAGCGCATCGCCGAGCTGATCAGCGGCGCCGACATGGTCTTCATCACCGCCGGTATGGGCGGCGGCACCGGCACTGGCGGTGCCCCGGTCGTGGCGCAGGTGGCCAAGGAGCTCGGGATTCTCACCGTGGCCGTCGTCACCCGCCCGTTCCCCTTCGAAGGGCCGAAGCGCATGCGCGTGGCCGAAGAGGGGATGAGGGAGCTGTCGGAACACGTCGATTCACTGATCACCATTCCCAACGAGAAGCTGCTCTCGGTGCTGGGCAAGAACGCCAGCCTGCTGACCGCCTTCAGTGCTGCCAATGACGTGCTGCTGGGGGCCGTACAGGGAATCGCCGAGCTGATCACCAGTCCCGGCATCATCAACGTCGACTTCGCCGACGTGCGCACCGTGATGTCCGAGATGGGCATGGCGATGATGGGTACCGGTGGCGCCACCGGCGAGAATCGCGCCCGCGAGGCTGCCGAGAAAGCCATTCGCAGCCCGCTGCTGGAGGACATCGACCTGCATGGCGCACGTGGCATTCTGGTCAACATCACGGCCGGGCCGGATCTGTCGATCGGCGAATTCAACGACGTCGGCGCCACCGTGCAGGAGTTCGCTTCGCAGGATGCGACCATCGTCGTGGGCACCTCGATCGACATGGACATGACCGACGAGCTGCGCGTCACCGTCGTTGCTGCGGGTCTCGAAGGGCGACAGGCCAAGGCGACAGGGCGCGAAACCGTCAAGCGTAACGAAGGTAGCGAATATCGTCAGCGTGCCCAGCCGGCCATGCGTCAGCAGAGCGCCATGCCCAAGGCCGAGCCCCAGGAGGCGGTCAAGCCGCAGCCGGAAAAGCGTCGCTCGCCCCAGGAACTGGACGATTATCTCGATATCCCGGCCTTTCTGCGTCGACAAGCCGATTGACAGAAACTATTGCGAGCATAGGCAGGGCCAGGAGATGTTTTTTTGTTGAAACGCACGTTCGGTGTTATAGTGAACGGTGTTTGATAACTTACAACGGCCTGGCTACTGCCCATGATCAGACAACGCACACTGCAAAACACCATCCGCGCCACCGGCGTCGGTCTTCATTCCGGGAAGAAGGTGTACCTGACCTTGCGTCCGGCCCCGGTCAATACGGGTATCGTGTTCGTGCGTACGGACCTCGAACCCGAGGTGCAGGTGCCGGCCAGTGCCGCCCTGGTCACCGATACCACCCTGTGCACTGCGCTGTCGCGCGGTGACGTCAAGGTGGCGACCGTGGAGCATCTCATGTCTGCGCTGGCCGGCCTGGGGATCGATAACGCCTACATCGACCTCAGCGCTCCTGAAGTGCCGATCATGGACGGTAGCGCCGGTCCCTTCGTTTTCCTGATTCAGTCGGCGGGTATCGCCGAACAGGAAGCGCCGAAGAAATTCATCCGCATCAAGCGCGAAGTGGTGGTGCAGGATGACGGCAAGGAGGCGCGCTTCCTGCCGCACCAAGGCTTCAAGGTGACGTTTGCCATCGAGTTCGATCACCCGGTCTTCGAGGATCAGAAGCAGACCGCCGTGGTGGACTTCTCCACGACCTCATTCGTCAAGGAGGTTTCGCGCGCCAGAACCTTCGGTTTCATGCGCGATCTCGAGTACCTGCGTGCCAACAATCTGGCCTTGGGCGGCAGCCTCGATAATGCCATCGTGGTCGACGAGTATCGCATCGTCAACGAAGGTGGCTTGCGTTACGAGGACGAGTTCGTCAAGCACAAGGTGCTCGACGCCATCGGAGATCTCTACCTGCTCGGCCATAGCCTGATTGGTGAGTTCCGCGGCGTAAAATCGGGGCATGCACTGAACAACCAGTTGTGCCGGGCGCTGCTTGCCCAGCCCGATGCCTACGAGATCGTCACCTTCGAGAACGAGCGCGAGCTGGCGCCGATCTCCTACGCTCAGCCTATCATGGCCTGATCGCCCAGGCGGCTCGGCCGCCTGTGTGACGCAGCGAAATGCGCCGCCCTCCATGAGGGCGGCGTTTTCTTTCAGGTGAACCCTACCTTCATCGCGTGGGTGATGCGGCGCATCTCCTCGTGCGACGTGATATAGGCGGGCATGGTGTAGAGCCAGCGGCCGAAAGGGCGTAGCCAGACGCCCTGAGCGCGTGCCAGTGCGGCAACACCCTCAAGGTCTTTGGCATCGTTGACCTCGATGACGGCGGTGGCGCCCAGCACCCTGACGTCACGCACCCGAGGGTGGTGGCGAAGCGCCGGGTCGGCGAGCAGCTCTTCGTGCAGCACTCGGTTGAGGCCCGCAATCCTTTCCAGGTAGTTTTCCTCCTCGAACACGGCAAGACTCTCCAGCGCTACGCGGCAGGCCAGGGGATTGCCCATGAAGGTGGGGCCGTGCATGAAGGCGTGCAGCGGTGTATCGCCGACGAAGGCCTCGTGCACACGGTCGGTGGCAAGGGTTGCCGCATGGCCCAGGTAGCCGCCGGTCAGCCCTTTCGAGAGAACCATGATGTCGGGAGTAATGGCGGCGTGGTCGGCGGCGAACATCTTGCCGGTACGGCCAAAGCCGGTGGCCACCTCGTCGAACACCAGCAGTACGTCGAACTCGTCGCAGAGCTCACGCGCCCCCTTGAGATAGAGCGGCGAGGTCATGTTGAGGCCGCCGGCGGCCTGCAACAGCGGCTCCATCAGCAGTGCGGCGATTTCATGGTGATGCTGCTCGAGCACAGCGCGCAGGGCAGCGAGATCCTGCGCTACGGTTTCTGGCTCGGCGTCGTAGGGGGCGGTGGGCGCTGGGGCGAAGTGGTGCCTGGGCAGGTAGCCGGCAAACAGGCTGTGCATGCCCTCTTCGGGGTCGCATACCGCCATGCAGCCGCTGGTGTCGCCATGATAGGCCTTCATCAGCGACAGCATGCGATGCTTGCCGGGTTTGCCGCGTAGATAGTGGTATTGAACCGCCATCTTCATGGCTACCTCCATGCCCACCGAGCCGCTATCGGAGAAGAATACGTGCTCGAGTCCGGGTGGGGTGACCCGAACCAGTTCGCGCGCCAGGCGATCGGCGGGATCATGGGTCAGACCGCCCAGCATCACGTGGCAAAGGGTGTCGGCCTGCTCCTTGATCGCCGCCACCAGGCGCGGATGCGCATAGCCGTGGATCATGCACCACCACGAGCAGGTGGCGTCGAGCAGCGTCTCGCCGTTCTCTAGAGTGAAGCGGGGGCCTTCGCCTCCGATGACCTTGGGAGCGGCTTGCTGAGTGAGCAGGTGGGCATAGGGATGCCAGACGGGCGTTGCCATCATGCCTCCGTGAGTGCATTCGTGAGTACGAAGAGGGGGATTGCGAGCGTGCGTAGCTGGTACGCGTCTACGTGGCGGCGATGCGGTGCCGTCGCAGGAAGATGGGAAGATGCTGTCGCTGGGAACGTCACGAAGCTCGGCGAAGGCGAGCCGTGATGGTGCGGATGGGGAGACTTGAACTCCCACGCCCGAAGGCACCAGAACCTAAATCTGGCGTGTCTACCAATTCCACCACATCCGCAGGGCTGGGCAGGCGTCCACATTGTACGGACCCTCGGTCGCAAGTCAATCGCCTTCGGGCAGCTCGAGATGGGCGACGGTGGCGTCGGGTCGCCTTGCCGCGGCAACCCGGCGCAGACGTGGCACCACGCCGAGGCAGGGGGCTTCGAGAGTGCGCCGCAGCGTGGCCAGATTATCGGCATAGAGCGAGGCGTCGCGGGCGAAATCGGCATCGAGCAGGTTGCCGACCCAGCCGGCCAGCTTTGCCCCGTCTGCACGTATGGCTTCGGCCGTCAGACGCGCATGGTTGAGGCAGCCGAGCTTGAGGCCTACCACCAGGATCACCGGCAGGCGCAGGCGCAGGGCCAGCCCCGAGAGGTCCTCGCTGTCGCTGAGGGGGACGCGCCAGCCGCCGGCGCCCTCGATGAGAATGAGGTCGCGGGGGGCGTCCAGCAGGGGGGCGACATGCTCGCATAGCCGGGCAAGGTCGACCTGCACGCCGGCCTGGCGGGCGGCCAGGTGCGGGGCGATGGCGGGCTCGAAGGCGAAGGGGTTGATCTGGTCGTAGGCCACCGCTGGCACGCTGCGTGCCAGCAGGGCGAGGGCATCGTCATTGCGCAGCCCGGCGTCGGTGCGACGGCACCCCGAGGCGATGGGCTTGAGCCCCAGGGTGGTCAGGCCCCGTGAGCGTGCCAGCGCCAGCATGCCGGCGGTGACGAGGGTCTTGCCGGCATCGGTGTCGGTACCGGTCACGAAATAACGGGTCATGCGTCCGCCTCCTTGTCGAGCACCAGGGTCAGTCGTCGATAGCTGACCGGCAGTCCTGCAGGCTCGCGCAGCGATTCGTAGCGGCGCTTGGCACCGGCCAGGTCGGAGCGGGTGAGGCGGGAGGCGGAGCGCGGGGTCTGGGCGCCGACTCCCTTGATCGAGGCCATCACCGCCGCCAGGTCGGGATAGAAGAAGCGCTCAGTGGCGGCATTGCACTGAACGTGCCGGAAGCCGGCAAGGCGTGCGCTGGCCAGGTGCCGCTCTCGCGAGCGGAAGTCGAGCAGGGCATCAGGCGACGACCAGGCATGGCTGATCTCGTGCAGGGTGCCGGGCCCCAGGGTATTGATCACTGCCCGGCCACCGGGGCGAAGCACCCGGTTGAGCTCCGCCATTACGGTGTCGAGATCCAGACACCACTGGATGGCCAGGTTGGAAAACACCAGGTCTACCTGCCGGTCAGCCAGGGGCAGGGCGGCGGCATCTGCGCACAGCCAGTCGATGCCTCTCGGGGCTTCGCGATGGGCAACATCGAGCATGCCCGGGGCCAGGTCGAGTCCGAATACACGGCAGTCCGGGCCGAAGCGGGCCGCCAGGCGGCGGCACCAGTGTCCCGGGCCACAGCCCAGGTCGAGCACGCGATCTGCCCGATCGGGCAGGAGTGACCACAATGCTTCGCCCATCTGCAGCTGGGCTTGAGCCAGGCGTGCGTACTGGCCCGACGCCCGGGAAAAAGCGCGGGCAACCTGTCGCCGCCATACGCTTGGCGCATTTGTTTCGTGGTAGGCGGCGGGTACGAGGGAAGGGGTCATGAGGCGACCTCACCTTGGCTGGTGCGGTCGAGGTCGATCTCGCGCGACAGTGCGACGAGGTGGTTCGCCAAGGCCTCCGGACGGGACAGCATCGGGCAGTGGCCGCTATCGGTGAGGATCCGGTCGGCCGCCTGGTGTGCCGCCTTTCCCATCAGCCTGTCCCGTTCACCGGCGAGCCGATGGATCGGGCAGGGCGGTGAGGCAAGCACGTGGGTAAGGTCGAGACGCGCCAGTTGATCGAGACCCGTGGCCAGGGTCTGACTGGAAGCGCTGGGATACTGGCCTTGAAGATCGAGCAGGCGACGATGTGCTATGCGGACGGCAGGTTCCCCCTGCAACTGCCAGCGCAGGAAGTGTTGCCAGGTTGCATGTGGGTCACGATCGAAGGCACGGCGAAAGGTTGCCAGCTCCGCAGGCCTGACGCCATCCTCGCTACAGAAGCGCGCTCCTGCCCCCACCAGCACCAGGGCACGGGGAGGCGGCAGATGAGACAGCAGCGCGCCGGCCAGCAGTCCACCGAGTGACCAGCCTACCCAGATGCTGTCGCAAGACAGATCGCCGCGCATCTTGGCGGCCAGAGCCGGGAGAGTCGTCGGCAAAACATCGTGGATCCGCTCACCGTAGCCCGGCCAGTCGGGAGTCTGTATCTCGGTGTCATCTGGCCAGTAGGGAGAGAGCGGCTGCCAGATACGCGCATCGATGCCCCAGCCGGAGAGCAGGACCAGCTTCGTCAACTCTCTTCCCCCCTGTGCAGGCGTGCCAGTGTCTCGAGCAGGCGGTCCAGGTCTTTCCGGCCGTGGGTGGCGCGCAGCGTGATGCGTAGACGGGCCTCGCCCCGTGGAACAGTCGGAGGGCGGATGGCGCCGACCAGTAGTCCCGACTCGCGCAGCCGAGCGGCCCAGTGCATGACATCCTGGCTCGCTCCCAGGGCCAGCGGCTGAATGGGGGTGAACGAGTCGGCCAGCGGTAGGTTGAGCAGCGCTGCCTCGTGGCGAAAATAGGCGATGGTGCTCCGCAGGGATTCGCGGCGTTCGGGTTCGGCGGCGAGGACGTCGAGCGCCGCGAGGGTAGCGGCCGCCACGCCGGGCGGCTGGGCGGTGGTATAGACGTAGGGGCGGGCAAACTGGATCAGGTGCTCGACCAATGCCTCGCTGCCGGCAACGAAGGCCCCCCCGGTGCCCAGCGCCTTGCCCAGTGTGCCGACCAGTATCGGAACGCGATCGACCCCGTGGGCACGACCGACGCAGCCGTCGCCATGAGCGCCGAGCACCCCCAGCCCATGGGCATCGTCGACCATCAGCCAGGCAGCATGCCGGGCGCTGATCTCCGCCAGGCCGGCGATATTGGCCACGTCGCCATCCATGCTGAACACGCCGTCGCTGACCACCAGCTTGGCCGAATTGCTCGGCGCTCGACCGAGCAGGCGGTCGAGATCGTCGAGGTCACGATGATGGAAGCGCCGCGAGCGCGCGCCGGCAAGCTCGGCGCCATCGAGCAGGGAGGCATGGTTGAGCCGGTCCTGAAAGACATGAGTGTCGCTGTCGCACAGCGCCTGAAGCGTTCCCAGGTTGGCCATGTAGCCGGTGGAGAAGAGTAGTGCCCGGGGACGTCCGACGAGTTCGGCCAGGCATCTCTCGAGGGCTTCATGAACCTCCAGATGACCACTGACCAGGTGCGAGGCGCCGGCGCCGGCACCGAACTCGCGTGCTCCCGCGGCCTGAGCTTCGGCCAGCCGCGGGTCGCCGGCCAGGCCAAGGTAATCGTTACCGGCAAAATCGACCAGCCCGGGCTGAAGCGTGTGACGCTCACGCCAAAGCCCCTGGGCATGGCGCCAGGCGGCGGCCTCACTGAGACGCTCGGGCCAGGCGTGGAGGGGGGGCGACATCGCGTTCAGGCCTGGGTGGCGTCATAGGCCAGCGCGGCGCTGCGGGCCTGACGCTCCTGCTGCGCCAGGGCACCTGCGAGCGCGGCTTGCTGGCGGTCGTCGTCATGGCAGGTGTCGCGCCGCTCGGGATGCAGCCCGAGCTTGTCGAATAGGGCGCGGTCGCGGGTGGCCTGCGGGTTGCCGGTGGTCAGCAGCTTGTCGCCGTAGAAGATGGAGTTGGCCCCGGCGAGGAAAGCCAGCGCCTGGGTCGACTCGTTCATCTGCTCGCGACCGGCCGACAGGCGCACATGGCTTGCCGGCATCAGGATGCGGGCGACGGCGATGGCGCGCACGAACTTGATGGGGTCGAGATCTTCCACGTCTTCCAGTGGCGTGCCGGGGACCTTGACCAGCATGTTGATCGGCACCGACTCGGGATGCGGCTCGAGCCGGGCCAGCTGCTGCAGCAGGGCGGCGCGGTCGCGGGGGGCTTCTCCCATACCGAGGATGCCACCGGCACAGACCTTCATGCCCGCCTCGCGCACGTTGGCCAGGGTCTCCAGGCGGTCGGCATAGGTGCGGGTGGTGATGATCTCGCCATAGTATTCCGGCGAAGTGTCGAGGTTGTGGTTGTAGTAATCGAGGCCGGCCTCGGCCAGGCGACTGGCCTGATCGCCGTCGACCATGCCCAGCGTCATACAGGTCTCGAGCCCCAGCGCCTTGACCCGGCTGACCATTTCCAGCACCACGGCGAGGTCCTTCTCGCGCGGGCTGCGCCAGGCCGCACCCATGCAGAAGCGGCTGGCACCGGCCTCCTGGGCGGCCTTGGCCTGGGCAACCACCTTCTCTATCTCCAGCAGCTTCTCCCTGCCCAGCCCGGTGGTGTAGTGTCCCGACTGGGGGCAGTACTTGCAGTCTTCCGGGCAGGCACCGGTCTTGATCGACAGCAGCGTGGAGACCTGTACGGCATTGGCATCGAAGTGGGCGCGATGCACCTGCTGGGCGCGAAACAGCAGGTCGTTGAAGGGCAGGGCGAAAAGGGCCTCTATCTCGGCCAGCGACCAGTCGTGGCGGATGCTGGGGGTAACTGGGGTGGTCTGGCCGCTCGGGCTGGCGTGCAGGGCATCGGACATGGAGAGGGCTCGCCTTGGTCAACTCGGTGGTTCTTGAATGTTGACTGTGAGCCTACGTGAAATTGGATTTCTGTCAACCTGGTCTGATGCGGAGGTTGACTAGGTGGTGGCAGGCGAATAATGACCTCGCAGGCGGTGTTAAGCTCCACCGCAGTGACACGACAAGGACAAACATCCAATGGAACCGGAGCTGAAGCGCGCGCCGCTGCGAGATGGGATGCCAGGAGGCTCACGATGGTTCGATTGGCTGCGGCCGCTGTGGCAGGGTGTCGACCGCGGCCTGCGTCGAGCCCTGGCTGGGCGCTGCGGTTTCTGCCTGGCGCCTGCCGAGCCCGAACGCCCTTGGTGCCAGGTCTGTTTCGAGGCGCTGCCGTGGAACCTGCCGGCCTGCCCGAGCTGCGCCGAACCGCAGCCGTCGGGCTCGCTGGCGGGAAAGCGCTGCGGCCACTGCCTGACCCGGCCGCCGGCTTTCGTTCGTGCGCGGGCGCCGCTGCGCTACGAGGATGAGGTGGTAAGGCTGGTGCAGCGCTTCAAGTTCCATGCCTCGCCGCGTGCCGGCAATGTGCTGCTCGAGCTGCTGGAAGTCGGCCTGCCGCCTGGGGCCTTGGCCTGGCCCGAGGCGTTGATCCCGGTACCGCTGCATCCCAGGCGTGCACGGGAGCGCGGCTTCGATCAGGCCGACTGGCTGGCCCAGCGCCTGGCGGAGCGCCATGGCCTGCGGCTTTCACAGGCGCAGCGACGCCAGCACACACGCTCTCAGCGCGGCCTCGATCGCGCCGAGCGCTTCCGCAACCTGCGCGGTGGCTTCGAGGTGAAGGGCCAGTTGCCGTCACGCGTGGTCCTGCTCGACGACGTGATGACCACCGGTGCCACACTGGATGCACTGGCTCAGGCCTGTCTGGCGTCCGGTGCCCGGGAGGTGGAAGCCTGGGCAGTGGCGCGCACGCCGCTGCTGATCGAATGATCCGCTGTTGCACCTAGGCTGTTACCATGGGGGCTTTCGTCAGCCGGTGAAGCACATGCACAGCACGCCACATCCCTTCGCAGCCCTGTCGCCGGCCCGTGTCGTGGCGGCCATCGAGTCGCTCGGCTTCTGGTTGCCGGGTGAGCCGTTCGCCTTAAACAGCTATGAGAATCGAGTGTACCTGCTGCATGACGACGAGGGCCGGCGCTGGGTGGCAAAGTTCTATCGTCCCGCCCGCTGGAGCGACGCGCAGATCCAGGAGGAGCACGACTTTCTGGATGAGCTGGCCGCGGAAGGCGTCGCCGTGGCGCCACCCTGGCGCAATGAGGGCGGCCTTAGCCTGCATCATGCCGAGGGCTTTCGGCTTGCCCTGTTTCCCCAGCTGTCGGGCCAGGCTCCGGAGCTGGAGAACCCTTCCCACCTGTTTGCCCTTGGCGAACTGATCGGTGCCGTGCATGCGGTTGGCGAGCGTGGCGAGTTCCAGCATCGGGTCAGACTCGACCTGGATGGCATGGTGCGAGAGGCGCGGCAGCGCGTGCTGACGGCACCTTGGCTGGATCGTCGCCAGCGCCAGGCCTACGAACGTATCTCCGAGGCGCTGCACAAAGCGTTGCAGGCTCATGCCTGGACGCCGCAGCAGACGATCCGGGTGCAGGGCGACTGCCACATCGGCAACCTGCTCGGCCGCGACGACGCCTTCTCCCTGGTCGACTTCGACGATGCCATGATGGCGCCCGCCGTGCAGGACCTGTGGATGTTTCTCACCGCCGAGCACGAAGCGGAGTGGCACATGCAGCTCTCGGAGGTGCTGGAGGGCTACGAACAGCACCGTGAGTTCGATCGCCGCGAGCTGGCGCTGATCGAACCCTTGCGTACGCTGCGCCTGATGCGACACAGCGCCTGGCTGGTGGCGCGCTGGGACGACCCCGCCTTTCCCCCGGCTTTTCCCTGGGTTGCAGATGCGGGTTATTGGGACGCGCACATTCGCCAGTTGGAGCAGCAGCGCCTGGTGCTTGATCGTTCGCCGCGCTGGCTGTCTTGAAACTGGAGGGATGCGCACCCGCCGGGGGTGCGCAAAGCCGAGAGAACTCAGTTGCTGTCGGGGTCGGGTCGCTCGGCGGGGACCGGGTTGGCCACACCGGCCCCGTCGGCCTGGCGGCGTTGCTCGTTGATGCGTGCGGAGGGGTTGTCCTGCTCCTCGATCTCCAAGGAGCTGGCGAGCTTGAGATGAAAAGCATGATCCTTCGACAGTTCGCAGTGGCCGGCATCGCACACTGCCAGCCCGTAACTACCGTCCATTTCGTACGCGGCAGCGGAGATATCACCGCTATAGATGTCGCTGTCGCCACCATCAGTTTCGACGCAGGTCAGCGCCTTGGCGGCAATGCGCAGGCGGTCGCCTTCCTGGCGAGCGTCGCCCACCACGACGCAGTATTCAGGCAACTCATGGGTGGCGTCGTCAAGGCTGCTGACGGGGCGAAGCAGAATATCGTCGCGGCGTCCGTTCTCCTCTTCGAGAACGAGATCGTCGATGACCTGGAAAGCAACGACGGCATCCTTGGGTACGGCAAGGGTACCAGCCGAGGCGTGCAGGGGCATGAGGAGAAGGGCCAGTCCGCTGGCGGTCAGTATCGCGTCTGAAATCTTGCTCATATCGGGCTCTCGGGGGACCAGGCTGCGCGTATCGGCAGTTTCAAGGCCGTTATTTTACCATAGCCACCTAGGGGTGGCAGCGGAACGAATGTCGCAGGATGTCGTTTTGAGGCATACCGCCTGCGGCGGATCTTCGGTTACGGTAGAATATCGTCCAGAGGCGCTAAAAGTTATACAAGCAATATTTTTGTGCACACCTATTGTATGAATTCACGACGATGGCCGGGCCATCGCGAGACGAACGGTACACTGAGTCGCAGGGCCTGACCATGAACGAAGAGCTTGCCAACTTCTATCGCCAGATCATTCTCGAGCTGGGCGAGGACCCGGACCGGGAGGGCCTGCGGGATACGCCGAAACGTGCCGCCAAGGCGATGCAGTTTCTCACCCGAGGCTACTCCCAGACTCTCGAAGAGATCATCAACGGCGCCGTTTTCAAGAGCGAGACCGACGAAATGGTGTTGGTCAAGGACATCGAACTCTATTCGATGTGCGAGCATCACCTGCTGCCCTTCATCGGCAAGTGCCATATCGCCTACCTGCCGAATGGCAAGGTGTTGGGGCTTTCCAAATTCGCTCGCATCGTCGATATGTACGCCCGGCGCATGCAGATCCAGGAGAACCTGACGCGGCAGATCGCCGAGGCCGTGCAGCGGGTCACCGGTGCGCGCGGCGTGGCGGTAGTGATCGAGGCCCGGCACCTGTGCATGATGATGCGCGGTGTGGAGAAGCAGAATTCCAGCATGACCTCTTCCGTGATGCTGGGCGCTTTCCGCGAGAACCAGCCCACACGGCAGGAGTTCCTCACCCTTGTCAACGGCCGCTGACGGGGCGGGCCCCGTGTTGACGACCGTTCCTTGCCCGGAGCCACGCCATGACGCTGCATGCCCTGGACGATCAGCATCTCGATCACGATATGGCCACGATTCGCATCAAGAATCTGCGCCTGCGTACGTTTATCGGCATCAAGGAGGAAGAGATCAACAACCGACAGGATGTGGTGATCAACGCCGTGATCCGCTATTGGGCCGATGAAGCGGTGGCGTTCAACCTTATCGAGCAGGCGCTCAACTATCGTACGATCAGCAAGCAGATTATCGAACGAGTGGAAGGGGGCCGCTTCCTGCTCCTGGAGCGCATGACGCGCGAGGTACTCGACCTGATCATGAGCCATGAGCAGGTGCTAGCGGCGCAGGTCGAGATCGATAAGCCTCATGCGCTGCGTTTCGCCGACTCGGTTTCCATCACGCTTTCGGCAAGCCGGGAGTCGCGTCAAGATCGCTGAGGATGCCCGCGTCTCCTCGTGGGCCCGTCTGGATTTGGTGGCAACGGGGCTTTGCGCTTAGCATGAGGCCCTATTGCCTAGCCGACAGAGAGACGATCGTTTGGAACGCGACAGCTCCTCCCGGGATTCGCCGCGCCGGCGCCACGCCCCCTGGGCCATGACGGCCATCGTCACGGCACTCGTTGCCCTGTTGTTCCAGGGCAGCCTGCTGCCACTCAATCTCGCTGCCGCCCTCCTTGCCGTGATGGGCCTGCGTCAGATTCATCGTCAGCCCGAGCGCTACTTCGGCCGTGCGCTCTGCTGGATTGCCATCGCGTTGGTCCTGATACTTGCCATACTTAACGCTATGCTTCAGCCGCCAGGACAGGAAGGCGTTCCCGAGGACGTACCCGAGCAGCGCAGCACTGAGTCCCTGTGAGACGGGGCAGGGCGCGGCATGAATTCACCCATACTCGGTACAGGCCCCGCGAGGCCAGGAGAGACAACATGGAAGCCCTCAAGGAAACACAGCTCTATTGCCCTTTCGCCTACATCGACGGCAGTTGGGTTGCGGCCGACAGCGGCGAACAGATCGAAGTCGTCAATCCGGCCACGGGAGAGACCTTCGGCACCGTGCCAAGGCTAGGCCGGAGCGAGACCGAACGAGCCATCGCCGCCGCCGATACGGCGCTCGTCGGCTGGCGAGCGCTCACCGCACAGGAGCGTGCCGATATCCTGATGAAGTGGCACGACTTGATGTTCGAGCACCAGGACGACCTGGCGATGATCATGACCCACGAGCAGGGCAAGCCGCTCAAGGAGGCGGCTGGCGAGATCGCCTATGCGGCGAGCTTCCTGCGCTGGTTTGCCGAGGAGGCGCGGCGGGTCTATGGCGAAACCATTCCCGCGGCCAAGCCCAACCAGCGTATCGTGATCACCAAGCAGCCGGTCGGTGTGGTCGGTGCGATTACGCCATGGAACTTCCCTGCGGCCATGATCACGCGCAAGGCCGGCGCGGCATTGGCGGCGGGCTGCACCATCGTCATCAAGCCGGCTAGCCAGACGCCGTTCTCGGCGACTGCCATGGCGCTGCTGGCCGAGCGTGCCGGGGTGCCCCGTGGCGTGTTCAACGTGGTGCCGGGGCGTGCCAGCGAAATCGCCGCGGCAATGACCGAGTCGCCGCTGGTACGCAAGATCACCTTTACCGGTTCCACCGAGGTGGGCCGTGAGCTGATGTCGCGGGCCTCCCAGCATATCCAGAAGATCTCCCTGGAGCTGGGCGGTAACGCGCCGTTCATCGTCTTCGAGGATGCCGACCTGGACGCAGCGGTAGAGGGCGCCATGGCGGCCAAGTTCCGCAATGCCGGCCAGACCTGCATCTGCACCAATCGCTTCCTGGTGCAGTCGAGCGTGATCAATGCCTTCTGCGAGAAGCTGGCAGTGGCGATGAACAGTGAATTGAAAGTCGGCGATGGTACCGAGCCGGACATCAACATCGGGCCGCTGATCGACGAGAATGCGGTGACCAAGGTCAGCGAGCACGTTCACGATGCCGTGGACAAGGGAGCGGAGCTGCTATTGGGCGGCCACCCCCATCCGCTGGGCGGGAACTTCTTTACCCCGACGCTGATCAGCTTCGCCACTGGCGACATGAAGGTCGCTCATGAGGAGACCTTCGGCCCCTTGGCGGCGGTGTTTCCCTTCGAGGACGAAGAGGACGCCGTGCAGATGGCCAACGACACCCAGTATGGCCTTGCCTCCTACTTCTACTCGCGTGACCTGGGGCGCGTGTGGCGAGTCGCCGATGCCCTGGAGTACGGCATGGTGGGCATCAATACCGGCCTGATCTCCAACACCGCGGCGCCGTTCGGCGGCGTCAAGGCCTCGGGCCTCGGCCGCGAGGGCGGCCACCAGGGGATCGATGAGTTTCTCGAAACCAAGTACCTCTGCATCGATCTTGGTTAATAAACGGGCTGCGCTCGGTCATACGGCGTTGAAAACTGGCTTAGAATGCTCACTTACAACAGTAAGCTCCGCTTCTTCGCCAGTTTTCGCCTTGTCTGACCGTCGCTCGCACCGTTTCTCGAGGTAGAGAAGCATAACGCGAAAACCCCACACGGGCGTCTAGCCCAGGTGGGGTTTTGCGTGTGACTTGCTCCTTGCTGCTCGGCGAGCGTCAGTGCCTGAAGTGGCGCATGCCGGTAAAGACCATGGCGATTCCCGCCTCGTTGGCGGCGTCGATCACTTCCTGGTCGCGCATGGAGCCGCCGGGCTGGATCACCGCGGTGATGCCGGCCGCCGCCGCGGCGTCGATGCCGTCGCGGAAGGGGAAGAAGGCGTCTGAGGCCATCACCGAGCCGGGCACCGAGAGGTTTTCATCGGCGGCCTTGATGCCGGCGATCTTGGCCGAATAGACGCGGCTCATCTGGCCTGCGCCGACGCCGATGGTCTGGCCGCCCTTGGCGTAGACGATGGCGTTGGACTTGACGTACTTGGCCACCTTCCAGGCGAAGGCCAGGTCGCGCATCTCCTGCTCGGAGGGCACGCGTTCGGTGACCACCGTGAGCTCGTCGCGGCCGACCATGCCCAGGTCGCGATCCTGGACCAGCAGCCCCCCGGTGACGCGCTTGAAGTCGTGGGCGTGCTCGCGCTGGCCGGGCCAGTTGTCGCCGACGTCGAGCAGGCGCACGTTCTGCTTCTCGGCCACAATGGCGGCAGCCGCCTCATCGACCCCGGGGGCGATGATCACCTCGACGAACTGGCGGTCGATGATGGCTCGGGCGGTGTCGGCGTCCAGCGGCTGGTTGAAGGCGATGATACCGCCAAAGGCGCTGGTGGGATCGGTGGCGAATGCCTTGTCGTAGGCCTCGCGAAGAGTCGCGCCGACTGCTACCCCACAGGGGTTGGCATGCTTGACGATCACGCAGGCGGTGTCGGTGAAGCTCTTGACGCACTCGAAGGCGGCGTCGGTGTCGGCCACGTTGTTGAACGACAATTCCTTGCCCTGCAGCTGGCGGGCGGTGGCGACGCTGGCCTCGCTGGCATCGGCCTCGACGTAGAAGGCCGCGCTCTGGTGCGGGTTCTCGCCGTAGCGCATGGCCTGCTTCTTGACGAACTGTACGTTGTAGGTGCGCGGGAACCCATCCTCGCCGCCCGGTACCCGCTGGCCCAGGTAGTCGGCAATGGCGGCATCGTAGCCGGCGGTATGCTCGAAAGCCTTCACCGCCAGGTCGAAGCGCGTGGCGTCGCTCACGACTCCGCCGTTGGAGGCGATCTCCATCAGTACCCGGTCATAGTCGCCGGCGTCGACCACGATGGTGGTGTGGGCGTGGTTCTTGGCGCAGGCACGCACCATGGTCGGGCCGCCGATGTCGATGTTCTCGATCGCATCCTCGAGGGTGCAGTCCGGCTTGGCCACGGTCTGGGCGAAGGGGTAGAGGTTGACCACCACCATGTCGATGGGCGCGATGCCATGCTCGGCCATCACGCTGTCGTCCTGGCCGCGACGTCCCAGGATGCCGCCGTGGATCTTGGGATGCAGGGTCTTGACGCGACCGTCCATGATCTCGGGGAAGCCGGTGTGCTCGGACACCTCGGTCACGGCAATGCCGTTCTCCTGCAGCAGGCGGAAGGTGCCGCCTGTGGAGAGCAATTCGACGCCGTGACCGGACAGGCTACGGGCGAAGTCGACGATGCCGGTCTTGTCGGAGACGCTGATCAGCGCGCGGCGTACCGGGGTGGGGAAGGCTTGGGCCATGATGAGGTGCGACTCTATATTGGGAAGTGGAGGTAAGCCGGCTTGAGCAGCGCCTCGCCGCCCCAGCCGGCCGATTCAGATCAGGTCGTGCTGCTTGAGTTTCTTGCGCAGCGTGCCGCGGTTGAGGCCAAGCATCTCGGCGGCGCGGGTCTGGTTGCCCTGGGTATACTCGAGCACGCTGGCCAGCAGCGGCGCCTCGACCTCGGCCATCACCATGGCGTAGAGGTCGGTTACCGTACCGCCATCGAGATGGTCGAAATAGCGTCGCATGGCGGTATCCACGGCTTCGCGTAGAGGCTGCTCCGCCAACGTGGCCGATGGCAGGGCGAGACTGTCCAGTTCCGGTAGGCCAGTACAGGCGCTGGCCTCGAGGCCTGGCAGATCGGCGTTGCGATTGAAGGCTTCACGATTCATGCGGCACTGATTCCATTCGTTGCCCAGGAGAGGTCGGCTTTACCCTCCGGGCGAAAGAGGTCGTCGATGAAGTCATACTGTTCGTCGGGCTGCTCCAGAGCATTGAAGGCTGCCCGCAGATCGCGCTGTCGGTCGGCGTCGAAACGACGGTCGCAGGCGAGGTACCAGCCGAGGTGCTTGCGCGCGATTCGCACCCCCATGTAATCGCCATAGAATTCATGCAGGGCGTGCAGGTGCCCACGCAAAACGCTAGCCCTCTCGCCCGACTCGGGCGGTGGGCAGCTGCGACCATGCCGCAGGTAGTGGTCGATCTCGCGAAAAATCCAGGGATTGCCTTGGGCGCCGCGACCGACCATCACCGCATCCGCACCAGTATAGTCCAGAACCTGGGCGGCCTTGCGTGGAGAGTCGATATCGCCGTTGGCGAATACCGGGATACGCACGGCCTGCTTGATGGCGGCGATGGTGTCGTATTCGGCTTCGCCCTGGTAGCGCTGCTGGCGGTGACGGCCATGCACCGCGAGCGCCTGGATGCCGGCGGCTTCCGCGAGCCGCGCCACCCTCACGCCGTTGTTGCTCTCGGCACACCAGCCGGTACGGATCTTGAGCGTTACCGGGATGTCGACCGCCGCCACTACCGCCTCGAGGATCTCGGCCACCAGTGTCTCGTCGCGTAGCAGGGCCGAGCCGGCGGCCTTGTTGCAGACCTTCTTGGCCGGGCAACCCATGTTGATGTCGATGATCTCGGCGCCCTGATCGGCGTTGAGGCGTGCCGCCTCGGCCAGCATGGTGGCGTCGCCGCCAGCGATCTGCACGGCCCTGGGGCCGGGTTCGCCGCGGTGGTCCATGCGCTGGCGCGACTTGCGCGTATGCCACAGCGCGGGGTCCGAAGTGACCATCTCGCCTACCACCAGCCCCGCGCCCAGGCGACGGCAGAGCTGGCGGAACGGGCGGTCGGTCACGCCGGCCATGGGAGCCAGGATGACTCGATTGGGCAGGCGGTAGTGGCCGATCTGTGGCAAGGGGCGACTATCGGGCATGAGACGGATCATCGAACTTGGGGCTGCATATCATACGCCCCTGAAGGGGCAGGGTGAAGGTAGCAAAATTGCCGAGATTCAGGCCGGACGGTACCCGCTGAGCCTGACCCAGCCTTCACGAGTCCTCGGCTCATCCATCGTCAGGCCCTGATCGCGATAGGCGTCGAGCACCTCGTCGGCTTGGCGCTCGAGAATGCCCGACAGAGCCAGCCGGCCGCCGGGGGCCACATGGCCGGCAATCATCGGTGCCAGTTCCACCAGCGGGCCTGCCAGGATATTGGCGACCACGACGGGGAAGCGGCGTGCGTCATCCAGTTGTTCGGGATAGCGCAGCGCGAGTTCGTGCTCCGCGATGTCGTTGCGCTCGGCGTTGTCGCGGCTGGCCTGGAGTGCCTGGGGGTCGATGTCGGTGCCGGTGGCCAGCGCCGCTCCCAGTTTGAGTGCAGCGATGGCGAGGATACCGGAGCCGCAGCCCACATCGAGCAGCTCGACACCGTCGAGATCGCCTGACAAGGCCAGCGCATCCAGCCATTCCAGGCACAGCGCCGTGGTGGGGTGGGTGCCGGTACCGAAGGCCAGGCCAGGATCCAGGTGAAGGTTGACGGCATCCGGGTCGGGCGGCTGGTGCCAACTGGGCACGATCCACAGCCGCTGGCCCATACGCAGCGGCTGGAAATCTTCCATCCACTCACGTTCCCAGTCGCGATCGGCGAGCAGCTCGTGTTCGATGATCGGGCAGGGTTCGTCGGGCAGAGTCTCGGCCCAGGCCGCGGCCAGGCGTTCGAGCATCGCCTCGAGCCCCTCGAGGTCGTCATACAGGCCGGTCAGCACCGTCTCGTTCCACAGTGGCGTAGTGCCGCGCTCGGGCTCGAATACCGGGTCGTCGTGGGCGTCCTGCAGAGTGATGGCGGTGGCGCCTTCGGCCAGCAGCAATTCCTCGAGCAGTTCGGCCTGCTCCGGGGCGATACGGGCCTTGAGTTGCAGCCAGGGCATGGCAATCTCCTGTGCATGACGCAGGCGGGGTGGCCGTGGCCACCCCGCAGGGAGCGATGCTCGGATCCGGAACGTTCTAGGAGCCGAGCTTCTTCTCCAGATAGTGAATGTTGACGCCACCCTGCTGGAAATGACCGTCGCGGACCAGGTCCTTGTGCAGGTCGGTATTGGTCTTGATGCCTTCCACCAGCAGTTCGTCGAGACCGTTGCGCATCCGCGTCAGCGCGATCTCGCGGCTATCGCCCCAGGTGATCAGTTTGCCGATCAGCGAGTCGTAGTGGGGCGGTACCGTATAGCCGGTATAGAGGTGTGAATCCATGCGCACCCCAAGCCCACCCGGCGGATGGTAGAGAGTGACCTTGCCCGGCGAAGGCATGAAGGTACGCGGATCCTCGGCGTTGATACGGCATTCGAAGGCATGGCCGTTGACTTTGACGTCCTCCTGGCGGATCGAAAGCGGCAGGCCCGAAGCGATGCGTAGCTGCTCGCGTACGATGTCCACGCCGGTCACCATTTCGGTGACGGGGTGCTCGACCTGCACACGAGTGTTCATCTCAATGAAGAAGAACTGGCCGTCCTCGTAGAGGAATTCGAAGGTGCCGGCACCGCGATAGTCGATCTCGATACACGCCTCGCGACACGCCTCGAGCACCTTGGACCGGGCATCGGGGTCGATGCCGGGGGCGGGAGCCTCCTCGAGTACCTTCTGGTGGCGCCGCTGCAGCGAACAGTCTCGGTCATAGAGGTGGATGGCATTGCCCTGGCCGTCTGCCAGCACCTGGACTTCGACGTGTCGCGGCCGCTCGAGGAACTTCTCCATGTACACCGTGCCGTCGCCGAAGGCCGAGTGTGCCTCGGTGCGGGTCACGTTGATTGCCGACAGCAAGTGGCCCTCGGTATGCACCACGCGCATGCCGCGGCCGCCACCGCCGGCGGCGGCCTTGATGATCACCGGGTAACCGATGCGCCGTGCGGTGGCGATGTTGTCGCCTTCATCGTCTCCCAACGGGCCATCCGAGCCGGGAACGGTGGGCACGCCGGCCTTCTTCATGGCTTCGATGGCACTGACCTTGTCGCCCATCAGGCGAATGGTCTCGGCGCGCGGTCCAATGAACACGAACCCGGAGCGCTCCACCTGCTCGGCGAAATTGGCGTTCTCGGAAAGAAAGCCGTAGCCGGGGTGTATGGCGCTGGAATCGGTGACTTCCGCGGCACTGATCAGGGCCGGAATGTTGAGGTAGGACTGGGCCGAAGAAGCGGGGCCGATGCATACGGCCTCGTCGGCCAGGCGCACGTGCATCAGTTCACGGTCGGCCTTGGAGTGCACCGCGACCGTCTTGATACCCAGCTCTTTGCAGGCGCGCAGGATTCGCAGGGCGATCTCGCCGCGGTTGGCGATGAGAACCTTGTCCAGCATAGGGAGTCCGCCAGTGTCGGTGAAAGTTCAGGAAATGATGAGCAGCGGCTGGTCGAACTCGACCGGCTCGCCGTCCTCGACCAGGATCGCCTCGATCACGCCGTCACGATCGGCTTCGATCTGGTTCATCATCTTCATGGCTTCGACGATACACACGGTCTCGCCCTTCTTGACGCTCTGTCCCACTTCCACGAACGCCTTGGAGCCCGGGGCCGGGCTGCGGTAGAAAGTGCCGACCATCGGCGAGGTCAGGGCGTGGCCCTGGTAGGTGGTCCCGGGGGCTTCCTCGGCGGGGCCGGCGGCAGGAGCCGGTGCTGCCTGACTGGGCGCTGCCTGCGGGGCGTACTGCGGCATGGGGGGCTGGGGCCAGCTGACGCCATTGGGGTGGCGGCTGATACGCACCGATTCTTCGCCTTCCTGAATCTCGATTTCGCTGATGTTGGATTCTTCCAGCAGCTCGATCAGTTTCTTGACCTTACGGATATCCATATTGAGTCTCGACCGGTGGATAGATGGCGATGGGCAAGGGCGCAGTCAACCCGAGCCAACTTTCGATAGATCGCGGCAAGATGACGAACATTGCCGTCGCTATCGGCCTTGATGAGCGTTGTTGGCGGAGTGTGCCTAAAATTGCAGGGGATGTCCAGCCGGTGGGGAACACTGTTCGCTCTGGTTGCCGCTCGCAAGAAGACGGCAGAAAATCAGCTGCGCTGCTGCTCGAGCCAGGCGAGCAGTTCCTGCAGGTGGCTGGCGAACTCGCCGGCCCTGACCTCACCTTGGATGCGGGCTTCGCGGATCTCTTCTTCCCCGCTGAAGAATAGCAGGCTCGGCGGACCGAACAGGCCGAAGTGATCGAGCAGTTCACGGGTAGCGGCGTCGCTGCGCGTCACGTCGACGTTGATACGGGTGAACCGAGATAGCGATTCGGCGACCTCAGGGGCGGGATACACTTGGCGCTCCATCTGCTTGCACGAGATACACCAGTCCGCGGTGAAGTGCACGAAGGCAGGCTGGCCTTGATCTGCACGTTCTCGCAGCGTGTCCCGCAGTGCATCGAGACCCTCCACCGTCGCGATCTCGGCGCTCTCGACGTTGCTTGAGCCTGTGGTAAGCGATGCCAAGGGGCGCAGCGGGTCGCTACCGCCCATGGCGGCACCGAACACGAGGGCGATGCCCCAGGCCAGGAGCATCAGACCGACAGCCTGGCGAACCCGAGGCCACCCTTGGGCCAGGTTGAACGAAAGGGCGCCTAGCGCCAGGGCGCTGCCAATCGCCAGTGCCGCCCACAGCAGCAGGCTGGCCGCGGCGGGGAGCAGGCGTTCGACCAGCCAGATGGCCACGCCGAGCAGGAGGATGCCGAAGGCTATCTTGACGCCGTTCATCCAGGCCCCGCTGCGGGGCAGCGCGGTGGCGCCGAAGGTGCCGACCAGCAGCAGCGGCACGCCCATGCCCAAGCCCAGGGCCAGCAGCGCGGCGCCGCCCATCAGCGCATCGCCGGTAGAGGAGATGAACACCAGAGCGCCGGCCAGTGGAGCCGACACGCAGGGCGAGACCACCAGTACGGAGAGGGCGCCGGCGGCGGCCAGGCCTACGGGGCCGCTACGCTGGGCACGGGCCTGCCAGGCGTCGACGTGTCCCGCCAGGCGTGGTGACAAGCGCAAGTCGAAAGTGCCGAACATGGCCAGTGCAAAGAGCACGAAGAGCAGGGCGAAGACGATCAGTACGGGGGCGGACTGCAGGTGCGCCTGAAGGTTGAGGCCGGCGCCGAATAGACCCATCAGTACGCCGACCAGGGCGTAGGTGAGCGACATGCCGCCGACGTAGCTGGCGGAGAGGGCAAAGGCGCGCAGTCGGGTCGGCTTCTGACCGACGATGATCGACGAGAGGATCGGCACCATCGGCAGCACGCAAGGCGTGAAGGTCAGACCCAGCCCGGCGAGGAAGAACAGGCCCAGGGCCAACGGCAGGCTGGCCTCGCCGATCAGACTGCTGAAGCGGCCATCCTGACTCCGGATGGCGGGGGGGGGCGCGGCAGATGAAGCGGAAGCATCCGTCGCATTGCCATTCGATTCGCCGCCGTCACGCCAGCCTGTGAAGGCGGCCGGCATGGCGCTGGCGGGAGCCTGCAGTTCGACCCGCTCGGGGGGGTAGCAGAGCCCGGCATCGGCACAGCCCTGGAAATTGACCGCAATATCCAGCGGACCATTGGCATCGCCCTGCAGAGGCGCCTCGAAGACCACGCGATCGTAGAAGACGTAGACGTCGCCGAGGAACTCGTCACTCTTGAATTCACCCTCCGGAATGGTCGGCTCGCCGACCTCGAACGCATCGTCGCGACTCTCGACGCCGAGCCGGTGGCGATAGAGATAGTAGCCCTCGGCGTTTTCGAAGCCGATGTACAGCGTCTCGCCATCGTGCCAGGCGCTGGGCTGGAAGGCCTCCTGTACTGGCAGGAAGTCGCTCTGGTTGCCGGAAGATGAAGAGAACCATTGGGCTTGAGCGCTCAGCGGCAGCCACAGCAGCAGGCAGCAGACAAGGCGTATGGCGAGATGACGGCTAGTCACGCAGGGTTTCCCTCTGGCAAACGTAAGCGGTCGATAGTCAACGCTCATGAAGGGGCGCGGTACTCATCGGAAATGTCTCGCGAGCGAAACGCGGCGTTACCGCAGGGTCCAGGTACGCATGACGCTAGAATAACTCAGTCGACGGTGGCGTTAGAACCTTACAGGTGCGCCCCGGTGTCGCACGAAAGGAAACGGGCCGCCCGGTGGGCGGCCCGTGCAGGGAGGGAGAAGCTCGTTCAGGCCTTTTCGTAGGCGGCAATGGCCTTCTCGATGGCCTTGTGCGCGGCATCGGCGCCTTCCCATGATTCCACCTTCACCCACTTGCCCTTTTCGAGATCCTTGTAATTCTCGAAGAAGTGAGCGATCTGCTGACGCAGCAGTTCGGGCAGGTCGGTGACCTCCTGGACGTCGTCATAGAGGGTGGTCAGCTTGGCGTGAGGTACGCAAACCAGCTTGGCGTCCTCGCCGGCCTCGTCGGTCATGTTGAGGATGCCGACCGGGCGAGCGCGAATGATGCTGCCGGCCTGGACCGGATATGGCGTGACCACCAGGGCGTCGAGCGGGTCGCCGTCGTCGGCCAGGGTGTGGGGAATGAAACCGTAGTTGGCCGGGTAGAACATCGGCGTAGCCATGAAGCGGTCAACCAGAAGAGCACCCATCTCCTTGTCGATCTCGTACTTGATCGGAGCGTGGTTGGCAGGGATCTCGATGGCGACGTAGACGTCGTTGGGAAGTTCCTTGCCGGCAGGGATGTGGTCGAAGTTCATCGTCGCTTCCTTCGTTGGGCGAAAAGTGAGACACCGCAAAATGGCCAGAATTATACGGACCGGGCCAGGGGATTACCAATGCGACATAGGTGAGGGTGGCCGTTGGTCGGTTGGGCTTTGGTTGACAGGTTGAGGTCGCTGCAACCGTGTATGATGGCCGACGTCAGGCGGTTCGGCCAGCCATACGGAGCGAGCGGTGATCAGTGGCGATATCTTGAAGGAGCGTGTCTTGCCATCCAATCGACTGTCGTTGAGTGTCGGGCAGGCGTTCGTGGCGCCGGATCGGCGCCATCACCGCAGTTCCATGTCGGTGCGCATCCCCAGTCAGGCTGCCCAGTCTGCCGCCAAGGGCGCCTGCGCGGTGATCAGCGATACCAGTTCGCGCAATGCCATCGCCAAGCAGGCCGGTGATCTGAGTGTGAGGGGTTTCCTCGCCGACTACTTTTCCACGCCGGATCATTGGGACGTGAAAACGTCGGCTACCCGCGTGCTGCGGGCGCTCAACGGTTGGTGCTACAGCCAGAGCACTTTCGTCGAGGGCGGCAGCTACGTCGCCTCCCTTTCCGCCATGGTCTACCGCGGGCGTGAGGCCCACCTGTTTCATATGGGCGATACCCTTGTCTTTCGCCTTCGCGGTGCCGAGTTCGAGCAGCTCACCCGCGATCACGTGACCGATCTGGGCGGCTATCGCTACCCGTCTCGGGCCCTGGGGCTGGATGGCAGCATCGACATCGATTACATGCAGATGCCGCTAAAGCAGGGCGATCTCTTCCTCTTTACCACCCAGGCGGTGCGCGGCACCCTGATGCCGTCCGATTACGTGCGCTTGATACGCGAGGATGCCAGCGATCTCGATGCGGCCTGCGAGCGGCTGTCAGCGGCGGCGCGCGAGCGGGCCCAGGAGCGCGGCTACGGTTCCGACCAGTTCTGTTTCCAGTTGGTCCGTATCGACCAGTTGCCCGAAGAGGAGCAGGACCACCCAGGCCGAATCTATGGTGACCTGCCGATTCCGCCCGAACTCTCCCCGGGCGAGCGTATCGACGGCCTGGAGGTGCAGGAAGTGCTCTCGCGTACCGCCCAGTCACGAGTCTACCGGGTTCGCGATAGCCGCACCGAGCGTGAAATGGTGATGAAGGCACCGAGCCCCGAGCTTTCCAACCGCAATGCCTACCTGGAACACTTTCTGCTCCAGCAGTGGGTGGTGGAGCGGGTCAAGTCACCATTCGTGGCGCGGGTCATGGAGTCCTCCCGCCCGCGACGCTACCTCTATTACCTGATGGTCTACGTGGAAGGCGTAACGTTGACCGAGTGGGCCCTTCGGCATCCCCAGGCCAGCCTGGCCCAGCGTCTCGATATTGCGGTGCAACTGGGCAAGGCCGTCCAGGCCCTGCATCACCGTGAGGTGTTGCACCAGCGCATCCATCCCGACAACGTCCTGATTGACACCCACGGCCAAGTGGTGCTGACCGACTTCAGCGCCTGCCACATGCGCGACCTGGACGGCCATCGGGGCTCACGAGAACTGGCTCGGCAGACCGGGCTGTCCGAACACAGTGCGCCGGAATATGCACTGGATGACGGTGTCGGTCGGCGCAGCGATCAATATTCGCTGGCCTCGACGATCTACTGGCTGCTGACCGGTGAGTTGCCCTACGAGCTGAACCCGGATCGACTGCGCAGTCATACCGACCTCGAACAGCTGAGTTACCGCAGCGCCAGGCTATTCAATCCCGAGATCACTCCCCAGCTCGACGATACCCTGCGACGGGCACTTGACCCTCAGCGTTCGTTGCGCTTTCGGCGCATGTCCGAGCTGCTCTATGCGCTTCGGCAGCAGGATGGCCGAGCCGAGCCGAAGCGTCGCGACCCGCGCCGCTTCCTGCGCGAGCCGGCCAACTTCTGGCAGGGCGTGGCCGGCATCCTGCTACTGTTGCTGGTGCTCTCCTGGTTGCTGCGATAACCAAGGGTTGCGCTGAGTGGTAGCCAAAACGACGAAGCCCTCGCCGGGGCGGGGGCTTCGCAGCAGCCGGACTGTGCTTTAGAGCTTGAAGTCGGGCAGCTTGCGTTCGACCTTGGCCAGCTTGAGGTTGGCCACCTTGGGCAGCCCGTTCTCGAATGGCGGGTAGTCTTCGCCCTGGATCAGCGGTGACAGGTAACGGCGACAAGCGTCAGTGATACCGAAGCCGTCCTCGCGAATGTATTCGCGCGGCATGAACTTCTCGCGGTTGGCCACCTCGGCCAGGGGGGCGGGCTCGATACGCCATTCATAGGGCTCGTCGCTGACACGCTTGATGGCCGGCATCATGGCGTTCTTGCCGGCAACGGCCAGCTCCACCGCCTCTTGTCCCACGGCATAGGCCTGCTCCACGTCGGTGCGTGAGGCCAGGTGGCGGGCCGCCCGCTGCAGGTAATCGGCCACTGCCCAGTGGTATTTGTAGCCGAGGTCCTGCTTGACCATACCAGCCAGCGTCGGGGCCACGCCGCCCAGCTGGCGATGGCCGAAGGCGTCGGTGTTGCCCGAATCGGCGAGGAAGGTGCCATCCTCGTAGCGAGCACCCTCGGAAACCACGATCACGCAGTAGCCGTACTTCTTCACGCACTCCTCGACGCGGGCCATGACCTTGCCGCGCTCGAACGGCACCTCGGGAAAGATCACCAGGTGAGGAGGCTGGCCTTCGCCTTCACCGGCCAGTGCTCCGGCAGCGGCGATCCAGCCGGCGTGGCGACCCATGACCTCGAGCACGAAGACCTTGGTCGAGGTGGCACACATGGAGGCGATGTCCAGCGACGCCTCCAGCGTCGAAGTGGCGATGTACTTGGCCACGCTGCCGAAGCCCGGCGAGTTGTCGGTGATCGGCAGGTCATTGTCCACGGTCTTGGGCACATGAATGGCGGTCAGCGGGTAGCCCATCTTCTCGGAGAGCTGCGAGACCTTGAGGCAGGTGTCGGCGCTGTCGCCACCACCGTTGTAGAAGAAGTAGCGGATGTCGTGGGCCTTGAACACCTCGATCAAGCGCTCGTACTGGGCACGATGGCTCTCGATGTCCTTGAGCTTGTAGCGGCAGGAGCCGAAGGCGCCGCCGGGCGTATGGCGCAGGGCGGCGATACTCTCGTCGGACTCCTGAGAGACGTCGATCAGGTTCTCGGTCAGGGCGCCGATGATGCCGTTATGGCCGGCGTAGACCTTGCCGATGCGGTCAGGGTGTCGGCGGCAGGCTTCGATCACACCGCAGGCGCTGGCGTTGATCACGGCGGTGACACCGCCAGACTGGGCATAGAAGGCGTTATGCTGGGCCATGGGGCTTGCGTGCTCCTGGTCTCGTACAGGGAAGTGTCCGTTTCGTGTTTCACGACAAGGCGAAACATTTTAGACGAAAGGCGGCGAACCTGCACGCCGCTGGAGGGGCGCCGCCAGGCCGTGCTAGTCTGCCGATTCCTTTCCGGCGGGCATGGCCTGCCAGCTCTACCTGGTAATAAGGGTCGGAACTCCATGCACCTTCATATTCTCGGTATCTGCGGTACCTTCATGGGTAGCCTGGCCCTGCTGGCGCGCGATCTGGGACATGCCGTCACCGGCTCGGACAGCGGCGTCTACCCGCCGATGAGTACCCAGCTCGAAGAGGCCGGCATCGGCCTGTATGAGGCCTACGCCGCCGCCAACCTGTCGCCGCGCCCCGACCTGGTGGTGGTCGGTAACGCCATGACGCGCGGCAACCCGGAGATCGAAGCACTGCTCGACCTCGGCATTCCCTATACCTCAGGCCCGCAATGGCTGGCCGAGCACGTGCTGCCCGGACGCCGAGTCATCGCCGTGGCCGGTACCCATGGCAAGACCACCACCGCCAGCCTGGTCGCCTGGCTGCTGGAGTCGGCCGGTCTCGAACCCGGCTTCCTGATCGGCGGCGTGCCGCGCAACTTCGGTGTGTCGGCCCGTCTCGGCGCTGCCGACGGGCCCTTCGTGGTCGAAGCCGACGAGTACGACACCGCCTTCTTCGACAAGCGCTCCAAGTTCGTCCACTACCGGCCCGAGATCGCTATCCTGGGCAATCTCGAGTTCGATCACGCCGACATCTTTGCCGACCTGGCGGCCATCGAGCGTCAGTTCCATCATCTCGTACGTACCGTGCCTGGGCGTGGCCGGCTGCTGGTCGCAGACGGCGAGCCGGCGCTGGAGCGCGTGCTGGAGATGGGCTGCTGGACGCCGGTGGAGCGCTTTGGTAGCGCCGCGGCGAGCCCTTGGCGGCTGGCGCTGGAGCGTGACGACGCCTCGCGCTTTCGGGTGGTGCACCAAGAGGGCGAAGTGAACGAGGATGCCGTGGTCGACTGGGCACTGACCGGCGCCCACAATGCGCGCAATGCCTTGGCGGCCTTGGCAGCGGCGCATGTCTGCGGTGTCGACCTGGCGCGAGGCTGTGCCGCTCTGTCGCGCTTCGAGACGCCGCGCCGCCGTCAGGAGGTGCGCGGCGAGGTGGCCGGCATCCAGGTCATCGATGATTTCGCCCATCACCCCACGGCCTTTGCTGCCACCCTCGAGGGGCTGCGCGCCGCCACGCCGCGCGGGCGGCTGCTGGCAGTGATCGAGCCGCGCTCCAACACCATGCGCCTGGGTACCCTGCGCGAACGTCTGGCGGCCAGCGTCATTGCGGCCGACATGGCCTTCTGGTACCAGCCGCCGGGCCTCGACTGGTCGCTTGGTCCGGTGCTGGCTGCCAGTCCCGTGCCGGCACGACTCGAGGAAGACATCGACACGCTCGTCGCGGCGCTGGTGGCCGAAGCGCGCCCGCTTGATCGCATCGTGGTGATGTCCAACGGCGGCTTCGGCGGCATCCACGAGAAACTGCTGGCGGCGCTCGAGGTGGCCCATGGCTGAGAGCACTTTGCATCCCCCGGTCACGGTGGCGATCACCGGCGCCTCCGGAGCCCAGTACGGCCTGCGCCTGATCGAGGCGCTGATAGCGGCGGAGCACGAAGTGTGGGTGATGGTTTCCAAGGCCGCCCATCTTGTCATCGAGACCGAGACCGACGCTGCCTTGCCGGCGCGGCCCGAGCGGCTGGCCCAAACGCTCACCGAACGCTACGGGGCGGCGGCGGGGCAGATCCGCTGCTTCGGGCGTGAGGAGTGGATGGCGCCGGTGGCCTCGGGCTCCGGTGCGCCTTCCGCCATGGTGATCTGCCCCTGCTCCACCGGCACGCTGTCGGCGGTGGCCACCGGCGCCAGCAACAACCTGATCGAGCGTGCCGCCGACGTGGCGCTCAAGGAGCGCCGCCAGCTGATCCTGGTGCCGCGCGAGACGCCGCTGTCGGCGATCCATCTCGAGCACATGCTGTCGCTGACCCGGATGGGGGCGGTCATCCTGCCGGCAGCACCCGGCTTCTACCATCGGCCCGCGAGCGTGGACGACCTCATCGACTTCATCGTGGCTCGGATCCTCAACCAGCTTGGTATCGAGCATCGCCTGTTGCCGCGCTGGGGAGAGTGAGCGTCGTACCCGCCTGAGGCCACCTGAATGTCATCGAATCCTGGCAGGCTGAAGTGCCAGGGCGAGACTCGAGATCCTTCTCATGATCAAGCTATCGCTGCTGTCGGTGTTCGTGCCGACCTTTTTGTTCGTCTCTTTGACACCGGGCATGTGCATGACGCTGTCGATGGTGCTGGGCATGACCCAGGGGGTCAGGCGCACGCTATGGATGATGGCGGGGGAGCTCGTCGGCGTCGGCCTGGTGGCCGCCGCTGCCGGAGCCGGGGTGGCAGCATTGATGTTGCGCCAGCCCGAACTTTTCGCTTTGTTCAAGTGGGTCGGTGGTGCCTACCTCGGCTACCTGGGGGTGATGATGTGGCGTTCCCGGGGGCGCATGGCCATTCCGCTCGACAGCATCGAGCTGGTGCCGGCTTCGCGTGGCCAACTGGCGCTGCAGGGCTTCGTCACGGCGGTGGCCAACCCCAAGGGCTGGGCCTTTTTCGTCGCACTGTTGCCACCCTTCCTCGATGCGTCGCGCCCGTTGGGTGGACAGTTGGCCGTGCTGATCGCCGTGATCCTGACCATCGAATTCCTGAGCCTGCTGCTGTATGCCGCCGGTGGGCGCGGTTTGCGGCGAGTGCTGGGTGAGAGCGGCAATGTGAGGCTGCTCAACCGCGTTGCCGGTACGTTGATGATCGGCGTTGGTTGCTGGCTGGCCTTTGGTTGAAGTACCTCACGCTCTATCAGATGGCGGGCAGCAATGCCACTCGTGCGCTGAGCAGCGCCAGCGAAGCGACCGTCAACCAAGGCCATGGACAGGGCGAGAGCGGGGCATGGGGCCGGTGCTGCCAGGCCAGGCGTACCAGGGCGCAGACCACCAGCCCGAGCAGGCCTCCGCCA
This sequence comes from Halomonas sp. LR3S48, assembly GCF_025725665.1. Taxonomy (NCBI): domain Bacteria; kingdom Pseudomonadati; phylum Pseudomonadota; class Gammaproteobacteria; order Oceanospirillales; family Halomonadaceae; genus Halomonas; species Halomonas sp. LR3S48. The sequence goes on along the minus strand of NZ_CP107009.1, from coordinate 2,924,283 downwards.
ATCAGGTCGGTGAGCCAGTGTACGCCGATGATCAGGCGCGACATTGCCATGGGCAGGGTCAGTGCGATGGCCAGCCAGTACGCCCAGAAGCGCCGCTGCGGTGGCAATTCCTGGGCCACGAAGGCGGCGGCCAGGCCGTACAGCACCACGGCGGACGAGGCGTGGGCGCTGGGATAGGCCAACGAGCCGGCCAGATAATCCGGTGTGTCCGGGCGGGGCCGGCCGATCAACGCCTTGCCCAGGATGTTGAGCACTGCGATGCCGCCGAGCCCGGCGGCGACATGGGCCAGGGCGGCCAGGTGTCGGCGGGCCAGCAGCCAGATACCCCAGGGCAGCACCAGGGCCAGGATGCCGATGATGTCTCCGACACGTGCCAGAAGCTGGCCCGCTTCGGGCAGCATCGGCACTACCAGGACATCGAAGAAGGCGTTCACCTGGAGGTCGATGGGAAAGGGGCCGCGCTGGCGGATGACCGCAATGGTGAGCCCGGAAAGCCCGCCTAGAGAGAAGATCAGCAGCAGCCAGCTTGCCAGCGGGAACTCACCGTGCCCGCTTCGCTTCAGCCAAGTCCGTCGCAGAAGGGGGTGGCGCCTTGCGCCTTGCGCCAGCATTCGGTAGGCGCGGCCGGAGCGACTCACCTGGTGGCGCAGCCAGGAGAAGGCCACTGCCAGAGCCACGACGATCGCGGCCAGCGTGACCAGGAGCGCTTCCAGTCCCGCTGGAATCGTCAGCAGTTGCTGCCAAGTCTGTCCGAGCAGATATCCCGGTAGCACATAGGCTGGCGCCCACAGGGCAGCCGAGGCCAGGTTGGCCCACAGGAAGGCGCGCGGCGACATATGCAGCATGCCGGCAATCAGTGGGATGACGGGGCGAACCGGGCCGACGAAGCGTCCGAAGAACACCGACAGGCTACCGTAGCGTTGGAAGAAGCGTGCGCCGCGAGCCAGCCACTCTGGATGACGCGACAGCGGCCATAGCCGAGTGACTCGCTCGCGCTGGGTATAACCCAAGGTGAAACTGAGCCCGTCGCCGAGTACGGCGCCGCCGAAGGCTGCCAGTAACAGGGACGTCACGGCCATGTCCTGATGGCCGGCCAGCGATGCCGCTGCCGTGATCAGGATCACTCCGGGCAGCAGCAGGCCGACCAGAGCCAGTGACTCGAGCAACGCGATGGCGCCCACGATGAGCAGCAACAGTTCGGGGGAGGGGGCGAGTTGCAGCAGGGTTTGGGTCAGGCTCAAGCATCGACTCCTTGGTTACCAGCTCTTTGTGAGTCCTTTCAGGTGTTACTGAGATGTCGCGTCATGGTCAGCAGGCGCTGTTCGAAGCGTGGCCAGCTTTCCCCGGGAAGGCGTTGGCAGTGGGCAATCTTTACCTGGAGGGGGCCAGTGTCCACCAGCACCGTGGTTTCCAGCGCCTGCCCGATACGTTGCTGCACCATCTGGGCACCGCTCTGGCTGGTGTCCGGCAGTACCAGCCAGAAGGTGGAAGCGCTCTGTCGACCAAGAAAGTCGTGGCGCCGTGAGAAGCGACTGACGGTCAGGCAAAGTGCATCGAGCAGGGCCTGGCGCGCCCGGTTGCCGAACTGTTCGCTGGCCATCTCCAGTTGAGGCAGGTGAAGCGACAGTACGGCAAAGGGTTGGCCGAGGAACTGGGTGCGCTTGTATTCACTCGCCAGCAACTCATGCATGGCTTCGCGCGCCAGGGCGTTGCAGTGAGGATCGCGAGGATTGGTGGCGTCCAGCAGCGTCTGTTGACGGCGCTGCTCCCAGGGCACCAGCGCGGCCACCAGCGCCATGGCGACATAGCTCAGCGCCAAATGGGCATCCAACTGGGTATCGCTAAGCAAGAGCCAAATCGGGGCCAGCAGCAGATTGAGCAGCATGGCGGAGGCAAAGGGCAGCAGCAGCACCGTGAGCAGGGGGGGGAAGCCGATCCACATGATGCCTGCTTCGTCCAGCCATGGCAGCTCCAGGGCCAGCATCAGGTAGCCGACGATCAGCGCCAGGTAGGCCGATAGGCGGGCCTGGCTGGCGCTCGCGATGCCCATCAGGCAGGCGACCAACATGACCAGGGCGAGCGATGCCGGCAGCAGGATGCGATGGTAGTCGCCCATCAGATAGCGCCAGATCGAGTATCCGCCCAGCAAGAGAGCGGCAAGGGCATAGGCAACGACGATGCGAGTGGTATGAATGCGGGTATCGTCAGCCATGGGCGCTCTCCGACTCGACCTGGAGATCCTCACGCTGACGTTCGAAGCGCTGTACCGCCTCCTCGAGCGTACCCAGGGCGCTCAACGAAGCGAAGCGGACCTTGGCGTTGGGCCTCAGCCCCTTGAGCAACGTATGACGCCGCTCGCTGGCTTGTTTGTCGTCCCGGCTCAGCAACAGCGTGGCCAGGGTGCGGTGATCGAGGCGGTAGCAGTTCTCGAACTCGTAGGTCAGGCGGCACAAGTCCTGGGCCTGCGGCCAGAGCTGGCGTCGCGAAGTGCGCAGCAGCATCAGTTCGGCATGAACCCCTTCGCGCCGGCAGCGTGCGCGCTCCCGGCGCAGGTCGGTAGCCAGCTGCTGGCCACTCCACAAGGGGAGCCCCGGCACCAGGCGCATGCGCTGACGCGCGGCGGAGCGCGTCGGCAGCAAATGTCGGTTGCGGGCCAGGCCGAGCAGCATGAGTGGCAGCAATACCAAGCCGGAGAACAGGGTCTGCTCGATCCCCAGCAGATCCGCCAGCATCCACCAGGTCAGCACTGCCAAGGCACAGGTGAGGGCCAGTACCCACCCGGGCTGCGGCAGCATCAGCAGGGCGGGCCAGACCCACAGCCACAATGCATGACGTTCCGGATCGGCAATGAGCAGACCTGCCAGCAGCAGACTGGGCAGCAGTTGCCAGGGCACGGTGGCAGGCCGCCGATGGCTCATTTCGAGCAGGCTGGCCGTTATCATCAGCCAGACGCTGGCCAAGACCAGCAACAGGGCGCTGGACAGCCGTTCCGCCAGGTACGCCAGCAGGATCAGCAGTAGTGCTGCAGCCCATAGATTCAGGCGCATCAGCCCGACTTTGTACTTGCTCTGCATGGTGCCTTACTATGGAGTTCGTCGTGGTGTCGCGCCAGTATAACGCCCGCAGCGCCTTGTGGCGCTCTGCCCAGGAGAACTTCGTTCAGCATGTCCGCTCACGCCTCTCAAACCGAATGCACCGAAGCCGCGGCGGTTGATGTCGTCGCCTACATGACCCGCCTGGGTCAGGCGGCGCGTGTCGCTGCCACCCACATGCGCCGTGCCGTAACGGGCGACAAGAATCGTGCCCTGTTGGCAATGGCCGAGCAGCTCCAGCATCGCCGCAGTGAGGTGTTGGCCGCCAACGCCGCTGACCTCGCGCGTGGGCGCGACAACGGCCTGGAGCCCGCTCTGCTGGATCGTCTGGCGCTCGACGATGCCCGGCTCGATGCCATGGTGGAGGGCCTGCGGCAGGTGGCGGCATTGCCCGACCCTGTCGGCGAGATCGACGGGCTGCGCTTTCGCCCCAGCGGCATCCAGGTGGGCCAGATGCGTGTTCCGCTCGGTGTGATCGGCATCATCTACGAATCGCGGCCCAACGTGACCCTGGAAGCCGCCAGCCTGTGCCTGAAGTCGGGCAATGCCAGCATTCTGCGCGGCGGCTCCGAGGCGCGGGATTCCAATGCCGCGATTGCCGTCTGCATTCGTGAGGGATTGCGTGTGGCCGGGTTGCCGGAGAGCGCCGTGCAGGTGGTGGCCACCACCGACCGTGCGGCGGTAGGGCAACTGATCGCCATGCCGGAATACGTCGACGTGATCATCCCCCGGGGTGGCAAGTCATTGATCGAGCGCATCTCGCGTGAAGCGCGGGTGCCGGTGATCAAGCATCTGGACGGGGTGTGTCACGTCTATGTCGATGCCACGGCAGACCTCGAGAAGGCGCTGGCGATAGCCGTCAACGCCAAGACGCAGCGCTACGGCACCTGCAATACCATGGAAACGCTGCTCGTCGATGCCCCCGTCGCCGCGGAGCTGTTGCCGCAACTGGCCGAAGCTTATGCCGAGCACGGCGTCGAACTGCGCGGTTGCGAGCGCGCCCGAGCCATTCTCCCCGGTATCGCCTCTGCGACCGAGGACGACTGGTACGCCGAATATCTGGCACCCATCCTGGCGGTTCGTGTGGTCGACGGTATCGATGCCGCCATCGAGCACATCGAACGCTGCGGCTCGCACCACACCGACGCCATCGTCACCGAGGACTACGGGCTGGCACGTCGTTTCATGGCCGAGGTCGACTCCAGTTCGGTGATCGTCAATGCCTCGACCCGTTTCGCCGATGGCTTCGAGTATGGCCTGGGGGCTGAAATCGGCATATCCACCGACAAGTTGCATGCCCGCGGGCCGGTGGGGCTCGAGGGTCTGACTACCCGCAAGTACGTGGTGCTGGGCGACGGACAGGTTCGCCGGTGACCTCGCACCAGACCAGTGCGCTGTCGGCCCAGCGGGCCACGCTCCCCCTGGAGCCGCCGCGAGTGGCCATGCTGGGCGGTACCTTCGATCCCGTGCACCTGGGGCACCTGCGCAGTGCCGTGGAGTTGCTCGAGGTGCTGGGGCTGGACCGGGTCCACATGGTGCCGGCCAAGGTGCCGCCTCTGCGCGGAACCCCCCAGGTCACGCCCGAGGAGCGCCTGGCGCTGCTGCGGCTGGGCATAGGCGATACGCCAGGGCTCGTCGCCGACCCTCGGGAACTGGAGCGCGAAGGGCCATCGTACAGCGCCGATACCTTGGCCAGCCTGCGCAGGGAGTATGGCGCCCAGGCAAGGCTCGTCATGGCGCTGGGTCATGACGCCTTCCTGCGCCTGGCCGACTGGCACTCGCCGCAGCGCCTGTTCGAATTGGCCCATCTGGTAGTGATCGATCGTCCCGGTTTCGAAGCCCCGTTATCGGCTGCCCTGGCCGAACTGATCGAGGGGCGCGAGGTCTCTACCCCCGGTGCCTTGATGCAGCGTCCAGCGGGCAGCCTGTTGCGCCTTGCACTGCCCACGCGCATGGCGATATCGGCGACCGAGATTCGCCAGCGCCTGGCGTCGGATCGGAGCGTCCGCTTCCTGCTGCCCGAAGCCGTTGAGGAGAGAATTCTCGCCAACTTGCTTTATCGACGCCGTTGAGCGCTGCCAGCGGCTGCCCAAGAGGCTACAATGGCGCGACCAAGACTTCCCGTTGATGAGGGGCTATGCACAACGATTCGCTCAAGACTCTGGTGGTAGAGGCATTGGATGATCTCAAGGCCAAGGACGTTGCACAGCTGGACGTGTCCCGGCTGACCAGCGTGACCGACCTGATGATCGTGGCCAGCGGCACCTCCACGCGCCACGTTGCCGCGCTGGCCAATCACGTGGTGCAGCAGGCCAAGGCCAAGGGTGTCCAGCCGCTGGGGGTGGAGGGGCAGGCCGGGTCCGATTGGGTCCTGGTGGACCTGGGCGATCTCGTCGTCCACGTCATGCTTCCTGAAACCCGCCAACTATACGACCTGGAACGGCTGTGGGCCGATTTGCCGAGCGATTCGGAGCAGCAGCAGGAACATGGTGGCGCATGAAGATCCGCCTGCTGGCGGTCGGTACGCGCATGCCTGGCTGGGTCAACGACGGCGTCGAAGAGTATCGCAAGCGCTTGCCGCGCGACTTCGCGCTGGAGATCGAGGAGATCGCTCCCGGCCAGCGAGGCAAGAATGCCGACACGGCCAGGGCAATGGCACTCGAGGCCAAGCGGATTCGCGAGCGGTTGCGCGGTGATGAGCTCACGGTCGCGCTCGAGGTCGGCGGCAAGGCCTGGAGCACCGAGCGCCTGGCGCAGGAGGCCGAGAGCTGGCGCCTCGAGGGACGCGATGTGGTGTTGTTGGTAGGCGGACCGGATGGACTGGCGCCGGAGCTCTCCGCCTCTGCCGATCGGCGCTGGTCGCTGTCGCCGTTGACCCTTCCGCACCCGCTGGTCAGGGTGATCCTTGCCGAACAGCTTTATCGTGCCTGGACCCTGATGGTGGGACATCCCTACCACCGCTGAACGGCGGCTTTACGACAACCAAGAGTCGAGACCATTTCCGGCATGCGCGACCGCCGTGAGACCCTGAAGAACCCCGAGCAGGAACTGCGTATCTTTCGTGTGCGTGCGTTCCTGGCCGTTTTGACGATCCTGCTCTTGACCGGCCTCTTGGCCGGGCGGCTGGTGTACCTGCAGGTCGTCCAGCACGAGGTCTATACCACCCGCTCCGAGAAGAATCGTGTGCGGGTGGAGCCATTGCCGCCGACACGAGGGCTGATCTACGACCGCAACGGCGTTCTGCTGGCCGAGAATCGCCCCACCTATAACCTGACCCTGACGCGCGAGAGGGTCGACGACCTCGATGCCACCCTGGATCGGCTCGAGGAGCTGCTCGAGCTGACGCCGGAAGAGGCCGAAGGTTTTCGCATTCGCGCACGACAGCCCCAGCGGCCGTTTCAGCCGGCGCTGCTGATGAGTGATCTCGACGAAGCGCAGATCGCCCGGCTGGCAGTCAACCGGCATCGCCTGCCGGGGGTCGAGGTCGAGGCCCAACTGCTGCGCTACTACCCGGATGCCCATATCATGGCCCATGCCTTGGGCTATGTGGGACGCATCAATGCCGAAGAGGTCAAGACGCTCGACCCCGGCCGTTATGCCGGCACTCACTTCATCGGCAAGACCGGGGTGGAGCGCTTCTACGAAGACGTGCTGCACGGCGAGGCCGGGCTGCGCCAGGTCGAGACCAATGCGCGGGGACGGGTGTTGCGTGAGCTCGGCCGCACCGACCCGGTGCCCGGTCAGAACCTGACCCTGACGCTCGACAGGGAGCTGCAGAATCTGGCCTACGAGCTGCTCGATGGCAGGCGCGGCTCCATTGTCGCCATTGCCCCCCGAACCGGCGAGATCCTGGCCATGGTCTCGACGCCCGGGTTCGACAGCAATCAATTCGTCACCGGCATCGATTTCGCCTCATACCGAGCGTTGCAGGAGGACATCGACCTGCCGCTGTTCAATCGTGCGATTCGCGGCCAATATCCGCCAGGCTCGACGATCAAGCCGTTCCTGGCGCTGGCCGGCCTGGCCGAGGGGGTCATCACCCCCGAGAAGACCATCAACGATCCCGGTTTCTATCAGTTGCCCAACGACAGCCGTCGCTACCGCAACTGGCTGCGCTGGGGGCATGGTAGGGTCGACATGGAGCGCGCCATTGCCGTCTCCAACAACACTTATTACTACTCATTGGCGCATGACTTGGGCATCGATCGCCTGCACGAGCAGATGAGCGCCTTCGGTTTCGGCCAGCGCGTCGGCCATGACGTGTACGGAGAAAGCGGCGCCCTGATGCCGTCGCGGGATTGGAAGCGAGCTCGCTTCAACCAGCCCTGGTACCCTGGCGAAACGCTCTCTGTCGGTATTGGCCAAGGCTACTGGCAGGTCACCCCGTTACAGTTGGCAACGGCCACCGCGGTGCTTGCCAACCGTGGCCAATGGGTGAGGCCGCGTCTGGCGAAGCTAGTCGGCGACGACCCGGTACCCACGGAACTGCCCGACACTCCCGCGGATATCGTCATCAGCAACGAAGGCTGGTGGGACCGAATCTTCACCGGCATGGAGAAGGTTCTCAGCGGTCACGAGGGCACGGCCAGGCGCACCGGAGTGGATCTCGAATACCGCATGGGCGGCAAATCCGGCACCGCGCAGGTCTTCTCACTGGGACAGGACCAGCGATACAACGCCGAAGAGCTTGCCGAGCGGCTGCGCGACCATGCACTGTTCATGGCCTTTGCCCCGCTGGAGGATCCGCAGATCGCCGTCGCCGTGATCGTGGAGAATGCCGGCGGTGGGAGCACCCATGCCGCACACCTGGCGCGAGCCATGACCGACGCCTGGCTGCTCGAAGAGGAGGCCCCCGACGTCGAGGAAGTGCGTGAGGTGATGGAGAATGACACCGGCAGCGTGGCGGGGAACTGAGCGATGGCATTGATGGGATTGACCAGAGGGCTTCGAGCGCGGCCGGTACGGGCGCCGGAAAGCGGTATTTCACGGCGCAAGAGCATTTGGGAGCGAACGCATCTCGACCCCTGGCTGCTGGTGCTGCTGCTGATACTGCTGGTGGCGGGTTCGGCAGTGCTCTACAGCGCCAGCGGGCAGCGACTCGAAGTCGTCATGGCCCAGGGCACGCGTTTCCTGGTGGCGACCGTGGTGATGGTAGGGCTGGCCCAGCTACCTCCTGCGACCCTGCTGCGCTGGGCGCCGCTGGTTTATGGCGCTGGCCTGCTGATGTTGGTCGCGGTGGAACTCGTCGGCGACGTTGGCATGGGCGCCCAGCGCTGGCTGGAGATTCCCGGTGTCATTCGCTTCCAGCCCTCCGAACTGATGAAACTGGCCATGCCTCTGATGTTGGCGGCATGGCTGGGCCGGCGCGCACTGCCGCCGCGCTGGAAGGATCTGCTGGTGTGCGCGGCGCTGCTCGGCTTGCCCATCGTGCTGATCGCCAAGCAGCCGGACCTGGGGACTTCCCTGCTGGTGGGGTGTGCCGGGGTTTTCGTGGTGCTGCTGGCAGGGCTCTCCTGGCGCTTCATTGCCTTTCTCTCCGTTGTCGCCGCTTCGGCGCTTCCCCTGCTGTGGATGAACCTGCACAACTACCAACGTCAGCGGGTATTGACTTTCCTCAACCCGGAAAGCGACCCCCTCGGGGCCGGTTGGAACATCATTCAATCGACCACTGCCATCGGCAGCGGTGGCCTGTGGGGCAAGGGGTGGCTCCAGGGGACCCAATCCCAGCTCGAGTTCCTGCCCGAGCGGCACACCGACTTCATCGTGGCGGTACTCGGTGAAGAGTTCGGTCTGGTGGGCATGCTGCTCGTGCTGCTGCTCTACCTGCTGATCGTGATCCGTGGGCTGTGGCTAGCCGCCGCAGCGCACGACACCTTCGGGCGTCTGTTGGGTGGCAGCATCATTCTCACTTTCTTTATCTATGTGTTCGTCAACGTGGGCATGGTCAGCGGCATCCTGCCAGTGGTCGGGGTACCTCTGCCATTGGTCAGCTATGGTGGGACCTCCAGCGTGACCTTGATGGCGGGATTCGGTATTCTCATGTCCATTCATGGGCACCGTCGCCTGCTGCCGCGCTAATGGCAGATGCAGCGTGGCACGGGCCCGGACGAAGTGGCCCCAGTCAAGGAGTGGCGCAAGCATGAAGCCATCGAGAAAGTGGAAAGGGGCCGGCGGTGCGGTGGCCGCGGCCCTAGGGTTGCTGGTGCCGACGCTGCACGCCGCGGACTTTGCCCCTGCCGAGCACGAGGGGGCCAGGCAGTTATTGGAGGAACTCGCCGAGCGCGGCATCGAGCGGGATTGGTTGGAGACGGCACTGCATGACGCCGTCTTCCAGCAGGGTGTGCTCGATGCCATGGAAGGGGCGGCGGAGCGTCGGTTGCGCTGGGACGAGTACCGCGAGATATTTCTGCAGCCGGAGCGAATTGCCCGTGGGGCCGCTTTCATCGAGGCCCACGACGACGCCTTTTCACGTGCCCAGGCCGAGTACGGCGTGCCACCGGAGATCATCGCCGCCATCATCGGTGTCGAGACCAGCTACGGCCGTTTCACCGGACGACACCGCGTCATTGATTCGCTGGCCACGCTGGCCTTCCACCACCCGGTTCGCGGCAATTTCTTTCGCGGTGAACTGGCCGCCTTTCTCGAGATCAGCCATGAGCAGGAGGTCGAGCCCGGCAGCCTCAAGGGCTCCTATGCCGGTGCCATGGGCTACCCCCAGTTCATTCCCAGCAGCTACCGTGCCTATGCGGTGGATTTCGACGGCGACGGCCAGCGTGACCTGTGGACCAACCCGGTCGATGCCATCGGTAGCGTAGGCAATTATTTCGCCAAGCATGGCTGGCGCCGCGACGAACCCATTTATGCCGAGGCCGAAGGGCCCGGCACGCCCCCCGGGGCAATTGAATTCAATCGAACCCAGCGGCCGTACCTCGCTGTGGGCGAGCTGGAGCGGGCGGGAATCGTGCCTCAGGCAGAGTTCGATGAGGAGTCGCTGGTCATTCCGCTGGCATTGGAAGTCGACGACAAGACGTGGCGCTATCGCCTGGGGCGCGAGAATTTCTACGTCATTACTCGCTACAACCATAGCCACCTGTATGCCATGGCCGTGACCGAGCTGGCCGAGGCGATAGCGGATCTGCGTGATCTCGAACCCTTTCCGTTGTCCGCTTCGGTGGCTGCTGAGCAGGAGGAAGTGCAGTGAAAATGCTGTGGGTGGTTCTGGTCGTGACGACGTTGGTGGCAGGCTGTGCCGGCAGCGGTTCGAGCGTCCCGGCACAGCGAAACGGCCAGGCAACGGCGCCTGCCGCGGCGTCGGGGGAGCGCTACGCTTTGAGCGGCGACGCCTACCCGCAAGACCCGCCCGACGTGAGCCAGATCCCCGATGCCGTGCCGCGCGTGGAGTCGCCCTCGCGGGGGGGCAATCGACCGGTCTACGAAGTGTGGGGCAAGACCTATCGTGTGCTGCCGGATGCGCGTGGCTACGCACGGCAGGGTACGGCATCCTGGTATGGCGAGAAGTTCCACGGTTATGCCACATCCAATGGCGAAATCTACGACATGTACAAGATGAGTGCGGCGCACCGCTCATTGCCGCTGCCGACTTATGCGCGTGTCACCAGCCTGGACAACGGCCGCTCGGTGATCGTGCGGGTCAATGACCGCGGCCCCTTTCACAGCGATCGTGAAATCGACCTCTCCTATGCCGCTGCGGCAAGACTCGATATCCTTGACCGCGGCACCGGTCGGGTGAAGGTCGAGGCGATCGACCCCGTGGTCTGGCTGGCGGAAAATGGCGGCAGCGAAACGAACCGGACAGCCGCGACCGCTGTCCAAGCGCCGGCTGCATCGACGCCCCGTGCTGCGGTGACGCCAGCGAATGACTCGGTGGCGAACGCCAACGCGACTCCCGGCAATGTCGCGCGCAGTGGAACCGACCAGGCTGAGCGCGATGTGCCGATCTTCCTGCAGATAGCAGCACTGGGTTCGGCAGACAATGCAAGGGCGCTCAAGGCGCGTCTCGAGCGTGAGCTTTCTCACCCCGTGCGTGTCGCGGATGGCACCGGCATGTACCGCGTTCAGGTCGGCCCCCTGGCCCATGCAGGTCAGGTCGAGCCCGTCCGCGACGAACTGAGGCGTGCCGGTTTTGATCAAGCTTTTATCGTCAACGGTGCCGACTGATCGGCGCGCTTACCTTAGACCCTTCTCGACGTAGCGATGAGATCCATGCCCATGCAAGTGCTGCATTCCCGTTTCCGTTCGCGGCTTCTGACCTTGGCCCTTATCGGCCTGCTGGTGGTCGTCTCCCAGGCTCTGGCTCAGGCGGTGCCGGCCCCCCAACCCCAGCCTCAACCCCAGACCATGATACCGACGCCACCGCAGATCGCGGCCAAGTCCTGGATTCTCATGGATGCCGACAGCGGCAGGGTACTGGTGGAACACAACGCCGACGAGCGCCTGCCACCGGCGAGCCTGACCAAGCTGATGACTGCCTACCTGGTCGAGCGTGAACTGAATCGCGGCAACATCGGCATGGACGACATGGTACGCATCAGCGAGAACGCCTGGCGTACCGGCGGCTCCAAGATGTTCATCGAGGTCAATACCGACGTCGCCATCCGTGATCTGCTGCATGGCATCATCATCGCCTCGGGCAACGATGCCAGTGTGGCCGTGGCCGAGCACCTGGCGGGTGGGGAAGAGCCCTTCGCCGACATGATGAACCAGCATGCGACGCGCCTGGGAATGCTCAATACCAACTATGCCAACGCCACCGGCCTGCCGCATCCCGAGCAATACTCCTCGTCACGCGACATGGCGATATTGACGCAGCACATCATCAACGACTACCCGGAGCACTACGCGGTCTACTCCGAGAAATACTTCACCTACAACGATATTCGCCAGCCCAACCGCAACCGCCTGTTGTGGCGCGACCCTACCGTGGATGGGCTCAAGACGGGCTGGACCACCGAGGCCGGCTATGGCCTGGTGGCATCGGCCAAGCGTGACGACATGCGGCTGATCTCGGTGGTGATGGGGACCAGCTCCGAAGAAGCGCGTGCGCAGGAGACCCAGAAGCTGCTCAGCTATGGATTCCGCTACTACGAGACACTCAAGCTCTACGAGCAGGGAGCGGTATTGAACACGCCGCGTATCTGGGGCGGCGAGAAAGACGAGCTGCGTGTCGGCGTCGACCACGACGTTGCGATGACGCTGCCGCGGGCGCGCAACCAGGAGCTCAATGCGCGCCTGGATATTCGTCAGGATCTGACCGCGCCAGTCAGCCTCGGCGACCGGGTGGGCACGCTCGAGGTGCGTCTCGGTGACGAGATCGTGGGCGAGCAGCCCCTGGTTGCCCTCGAGTCGATCGAGGAGGGCGGGTTGTTCAAGCGACTGTTCGATCAGGTGCGTCGCTTCTTCAGTAACCTGCTCAGCGGCTGGTTCTAGGTGCGATGCGCGCTTGGTCGACGGGAAATAGTTGAGTAAAATACTCGGAATCTTCTTCGAGACCTTGTAGAGAGCCATGTCAGATAACGAACTGCACGATCTGCGTCAGCCAGCGGCTGCGGGGGCCTCGGCGCCGACCATCACCTTCCCTTGCGATTATCCGATCAAGGTGGTGGGCGATGCTGCCGAGGATTTCACGGCTTGCGTCTGTCAGGTGGTGTTGCGCCATGACGCCAGCTTCGATGCATCCGGCATCGAAGTGGTGGAGAGCCGAAATGGCCGCTACCAGTCGGTGCGGTTGACGCTGCGTGCCACCGGGGAAGCCCAGCTCAAGGCGCTGTTCGCCGAGCTCAAGGCCACCGGGCGCGTGCACATGGTGGTGTGAGTTGAGCGGTCAGGAGGCTGATGTGCCCATCGCGCTCCTATGTCTGGGGCGGCGCCCCTACCTGCCGGTATGGCAGGCCATGCGGGAACTGACCGACAGTCGAGACGAGTCGACGCCGGATCAGTTCTGGCTGGTGGAGCACGATCCGGTTTTCACCCAGGGACAGGCTGGCAAGCCCGAGCATCTGCTGATGCCGGGCGACATCCCGGTGGTGCAAACGGATCGCGGTGGCCAAGTGACCTATCACGGACCCGGGCAAGTCGTGCTCTATCCGTTGCTCGACGTGCGTCGGGCCCGGCTGGGCGTTCGTGACCTGGTCTCGGCGCTGGAGAACGCCGTCGTTGCCGTACTGGCAGAGCACGGGGTCGAGGCGCATGCGCGCCCGGACGCCCCCGGGGTCTATGTCGACGAAGCCAAGATCGCCTCACTGGGCCTGCGCATCCGGCGTGGCGCGAGCTATCACGGCGTGGCGCTCAATGTCGATGTCGACCTGGCACCGTTCCGGCGCATCAACCCCTGCGGCTACGCCGGTATGGCCATGGCGCGCCTGGCCGATTTGAGTAGTCGGCCGCTCTCTACCGAGCGCGTCGGCATGCGGCTTGCCGAATGCCTGGCGCAACAACTTGGGCGTGGCCTGAAGCCGGTCGAAGAGGCAGCTCTGGCGAAGCGGCCAGTCATTACCGAGGCGAGCGCCGATTGATCAACTGCCGTTAACTGCGGCGGGATAGGGCAACGACGACGAAGGCGACCCGATGGGTCGCCTTCGTCGTACTGGCAGTCCTTCGTTCTTGAGTCACATGGGGGCGGGCTGGGTTCAGCCGACGTTGACCGCCTGGATGCGGTTGGGGTCGGCTTCCTGGCCCGGCACCTCGGCCGGCGCGGCCAGGCCCAGGTTGTTCTTCTCGAACACGCGGTCGGCACGATAACTGGAGCGCACCAAGGGGCCGGAGGCAACCTCCATGAAGCCCTTCTCCAGGCCCAGCCGGCGATAGCGCTCGAACTCATCCGGTGTGACCCAGCGCTCCACCGGCAGATGGTTGCGGGTGGGGCGCAGGTATTGACCGAGAGTGACGATATCCACGCCGATGGCGCGCAGGTCGTCGAAGGTGGCGAGGATCTCCTCGTCCTTTTCCCCGAGTCCCAGCATCAGGCTGGTCTTGGTCAGTACATCGGGGCGGTAACGCTTGGCATGGGCCAGCACGTCGAGGGTCTTGCGGTAACCGGCGCGCGGGTCACGCACGTAATGAGTCAGCCGCTCCACCGTTTCGACGTTCTGGGCGAATACTTCGAGACCGGAATCAACCACTCGCTCGATGGCGGCCGGGTCGCCATCGAAATCGGGCGTCAGGGCCTCGACCACCACCGCCGGGGTATTGGTCTTGATCGCCCGGATGCACTCGGCATAGTGGGCGGCGCCACCATCGTCAAGGTCGTCGCGGTCGACCGAGGTCAAGACCACGTAGCGCAACCCCATCAGCTCCACCGACTTGGCGGTATTGGCCGGTTCCTCGCTATCCAGCCAACCACGCGGGTTGCCGGTATCGACGGCACAGAAGCGGCAGGCGCGAGTGCATACCGAGCCCATCAGCATGATGGTAGCGGTACCGTTGCTCCAGCACTCGCCCATGTTGGGGCAGTGGGACTCGGCGCACACGGTGCTCAGGCGATGCTCGTTGACGTTGCGCTTTACCGCCTCGAAGCGGCCGCCGCCGGGAATCTGGGCGCGCAGCCATGGCGGTTTGCGCCCCGGCTCGGGGCGTTCCTCGGCCTGGCTGCGCTGCTTGATGCCATCCTTGATGGCGGCAAAGCCATGCTCAGTGCGGAACTTCGCGCCGCTCGGCACGCGCTTTGAGGTGTTGTCGCTCATAGGGTGTGAGCCCCTCCACTCGGCGGCTGCCACAACCATGCCGTGGTGCTGGGAAACGTCATGTTCCGGGGCAGCACCAGCCCGCATGGCCAGCAATTGATACGATGGTCGCAGGCCCGTAATCTATCATACCCGCGCCTGCCTGGCACAGCGGCGGGAGCTGGGGTTCGGTAGGGAAACCCTCAGCCGGGAGGTATCGGCAGACAAACCACGCCGTGATCGGGCATCGGCTGGGGCGGCGCCTTGAAATGCGCCTGGATCTCGCCCAGCCGCTCGCGTACGAAGCGCAGGAACAGCTCGGTCACCGGCGTGGGGAAGCGATCCCTGGGGTAGACCGTGCACCAGGAGCGGCGCATGGGAAAGCCCGGCAGGGACAGCTCGGCCAGCAATCCCGCACCGATCTCCAGGCGCACGGCCAGCCGCGGCAGTACCGTGACGCCAAGGTGCGCCATGACGCCCTGCTTGATCGCCTCGTTGGTGCCCAGCTCCATGGTATGCTGGAGCGCAACGTCCTGCTCGGCGGCGAGTTGCTCGAAGGCGGTGCGCACACCGGAGCCCGACTCACGCATCAGCAGGTAGTGCCGCGCCAGGTCTTCCAAAGTGGGAGAGTGAGCCTCGAGCAGTGGGTGGCCGGGCCAGACGATGGGTATCAGCTCATTTTCCAGGAACGGCATGAACACCAGGTTGTCATCGTCTTCGGGCACCATCGCCATGATAACCAGGTCGTCGCGGCGAGCGGCCAGCCTTTCCAGTGCCTGGCTGCGGTTGCATACCTGCAGTCGCACCTGGACGTTGGGGTAATGGGCCCGGAAGCGGGCGATCAGGTGTGGTACCACGTACTGGGCCGTCGAAACGGCCGCCAGGTTCAGCTCCCCGGAGATCGTGCCGTCCATGTCCGACAGGGTCATCTGCAGGCGCGAGACCTGGCTGAAGATGGCCTGGGTCGAGGCTGCCAGGGCATCGGCTGCCGGTAGTACGTGCAGGGTCTTGCCGGTGTACTTGAATAGCGGCTGCCCCAAGGCCTGCTCGAGCTGACGAATCTGTGCGCTGACCGCGGGCTGGGTCAGGCCCAACTGTTCGGCAGCGCGGGAGTAGGACTGCTGGCGATGCACGGCCTGGAACACCTGCAACTGGCGAAAGGTCAGGCGGTTCAGCAGGCTAGGCGTCATCATCGATCAATCCGCTACAGGGGTCGGGGAGGCCCGTTGAAAAAGCCCTTTCATGCTATCACTGCCGGCGGCCAGGGTCATGCCGGGAGCCTTGGCAGGCAGCCGCAGTCGCCGCCCCTGCGCCAGGAAGGCTGGCGTGGTGTCATGCTGGCGGGCAGCGGGCTGGCTGCGTTGCGCGCCGGCCAGGCCTGCACCGAACTCGAGCTGGTCTGGCACGACAGCGGCGGCGCGGTCGGCGATGCCCTGGTGGAGCGAGCCCGGCAACTGGGCTGCGACGCATTGCACCCGGGTGAGGCGGTAGCCGAGGAACAGTGGCGTCTCGCCCGTGCCTGTGCGCGGGCCGGTCTGGCCTTCATCGGCCCGCGGGAGGGTCTCGTCGCCGCCATGTGCAATGACGAGGCCATGCGCCAATTGATGCGTGAAGCGAGGTTGCCCTTGGGCGAGACGTCGGCGCAGGCGGTGCGGGTGCACCTGCCGGTATTGGCCGACTGTCGCGGCCAGGCGGTGGCGCTGGTCGAGCACGAGCTGCTCGGCGAGAGATTCGTCATGGCGCCGAGCGAGCGTCTGACGCCGGAGCAACGTGCCTATCTTGGACAACTTGCCGTGCAGGGTGCCCGTTCGCTTGGCTTGGTCGGCCTGGCAACGCTGAGCTTCTCGCTGGCCGACAACCGGCTGGGTTTCGTTGGCATGCGCCCTGGCTTGACGGGCTACGAGGGTCTGGCCGAGGTTCTGACCGGTCTCGACCTGGCAGTGGAGCAGATTCGTCTGGTGGCGGGGGAGCGACTCCGGCGCCCCCGGGTTGGGCACATGGGTCATGGTCCGGGACGGCCGGGCCAGGCCCGCTGGCGCCTGCTTCCGTCGGTGGCGGGACAGCTGGGCGGTGGCCCGGGGGTCAGGCTCGACCGGCCCTACCGGGCCAACGCTGAGGACGAGGTGCGGCTATTGGTCTGGGGGCGAGATGGCGCCGAGGCCAGCCGCCGCGAACGTCGCGCGCTAGCCGAGTGGCAGGGCAGTCCCGGACGCATGGATGGCGATGCCGTGAGAGAATGACCGAGCGAGCTCGCGCTTCAGTCACAAAAAATCGACAAAACGGCTGCGCCGATGTGATGCAGGGCGTACTATGCTTGTTGCATTGCAGCATTTTTACTCCTCCCGATGTCGATGCGTTCGGCATCGAGAAACCTGGAGCCGAACATGAACTCACTCTTGCCGACACCCTCCAAAGAAGCCCTCGGCTTTCTGGACCCATTTGGTTTCGGCCGTGCCGCCTTCGACTACTGGCGAGACGCCGTCGAACGCAGCGTGCTGTACATGGACGTGATGCGCGAGCGAGGCAACCAATATCTCGAGCATATCGAGAAGACCAAGCCCAACGTGCTTGGCTTCGACGCCGAGGTGGTAATGGACGGCCGCAGTCTGCCACGGCCGGTCAACTACGAACTGATGCGCATCCTGCCTCCACCCGACGTCGAGGTAGATCTCCAGGCGCGTCCCTTCGTGGTCGTCGACCCGCGAGCCGGACATGGTCCCGGCATCGGTGGCTTCAAGCCGGACAGCGAAATAGGCGTTGCCCTGCGTGCCGGTCACCCCTGCTACTTCATCGGTTTTCTGCCGTATCCCGAGCCTGGCCAGACGGTCGAGGACGTGGTGGAGGCGGAAATCGCCTTCCTGCGCCGGGTGATCGAGGATCATCCGGAGTCGTGCGAGAAGCCCATGGTGGTGGGTAACTGCCAGGCGGGCTGGCAGATCATGATGGCGGCCTCGCTCGAGCCCGACTGCTTCGGGCCGATCCTGATCGCCGGTGCGCCGCTCTCCTACTGGGCTGGCGAGCGGGGCAGGGCTCCCATGCGCTATACCGGCGGCATGACCGGGGGCAGCTGGATGACGACCCTCGCCAGCGACCTGGGCGACGGCCTGTTCGACGGTGCCTTGCTGGTGCAGAACTTCGAGCGCCTCAACCCAGCCAATACCTGGTGGGGCAAGCAGTACCGTCTCTACGCCAACGTCGATACCGAGGCCGAACGCTATCTCAACTTCGAGCGCTGGTGGGGCGGGCATGTGGTGCTGGGTGGCGAGGAGATCCAGTACATCGTCGACAACCTGTTCGTCGGCAATCGGCTCTCCACTGCGCAGTTGGTGACTTCGGACGGCCGTCGCATCGACCTGCGCAACGTGCGTTCGCCGGTGGTGGTGTTCTGCTCCCAGGGCGACGACATCACGCCACCGCCACAGGCGTTGGGCTGGGTACGCGACCTCTATGGCGATACCGACGATATCGTCGCCAGCGAGCAGACCATCGTCTATTGCGTGCATGACACTACCGGCCACCTGGGCATCTTCGTGTCGGGCAGCGTGTCACGCAAGGAGCACGCCGAGTTTACCGCCAACATCGACTATATCGACGTGTTGCCACCGGGGCTCTACGAGACCACGGTGACCAGCGCCAAGGAGCGGGACGATGCCGAGCTGCTCGAGCGCGACTACCTGCTCGAGTTCAAGGCGCGCTCCATCGAGGGGCTCAACCGGGACGTGCTCCATCATCGCGAAGAGGACGACACTCGCTTCGCCACCGTGGCGCGAATCTCGGAAATCAACCTGGGGCTGTATCGACTGTTCGTGCAGCCCTGGATTCGTGCGGTGATCACCCCTGAGGCGGCCCGCTTGATGCGCCGCATGCATCCGATCCGCCTGGGCTACAAGCTGCTGTCGGATCGCAACCCCTTGTCGGTGCCGCTCCCGGTACTGGCCGAGTGGGTCCGCGAGGATCGCCATCCCGTCCCCGAGGACAACATCCTGCGCACCATGGAGAGGGCCGTTTCCGAGCAGATCACCCGTGGACTGGATACTTGGCGCGAGATCCGCGACCAGAGTACCGAACACCTTTTCCTGGCGGTATATGGCCAGCCGCTGCTGCAAGCGATGGTCGGCCTGGGCGGTGACGCTCATGTACATCGTCGTCAACCCGGCAGCGAGCCGGAGCATCGTCGCTTCCTCGAGCGGCGCCAGGACGAGCTGCGCCACCGCGTGGCCGAGGGCGGCATTCACGAGGCGGTGATGCGTTCGGTGATCCACGTGCTGGGCGGGGCGCCCACGACCGACGAACGCAACTTCAAGCGTTTGCGGGCCTCGCGCGCCGAGCTGGAGCCGGGCAGCAGCCTCTCCGACTTCAAGCATCTAGTGCGCGAACAGTTCTTCATCCTCAAGCTGGATCGTGACGCGGCGCTGGCAGCGATTCCCCAGCTTCTGGCGCAAGAGCGAGCCGAGGCGATCCGTGCGTCGCTTGATCATATCGACCATGTGCTGGCAGCCAGCGGTGAGCTTTCCGAGCACGCCAGCAAGCGCTACGAGCACATTCGCGAGCTTTTCGGCGAGGCGCTGGAGCGCGTCGACCCCGCGGAGCGTCGCCAGGCGCTGGCCGAGCTTCATGACGAGGTGGCGACCGGGGCCAAGGCCGAGGCAGCCGCCCGTAGCGAGGTGGCGAACTTGCTCAATGCCGAACCCGAGGCTGCCAAGCCTGACCAGGCCAGTCGTTCCGCCAAGGTGAAGTCGCCAGCCTCGAAGGCGCGTAAGCGAACCGCCGCCGCCAAGCCTGAGGCCGCCGCTAGCCAACCCGACGCTACCAAGAGCGAGGCTAGCAACAAGCCGGGCGCTTCGCGCAAGCCGCGCAAGCGCTGAGCGAGAGGTTTCGTCAGGTCGCTTCAGCGCCCCTGCCGCTTTCGGCAGGGGCGCTGGCCGTTTGGCAATCGCAACGTGGCAACGACGGTATGAGCGACTTGATGCTACTTTCACATTGTTGCTTTACTGCCGCCATGGTGGAAGCGACTGGCGTGAAACGGGTTGCTGGGGTAGGGTAAGCGGATTTTTCACCCCGCGAGGATCGTCCGCCGAGGACAGGCGGGCCGGAACCGTTCAGGTGGGGCTCAAGAACCCCGCCGTGCAGAATGTGGAGCACTATGGGCAAGTCATTGGTCATCGTCGAGTCGCCGGCCAAGGCCAAGACGATCAACAAGTATCTCGGCAGCGAGTTCATCGTGAAGTCGAGCGTGGGTCATATCCGTGACCTGCCGACCAGCGGCTCGGGCAAGGCGGCTTCCGATCCCAAGGAGCGCGCACGTCAGGCAGCAGCGACGCGCAAGATGTCGCCCGAGGAGAAGGACGAGTACAAGAAGCACAAGGCCAAGGATCAGCTCATCCGGCGCATGGGTATCGACCCGGAGCACGGCTGGAAAGCCCAATACGAGATTCTGCCCGGCAAGGAAAAGGTCGTCTCCGAGCTGCAGAAGCTCGCCGAGAAGGCCGATACCGTCTATCTCGCGACCGATCTCGACCGGGAGGGGGAGGCGATTGCCTGGCACCTCAAGGAGACCATTGGCGGCGATGATGCACGCTACCGCCGCGTGGTGTTCAACGAGATCACCAAGAACGCCATCAAGGAGGCGTTCAAGGAGCCCGGCACGCTCAACATCCCGCGCGTCGAGGCGCAGCAGGCGCGGCGCTTCCTCGACCGCGTGGTGGGCTTCATGCTCTCGCCGCTGCTGTGGGCCAAGATCGCCCGTGGCCTCTCCGCTGGCCGGGTGCAGTCGGTGGCGGTGCGTCTTATCGTCGAGCGTGAACGCGAGATACGAGCCTTCGTTCCCGAAGAGTTCTGGGACGTGCACGCCGATCTCGTCTCGAAGGATGGCGAGCCCGTGCGTTTCGAACTGGTGCGCCAGGACGGCAAGGCCTTCCGGCCCACCTCGGAAGCCGAGACGCTCGAGCGTATCGAGCGCCTGCGCAAGGCGAGCCTGGCCATCACGGCGCGGGAGGACAAGCCCACCCGATCGAAGCCGAATGCCCCCTTCATTACGTCGACATTGCAGCAGGCTGCCAGCGGGCGACTCGGTTTCTCGGTGAAGAAGACCATGACACTGGCCCAGCGCCTCTACGAGGCGGGCTACATCACCTACATGCGTACCGACTCCACCAACCTGTCGCAGGATGCGGTGGCCATGGCGCGCGAGCATATCGAGCAGGAGTACGGCAAGCGCTACCTGCCCGAGTCGCCCAACCGCTACTCGAGCAAGGAGGGGGCCCAAGAAGCCCACGAAGCGATCCGCCCCTCCGACGTGAATCGCCGTGCCGTCGATCTGGCCGGCATGGAGCGCGACGCCGAGCGTCTCTATGACCTGATCTGGCGCCAGTTCGTCGCCTGCCAGATGACGCCGGCCGAGTATCTGTCCAGTACCCTGACCGTGGAAGTCGATGGCTATGAGCTCAAGGCCAAGGGGCGGGTGCTCAAGTTCGACGGTTATACCCGGGTGATGAAGCCGGCCGGCAAGAACGAGGACCAGGTGCTGCCGGACCTCGCCGAGGGCACGCCCATGCAGCTCGAAGCGCTCGACCCCCAGCAGCACTTCACCAAGCCGCCGGCCCGTTACACCGAGGCGAGCCTGGTCAAGGAGCTCGAGAAGCGCGGGATCGGCCGTCCCTCGACTTATGCTTCGATCATCTCCACCATCCAGGACCGCGGCTACGTCAAGCTGGAGAATCGGCGTTTCTATGCCGAGAAGCTGGGTGACATCGTCACCGAGCGGCTCAAGGAGTCGTTTCCCGACCTGATGGACTTCTCCTTCACTGCACGCATGGAGGACAGTCTCGACGAGGTCGCCGAGGGCGAGCGCAACTGGCGCGAGCTGCTTGACGCGTTCTACGCCGAGTTTCGCGAGGAGTTGGAAGCCGCCGAGAGCGAAGCTGGCATGCGTCCCAACCAGCCGGTGCCCACGGACATAGATTGCCCTACCTGCGGTCGCAAGATGCAGATCCGTACGGCGTCTACCGGTGTGTTTTTGGGCTGCTCCGGCTACAACCTGCCGCCCAAGGAGCGCTGCAAGACCACCATCGACTTGCTGCCCGGCGACGAGGCAGTACCCGCCGATGCCGGTGAAGAGGCCGAGACCCAGGCGCTGCGAGCCAAGCACCGTTGCCCCAAATGCGGTACGGCGATGGACAGCTACCTGATCGATGAGAAACGCAAGCTGCATATCTGCGGTAACAGCCCCGACTGCGATGGCTACGAGGTCGAGCACGGCAAGTTTCGAATCAAGGGTTACGAGGGGCCTACCATCGAATGTGACAAGTGCGGCAGCGAGATGCAGCTCAAGTCGGGACGATTCGGCAAGTATTTCGGCTGTACCAACGAGTCCTGCAAGAACACTCGCAAGCTGCTGCGCAGCGGCGAGGTGGCTCCGCCCAAGATGGACCCCATTGCGATGCCGGAGCTGCCCTGCCAGAAGGTTGACGACCATTATGTGCTGCGTGACGGCGCCAGCGGCCTGTTCCTCGCCGCGAGCAAGTTTCCTCGCAATCGCGAGACCCGCCCCCCGTTGGTGCGTGAGCTACAGGCCCACTCCCAGGAGCTGCCTGAGAAGTACCATTATCTTCTCGAGGCTCCGAGTGAGGACCCGGAGGGTCGTCCGGCCCAGATCCGCTACTCGCGCAAGAGCAAGGAGCAGTTCGTCATGACCGAGGAAGAGGGCAAGGCAACCGGCTGGCGGGCGACCTATGATAACGGCAGGTGGCAAGTGGAGGACAAGCGCAAGTGAGCCCACGAGCCCGCACCAATCAGCTGCTTTATCAGGCCGAACTGATTCTGGAGAGCGTGCCGGGCGACGATGAGCACGCCGAAGCACGGCGCATGGCTGCCGAGGAAGCCGCACTGGCGCTGACCGAGCTGGCGCTCGAGTCGCTATTGCGTGAGGTCACCGAGCATGCTCGGCTGGAGCGGCACGACTGGCGCGAACTGCTGGGCCCAGAGGGAGCCGGCGTCGCCGAACTGCATCGCCTGCGCGAACTGGCAGCACGGCCGGAGAGCTGGCTTGCCTGGCTGCTCCAGCGTATCGAGGCCCTGCATGAGAGCGGTGGCGTGGCGCGCCGACGCAACCCATCCCAGCCAGGGCTCATCGCGGTAGGCAGCAGTGCTGCGCTGGGGGACGAATTGAAGGCTTGCCTACGTGAGGCCAAACGAGAGATAGCGTCGCTGCGCGAAACCAGCGAGGAGTGGTAGCTGCGCCACGCAAGGTCTTCCTTGTGAGCTAAGGCGGGCTGTCTGGCAGATCACCTTTGATTGATATACGTCAAGCGGCAATGACGAGCTTTGGCTAGGATGAAAGCAAACAGCTGGCCATCGAGGCTGGCAGAGTGCCATTGGGGAGGCTCGCATGCGCTTTCATCAAGTCAAGGAGCTGGTGGATTGGGCTGCGGATTACCATGCCCGCCTCGCCGACCAGTATGCCCGCCTGGCCGCAGCGGGAACTGACGAACGGCTGCGTATGGCGCTGGAATACCTGGCAGAGCGGGAGCGCAAGCTGCAAGCCGATCTGCTGGGCTATCTCGATGATGGCAGCGACCATGATAACGTACTGAACACTTGGTTCGACGACCCGAATGACTTCCCCCACCCCCCGGTGCTCGAACGTCTGCCGGAAGGCATCGAAGTCGAGAGCGTGCAGAGCGTATTGGCAACGGCGCTTACCGCACACAGGACCCTGCAGGATCTCTATGCTCATCGGGCCGAGCTGGCCGGCGGCAATCATGAGAGAGAGTTCTTCGAGGCGTTGACCAAGGGGCATGAGGCGGAGGTGCGCCGCCTCGTGCGTGACATGCAGCGGCTCGAAGACTATTGAGTTTATGTGCCAGACTGCAGATAGACCCTGCGATCAAGGAGACCGTCATGCCGGAACGATTCATGTTGAGCTCCATCTCGAACGATCTTCTCTCCCCCCAGATGCTCGGTTACTGGAGCGACGAGTCGCTGCGTGAAGTGCCGGACGACTCCGGCATCTATTGCGTCTTTCGAGCAGCCAAGGATCCCGAGACGAATAACATGGAGGTTCAGCAGCTGCTCTACGTGGGCGAGCATCGCAATGTGCGTTACGGCTTGCAGCATCACCCCGACAAGGAGCGCTGGCATGCCTTCCTGCAGCCCGGCGAGGAGCTCTGGTACTCGATGGGGCTGAGTGGACATGTGAACCGTGAGCGCCTGGCGGCGGCCATGATTCATGCCCACAAGCCCCGCTTCAATGGCTCCAGCGAGTATTTGGATCGCTTTCCGTTCCCCGAAACCACAGTGCATATCTACGGCAAGAAGGACAAACTGCAGAGCATTTTCACCGTGGAACCTCGCCCTTAGCGCGATGGGCGCGCCTGTCTCGCGATCGAGTGTCGCGACGAGTGCCCCCGGCAGGCTTGCCTGTCGGGGGCACTGTGCTTGGGGTACTGCTACGCAGCGCTGAGCTGCGCAACGCTGCTCTTGAGCTAAACTGCTCCCCATCGTATGCACCGCCGGTGCGCCGAGAATCACTCAGGGAGGAGCAGATCATGTTCGAGGCGTCCTACCAGCGCCACTTGCTGCCATCACTGTCGTCGCTGCTGGAGGCGGGGCAGGCAGGGGGCGGTACCAGGCTCGAGGCATACGCGCTACTCGGCGATGCCCTGAGATCCAGGGCCACCGATGTGCACTTGGATCCCGGGCCCGAGGCCTACCGCATTCGCCTGCGTATCGATGGACGTATCGTCGATGCGCTACGGGTCGATGCGGCTCAAGGCGCGCGCCTGGTGAACCAGTTCAAGGTACTGTCCAAGCTCAATCCGGTGCCCTCCCTGGTCACCGCGGAAGGCAGTTTTCGCTGGTCGCGTGAGGAGAGCGACGAAGAGGTCACCCTGCGCGTCACTGCAGTGCACTGCATGGAGGGAGAGAAGCTTGCGATTCGCTTTCTGGCGCCGCCGCAGACCTTCGACGATGTCGTGGCGCTAGGTATCGGCGAGGAGGGTGCGCTGGGTATCAGGCGCTGGATGGATGCCACGGGCAGCATGCTGCTCGTGGCCGGGCCGACCGGTGCCGGCAAGACCACTACGCTCTATACCCTGCTCGGCCAACTACAGCTGACCGATAGCCACGTGGTCACCCTGGAGAATCCCGTCGAGTACAGCATTCCCGGTATCAACCAGATTCAGGTGGACCTCGATCATGGGCTGGATTTCGCCAACGGCACCCGCTCCCTTCTTCGGCTCGATCCTGATTATGTGCTCATCGGAGAAGTCCGCGACCGCGAGTCGGCTATTGCAGCGCTGAGCGTGACCAGTAGCGGCCGTTCGCTGATGGGGACTCTGCACAGTCGCGACGCCGTGGGCGTGGTGACCTCGATGCGCCAACTCGGCCTTGCCGATAGCGAAATCAGTGCCAACCTCGGCTTGATCATCGCACAGCGGCTGGTGCGCCGGCTGTGTCAGCACTGCCGTGAGCAGACACCCCTCGACCGGCACGATCGCGAATGGTTGGAGGCAATCGGTCTCGTTCCGCCGACGCAGACCTGGAGCGCCAAGGGCTGTCCACAATGCGATGGCCTTGGCTTTCGCGGCCGCATCGGCGTGTTCGAAATCTGGCAGTTGGCTGCCGAGGATCATGCCCGAATTCTGCGTCATGCCGACGAGTCCGAACTCCGCCGCGGCCTGATCGAGCGCGGCGTCGAGCTGATGCTGGCCGACGGTCTGGCCAAGGCGGAGGCGGGCATCACCAGCCTGCGGGAGGTGTTCCGCATGGGGGCCATCCTAACGGCTTGAGACTGGGCGCTTATGCAAGTGTCGCAACCTGGAGGTTCGCAAAAAGATGGTGCGCAAGTAAATTGTTGGCGAGCATCGGTTCGGCAAGGCTACGGAATTGTTGGCGTCCGACTTCTCGGCGTTGATGGCTTGCTGCGTGGGCTGGGCTGAGCAAGGTCGTCATGCGCGATCGAGGCTCGGTTACGTTAAGCGAACTGACAGTCGTCAAGCGATACGTTATAAAGCGCCTGTAGCGTACCGATCTGCCCGTGAGGAGCCGATGAGACCCGTTTCCCGCCGCCGCTTCGGCCAGCTTGCCCTGCTGGCGCCCTTCACACTGTTGATGGGTCATGAAGCTCAGGCCAACCTGATAGAAACCATGCTGGCGCGCGCTCATCTGCCTCGTCACGCTGACGAAGTGTGGATCCTCGTCGATGATCGCGAATCCGCGTTGAGCCTCTATCGTGGCGATCTGCTTCTCGAACGCTTTGCTCCCATCTCGCTGGGGCGTTCGGGGGCAAGCGTGATGCGGACCCAGGGTGACAACAAGACACCGAAGGGTGAGTTTCGAGTCAATCGGTTCAATTGGGAGAGCGACTGGCACATTTTCATCGGTCTGGACTATCCAACGCCCTCCCATGCGCGCATGGCGTTGGAATCAGGACTTTACACGGAGCAGGATTACGCAGATTATTTCGCCTACTATCGGCAACACGGTTATCCGCCTCAGCGAACCGTGCTGGGGGGCTTCATCGGTATCCATGGTGTCGGTAGGGGGGACCCGGAGGTTCATGCGAGCTATCACTGGACCCAAGGGTGCGTGGCGGTGACCGATGAGCAGATCGAAAGGCTTTCTGAGCTAATCGGCATTGGCACTCGCGTCGTCATCCGCTAGGCTCAAGATACGCAAGGGACGTTTCGAGCTATGGACAAGCGCCGTCTGGTATTATAAAACAGCGTTTGACTCCTGTGCTTGGCAGCAGTCGCTGCAAAAGAATCCTGCACTGAGCAGGGGAGCCTGGATCACAGGCAACATCAACGCCGCTGTACTAACTTGTGCAGTACCAAGGAAGACTCAAGGAGAACATCATGACTCTGAAGACCACCCTGAAGCTGACCGCCGCTGCTGCTTCTATGGCCATTCTGGCTGGTTGTGCCAGCAACGCCGCTCTGGATGAAGTTCGCCAGACTGCTGAAGCCGCTCAGGCCGACGCTGCAGAAGCTCGCAGCATCGCCACTCAGGCTCAGAACACTGCCAACCAGGCGCAGCGTGACGCCCAGGCGGCTCTGCAGATGTCCGAGCAGAACCGCGAAGAAATGAACCGTATGTTCCAGCGTTCCATGCAGAAGTAATTCTGCCGGAGCGCCGCATCGCTCTTGGGCGATGGCGGTTCTGCAACGAGAAAACCCCGCCTTGGCGGGGTTTTCTCGTTAGGCCGGGCGATGGCCGCCACAACGGGGAGAGTCGCGAGCGATACCTCCGGTCCCCGTGGCAAAAGCTGAAAGCTAGAGGTGGCCGACCTCCAGCTCCGAGAACAGTCCTGTCCGCTGACTGACCTCCAGTTCGGAGAACAAACCGCCATCGAGTTCTTCCTCCTGTGCCTCAGGCGCCGGCTCTTCCTCGGCGACACGCAGCAGCGAAACCAGGCGACCGTTGGGTTGTTCCACTACCTGGCGCAACTGGGCATAGTCGATCGGTGCCGGCTCTTCGCCGAAGGCATTGGCCACGATTTCCATGGCGTTGAGGATCGGCTCGAAGGTGCTCTGGTTCTCCTCGAGGAGAGGGAAGGATTGCGCGAAGAGCACGCCATCTGTCGACCAGGCAACCTTGAACGGCTGGTCGATGATATTGACCTGGGTGCCGCTCGGCACACGCTCGTAGAGCGATTCGATGTCCTCGGGGAACATGCGGATACAGCCACGGCTGGCGCGCATGCCGACGCCGTCGGGCCTGTTGGTGCCATGAATCAGGTAGCTGGGCAGGCCGAGCAGGATGGCATGACGACCCAACGGGTTGTCAGGTCCGGGGGGCACGATGGCGGGAGCCGGTTCGCCGCGTGCGGCGGCTTCCTCACGCATCGAGCGAGGGGGTGACCAGTGGGGGTCCTTCACCTTGACGGTGGTGCGGGTCACACCCACGGGGGTCGCGAAGCCGTCGCGGCCGATGCTGATGGGGTAGGTCTCGACGATGCCGGGGCGCGAATAGTAATACAGGCGCAATTCGGAGAGGTTGACCACGATACCTTCCCGCGGTGCGTCCGGGAGGATGTACTGGGCGGGAATCACCACCTCGGTACCCGGGACGGGCGCCCAGATGCTGACGTCGGGGTTGGCCATGCGCATCCCCTCGTAGCCCACGTTGTGGCGGCGCCCGATGTCGAGCAGGGTCTCGCCTTCCTCGACGGTCACGGTGTATGCCTCGCCGATCAGGTTGCCCTCGTCGGGCAGGTGGAAGTGGCCTCGGGGCAGCTCCTGGGCGGCTTCGGCGCCGTCTTCCTCGGCAAGGGTCGTCGTCGCCAGTATGGCGGCAAGGCCGAACAGGGCAGCGCCAAGACCGATACGCCTGGCCAGTGTCGGGTTCTTCATCTACGTCAGGATCTCGTCTCAAGGTCGCCTGAAGGACGCATGTCGACATGCATGCTCACTCGGCGACGGTCATGCGCCCTCCGGTTCGGGGGCGCCGGGTTCGTGTCAAAGTTGCGATAAGACACTTGTGTATAGTATAGCGTTCCCGGGTCTTGCGGGAGTCCCCTCCGTGCCTCGCGAAGGGGCAGTCCCGCTCCACTCAGGCGGCCTGGGCCTTGAGATTGAGAGCATCGAGCAACTGCTCCACGGCTTGAAAGCGGTTCTCTTCCTTCTCCATTTCCGCTTCGAAGCGCAGGGTATCGGCTCCATCGAGCCGATAACGCTGCGGTTCCGTCTGGATCATTTTGACCAGCGTCAGCGGATCGACCCGAGTCTGGCTACCGAAAATGACTCGACCGCGTGCGGCGCCGGCCTCCAGGCGCATGATGCCGAGACGCTCGGCGCGCTGGCGCAGTCGGGTCTGGCGCATCAAGGTCTTGACCGCAGACGGCAGCAGGCCGAAACGGTCGATCATCTCAACCTGCAGCTCCTTGAGTTCGGCTTCGTCGGTGGCGCTTGCGATGCGCTTGTACATCACCAGGCGCTGCTGAACGTCGGGCAGGTAGTCGTCGGGGATCAGTGCCGGTAAATTGAGACTGATCTCGACGCCATCGCTGAGCGGGGATTCGATGTTGGGGGTCTTGCCGGCGCGTATGGCGGCCACTGCGCGGTCCAGCATCTCCATGTAGAGGGTGTAGCCGATGGCTTCCATCTGGCCGCTCTGCTCCTCGCCGAGCAGCTCGCCGGCACCGCGAATCTCCATGTCGTGGCTGGCCAGGGTGAAGCCGGCACCGAGGTCTTCGGCGCCGGCAATGGCTTCGAGGCGCTTGACGGCATCCTTGGTAATGACCCGGGGCGGCGGAGCGAGCAGGTAGGCATAGGCCTGGTGGTGGCTCCTGCCCACTCGGCCGCGCAATTGATGCAGCTGGGCCAGGCCGAACTTGTCGGCACGCTCGATGACGATGGTGTTGGCACTGGGAACGTCGATGCCGGTTTCGATGATGGTAGAGCACACCAGCACGTTGTAGCGCTTGTGGTAGAAGTCGGACATGACCCGCTCCAGGGCGCGCTCGGGCAGTTGTCCATGGGCCACCGCCACCCGTGCGTCCGGCACCAAGGTGCGGATCGTGTCGGCAGCGGTCTCGATGGTCCTGACCTCGTTGTGCAGGTAGTAGACCTGGCCGCCGCGCAGGATCTCGCGCAGGATCGCCTCCTTGATGATCGATTCGTCGCGCTGCTGCACGAAGGTTTTCACCGACAGGCGGCGAGCCGGTGGCGTGGCGATGATCGACAGGTCGCGAATGCCGCTCATGGCCATGTTGAGCGTGCGCGGGATCGGCGTGGCGGTGAGGGTGAGGATGTCGACCTCTGCGCGTAGCTCCTTGAGGCGTTCTTTCTGGGAGACGCCGAAACGGTGCTCCTCGTCGATGATGAGCAGCCCCATGTTGGGCAGCTTCATCGACTTCGACAGCAGCTTGTGGGTGCCGATGACGATGTCGGCCTGGCCGTTTTCGATGCGCTTGAGCGAGGCCGCCTGGCCCTTGCCGGCGGTAAAGCGTGAAATCAACTCGATCTGTACTGCAGTATCGGCGAAGCGGTCGCGAAAATTCTCGTAATGCTGGCGCGCGAGCAGGGTGGTGGGCACCAGGACCACCACTTGTCGCCCCGAGTGCACGGCCAGGAATGCCGCGCGCATGGCGACCTCGGTCTTGCCGAAGCCGACATCGCCGCAGACCACGCGATCCATGGGCCTAGGCGCGGTCATGTCACCGATCACCGCATTGATGGCGGCGCGCTGGTCGGGAGTCTCCTCGAACGGGAAGCTGGCGGCGAAGCGAGCGTACTCCTCGTCGGGCGGTGCGCAGGCAAAGCCTTCCCTGGCCTCGCGGCGGGCGTAGACGTCGAGCAATTCGGCGGCGGTGTCGCGGATCTTTTCCGCTGCCTTGCGCCGTGCCTTGTCCCATTGCTCGGAGCCGAGCCGATGCAGCGGGGCGAGTTCGTCATCGACACCGGCGTAACGGGAGATCAGGTGCAGGTTGTCGACCGGTACGTAGAGCTTGGCGCCGTCGGCATACTCCAGGGCGACGAACTCCGCCGCCTGGCCGCCGGCCTCCAGCCGTTCCAGGCCGCGATAGCGTCCAACGCCATGGGTCTGATGTACCACAGGGGCGCCAGGGCGCAACTCGGCAAGGTGGCGAATGGCCAGCTCGCTCATGTCGGTGGCCTTTTCGCGGCGCCGGCTCTGGCGCACCACGTCGCCGAACAGCTCCGACTCGCTGATTACGGCCAGGCCGGGTTGCTCGAGCCATAGCCCGGCGCTGACCTCCCCCTCGGTGAGAGCCATTCGCAGCTCGCCCTGCCGAAAGGCGTCGAATCCTTCCAGATGGGGAAGCTCGAGGTGCAACGGGGCCAGCATCTCCTCCAGCGCTTCGCGGCGGCCGCGAGACTCGGCGACGAACAGCACGCGAGTGTCGCGGTGCTCATCGAGGAATTTCCCCAGCGCTGCCAACGGCTGCTTGGCACGGGCATTGATCGCCACTTCTGGCAGGGGTTGGGCGGCGGCCACGTGGGCATGCGGATGCGCCGCGTCGCTGGTCAACTCCACTCGGGGGTGGCGCTTGATGGCGGCGAACACCTCGGCGACTGGAACGAAGGCGCGGTGCGGCGGCAGGAGCGGCCGGGTAGGATCGACGCCGAGGTTCTCGTAGCGGCTCTCGGTGGCTTCCCAGTGGTGCTCGGCGGCTACGTAGGCGCCGGGCAGTAGCGCCACACGGGTGCCTTCGGCCAAGTGCTCGAACAGTGTCGCCGTCTTTTCGAAGAACAGCGGGAGGTACTGCTCCAGCCCGGGTGAGGGAATGCCCTTGAGGGCATCGACATACAACGGGCATTGGCGCGGGTCGACGTCGAACAGGGTCTCGAAGCCTTCACGGAAGCAGGCGATGGCCGAGCGCGACAGCGAATATTCGTGTGCCGGTAGCAGCTCCACCCGCTCGACCTTGTCCTCGCTGCGCTGGGTGTCGGGGTCGAAGCGCCGCAGGGTATCGATCTCGTCGTCGAACAGGTCGATGCGCAGCGGACTGTCGCTGCCCATCGGATAGAGGTCGATCAGTGCGCCGCGCAGGGCGTACTCGCCGGGCTCGTAGACCGTCTCGACGGCGCGGTAACCGGCACGTGACAGGCTCTCGCGAAAGCCTTCGCGATCCAGCCGCATGCCCACTTCAAGCGTGAGCACGCGCCCCGAGATGTAGTCCACCGGTGGCAGCCGCTGCATCAGGGTATTGATCGACACCAGCACGATGCCGTGCTCTCCGTCCTGGAGCCGGCGCAGGGTGCGCAGTCGTTCCGAGACGATGTCCTGGTGCGGCGAGAAGCTGTCGTAGGGTAGCGTTTCCCAGTCGGGGAAGGGCAGTACCGGTACGCTGGCGAAGAAGCGCAGGTCGCTTTCCAGCCGCTGTGCGTTGGCGGTGTCTGGTGTGATGACCAGCAGCGGAGCGTCGTCGGCCAGGTGAGCCAGCGCCAGGGCAGCCGAACTGCCCGGCGGTGTCTGCCAGTAGAGGGTGTCGCGAATCCCCGTTGGGCGGGGCGGTTCGAGCGGCGAGAATTTGGGCATGGTGTCGTCGGGCGTTTCGTCGGTCGTCGTGTGTGCTGCCGTCAAGGCCGTTCGCACAGGCCTGTGATAGAGACGTCGGGGTAGGTGAGGGATCATACCAGCCCGACGCAATGCTTGTAGTCAAACTGCGATTTCTGTAATCCCCCTACAGCGCCTGCGACTATCCTGCGATTGCCCCAGCGAAGCGCGAACGGGATAATGACGGCGAATTTACGATACCCAGAGAGGCTTCACGTGAGTCAGCAACCCCTCGAGACCGTCTTCCAGGAATGGCACGACAATCAGGCGCTGGCCGAACAGATGATCCCGCTGATCGGCAGCCTTTATCGTCACAACAACGTGGTCACCACCCTTTATGGGCGCTCGCTGTTCAACCGCTCGGTGATCCGGATCCTGAAGGACCACCGTTTCGTCAGGAAGGTTGAAGGCACCGAACTCTCGGTGCAGGATACCCTGCCCCTGGTCCAGGCCATGACCGAGCTCAATCTGGGACCGGCTCATGTCGACGTAGGCAAGCTGGGCGTGGCCTTCAAGAAGCGCGGCGGCGGCGATGCCAAGGCCTTCTTGCGTGAAGAACTCGCCGAGATCGTCGACACTCACGACCCAAGCGGCAGCAACGGTCAGTCCAAGGACGTGGTGCTCTACGGCTTCGGTCGCATCGGCCGCCTGCTGGCGCGGGTGCTGGTGGAGAAGGCCGGCGGCGGCAACCTGTTGCGCCTGCGCGCCATTGTCGTGCGTGGCCGGGGCGATATCGCCAAGGACCTGGAGAAGCGGGCCAGCCTGCTGCGTCGCGATTCGGTCCATGGCCCGTTCGATGGCACCATCAGCGTCGATACCGAGGCGCGCACCATTACCGCCAACGGCAATGTCATCCAGGTCATCTACGCCGACAAGCCCAGCGACATCGACTACACCGCCTACGACATCGACAATGCCGTGGTGGTCGACAATACCGGCATCTGGCGCGATGAGGCAGGCCTGGGCCAGCACCTGGAATGCAAGGGTGTCTCGAAGGCGCTGCTGACCGCGCCGGGCAAGGGTGACATCAAGAACATCGTCTTCGGTATCAACCACGGCGACATCGCGGCGGACGACAATATCCTGTCGGCAGCCTCATGTACGACCAACGCCATCGTGCCGGTGCTCAAGGTGCTCAACGACGAGTATGGCATCGAGTGTGGCCACGTCGAGACGGTGCACGCCTACACCAACGACCAGAACCTGATCGACAACTACCACAAGGGCGATCGCCGCGGGCGCAGTGCGCCGCTCAACATGGTGCTGACCGAGACCGGTGCCGCCAAGGCGGTGGCCAAGGCGTTGCCGGAACTCTCCGGCAAGCTGACCGGCAACGCCATCCGCGTGCCGATCCCCAATGTCTCCATGGCGATCCTCAACCTGACCCTGGGGCGCGAGACCGACGCCGAGGCGCTCAACGACTACCTGCGTCGCATGTCGATCGACTCCTCCTACCAGAAGCAGATCGATTACGTCGATTCGCCCGAGGTGGTGTCGTCCGACTTCGTCGGCAACCGCCATGCCGGAATTGTCGATGCCAAGGCGACCATCGCCAGTGGCAAGCAAGCGGTGCTCTACGTGTGGTACGACAACGAGTTCGGCTACAGCTGCCAGGTGGTGCGCATCCTGCAGCATATCTCCAACGTGCATTTCCTGAAGTTGCCCCGCGCTCACGCCTGACCTCGTGCTGCCGGTCATTCCCGACCCGTGGGGTCGGGAATGGCTGATCCAGGTCATCTTCATGCCATTCCGAACGACGCATGCATGCTGTCGGCCCGCTCCGTCAGGGCCTGCCTAGCCCTTGATACAAGCGCCTTTCAACGCCTGTTGAACTCTATCGAAGCCAAGCGTAGAGCGGTTTTATACCCCCTTTTGCGACCTTAGGCCGTGTGGTCTTTGGTCGCGCTTGTCTTTATAATACTGTGGATTTTTTCGGGGTGGTCCGAAGCGCCTTCGGGCCTGACTGGTAACGTACTGACCCAACAAGAATTCGAATCCATTCGAACCCCTTTCCTTCGCATTTCCGATCCATCAACTGGGCGAGACTATGATCGAAGTCAAGAAAGGCCTGGATCTCCCCATCATGGGGACGCCCGAGCCGCGCATCGAGGATGCGCGGCCCGTGCGTCACGTGGCTGTCCTGGGCACCGATTACGTCGGCATGAAGCCGACCATGGAGGTCCGGGAAGGGGACAAGGTGAAACTGGGCCAACTCCTCTTCACCGACAAGAAGAACCCCGGCGTGCGCTTCACGGCGCCGGCTGCCGGCGAAGTCGTCGCCATCAACCGTGGCGAGAAGCGCAAGCTGCTCTCGGTCGTGATCCAGGTCGACGAGAACGAGGACGCGGTCGAGTTCACGGCCCATGGACGCGATAAGCTCGGGTCCCTCGAACGCCAGGTCGTCGTCGATCAACTGGTCGAGTCGGGGCTGTGGACGGCGCTGCGCACGCGCCCCTTCTCACGCAGCCCGGCCATCGACAGCGAGCCGGCTGACATCTTCGTCACGGCCATCGACACGCACCCACTTTGCGCGAATCCTGCCGACATCATCGCCGAGCAGGCCGAAGCCTTCGAAGATGGGCTCAAGGTTCTGTCTAATCTAACCCAGGGCAAGGTCTTCCTGTGTACTGCGCCCGACGCGCGGATTCCTGGTGGCGACGTGGCGGGTGTCCAGGTCGAGACCTTCGGCGGCCCGCATCCGGCCGGCCTGGTCGGTACGCATATCCACTTCCTGTCGCCGGTCGCCTTGCACAAGCGTGTCTGGCATATCGGTTACCAGGACGTGATCGCTTTCGGCAAGCTGTTCGCCGAGGGCCGGCTCGACATGGCGCGGATCGTCGCCGTGGGTGGGCCGCGGGCCGAGAAGCCACGCCTGCTGCGCACGCGGATCGGCGCCAGCACCGAGGAACTGTTGGCGGGAGAAATCCTCCAACCCGAAGATACGCGTGTGATTTCCGGCTCTGTGTTCTCCGGCTTCACCGCGGAAGGCAGCCTGCGCTACCTGGGCCGCTTCCACAACCAGCTCACTCTGCTCGAAGAGGGCAACAAACGCGCTTTCCTGGGCTGGTTGTCGCCGGGTAGCAACCGGCACTCCGTGCTGGGGATCTACCTGTCGAAGTTCAAGGGGCTCACCAATTATGCGCCCAACACCTCTACCAACGGTTCCGAGCGGGCCATGGTGCCGGTAGGTGTCTACGAGGAAGTGATGCCGTTGGACATTCTGCCGACCCAACTGCTGCGCACGCTGATCGTCGGAGACATCGAGGCGGGCATGCAGCTTGGGTGTCTGGAGCTGGATGAAGAGGACCTGGCACTGTGCACCTACGTGTGCCCGGGCAAGTACGAATACGGTCCCATCCTGCGTGACAACCTCACCATGATCGAGAAAGAGGCCTGATGATGGGTATCCGACAGACACTCGACAATCTCGAACCGCACTTCCACAAGGGTGGCAAGTACGAGAAGTGGTACCCGCTCTTCGAAGCGGTCGACACCATCTTCTACTCTCCGCCCAGCGTGACCAAGACCACGGCCCACGTGCGCGACGGTATCGATCTCAAGCGCATCATGATCACCGTGTGGCTATGTACCTTTCCGGCCATGTTCTTCGGTATGTGGAACGCCGGCTGGCTGGCCAACAGCGCCATCGCCGACGGTTATGCCTCCATGGACGGTTGGCGCGAAGCCATTCTCATGGTGCTTGCCTCCGGTCATGATCCGGACAGCCTGTGGGCCAACTTCGTGCTCGGTGCGACCTACTTCCTGCCGATCTATCTGGTGACCTTCGTGGTCGGTGGCTTCTGGGAAGTGCTGTTTGCCGTCAAGCGTGGCCATGAGGTCAACGAGGGGTTCTTCGTCACCTCCGTGCTGTATGCCCTGGTCCTGCCGGCCACCATTCCGCTGTGGCAGGTGGCGCTGGGCATCACCTTCGGCGTGGTGATCGGCAAGGAAATCTTCGGCGGCACCGGCAAGAACTTCCTCAACCCGGCACTGACCGGCCGTGCCTTCCTGTATTTCGCTTACCCGGCGCATATTTCGGGCGATGCGGTGTGGGTGGCTGCCGACGGCTACACCGGTGCGACCCCGCTCTCCATCGCCTTCCAGGAGGGCATGGCGGACCTGACCTCGCAGTACAGCTGGTGGGATGCCTTCATCGGTTACCTGCCCGGCTCTGTCGGTGAGGTTTCGACGTTGGCCATCTTCATCGGTGCTGCGGTGCTGCTGTGGACCAAGATCGCTTCCTGGCGAATCATGCTGGGATGTCTGCTCGGCATGGTGGGGACCAGCCTGCTCTTCAATCTGGTCGGCTCCGAGAGCAACCCGATGTTCGCCATGCCCTGGTACTGGCACCTTGTCATCGGCGGCTTCGCCTTCGGCATGGTGTTCATGGCGACCGATCCGGTATCGGCTTCCATGACCAACCCGGGGCGTCTGATCTTCGGCATCCTGATCGGCGTGATGACCGTGCTGATCCGTGTGGTCAACCCGGCGTTTCCTGAGGGGATCATGCTGGCGATCCTGTTCGCCAACCTGTTCGCGCCGCTGATCGATCACTTCTTTGTTCAGGCCAACATCAAGCGCCGTATGCGGCGTGTCGGTGCACCGGTCGAGGAGGGAGTCTGATGGCTCAGAGCAATAACTCCATCAAGAAGATTCTCACGGTGGCGTTCGCACTCTGTATCGTGTGTTCGGTTATCGTGTCGACCGCGGCGGTGGCGCTGCGGCCCAAGCAACAGCTCAATCAGGAGCTTGATCGCAAGACCAACATCCTGAGCGTAGCCAACCTGTACGAGCCGGGCATGGATGTCGAATCGGCATTCGGCGACGTGACTCCGCGCGTCGTGGATATGCGTACCGGTGAATATACCGACGAGTTCGACCCGGAGACCTTCGACCACTTTCAGGCAGCGCGTGATCCGGCTACAGGACGTACTCTGTCGGGCGATCGCGATATTGCCGGCCTGAGCCGTGTCGAGAATTATGCCACCGTCTATCTTGTCGGCGACCCCGAAGATCCGGATCAGATCATCCTGCCGATTCGCGGGCAAGGCCTGTGGGGATTGATGCGCGGTTTCCTGTCGGTGGAAGGTGATGGCAATACGATCGTCGGTATTACCTACTATGACCATAGTGAAACCCCGGGGCTCGGCGCGGAGGTCAACAACCCACGCTGGCAAGCCCAGTGGGAAGGCAAGCAGATCTACTCCGACGAGGCAGAGCTGGCCCCGGCCATCCATCTGACCAAGGGCGGCGCCAACGACGAGACCGAGATCGATGCGCTGTCCGGCGCGACGTTGACCAGCAACGGTGTCACCAACATGCTGCAGTTCTGGTTGAGTCCGGAGGGCTTCGGTACTTACTTGGCGCGCTTCCGTAGCGGAGTCGACCAGGAAGAAGTGCAGGAAGCCGACGTCGAACTCGAAGCTGAAGCTTAAGGAGCCTGAAAATGTCCGCTGTGACTCCCAAGGGCGTCCTGACGACCCCGATCTTCAACAACAACCCCATTGCCTTGCAGGTACTCGGTATCTGCTCGGCGCTGGCGGTAACGACCAGCATGAGCGTTTCGCTGGTCATGGCGCTGGCCGTTATCTCGGTAACGGCCTTCTCCAACCTGTTCGTGTCGCTCATTCGTCACCATATACCGTCCTCGATTCGAATCATCGTGCAGATGACGATCATCGCCTCGCTGGTGATCGTGGTGGACCAGGTGCTCAAGGCGTATGCCTACGAGATGTCCAAACAGCTCTCGGTATTCGTCGGCCTGATCATCACCAACTGTATCGTGATGGGGCGTGCCGAAGGTTTCGCCATGCAGAACTCGCCCGGGCTGTCGTTCCTGGACGGTGTCGGCAACGGGCTGGGCTATGGTGTCATTCTGATGACCGTCGGCTTCGTTCGCGAACTGCTCGGTTCCGGTAGCGTGTTCGGCTTTACCATCCTGCCCACCGTGCAGGATGGCGGCTGGTACGTGCCCAATGGGCTGCTGCTGCTACCGCCGTCGGCGTTCTTCATCATCGGTCTGATCATCTGGGCGCTACGTTCTACTCATCCGGAGCAGGTCGAGGCGAACGAATTCAAGATGAAGGAAAACACCCAACCGAAGGAGGCGGTGTAACATGGAGCACTATATCAGCCTGTTCGTTGCCTCGGTCTTCGTCGAGAACCTGGCATTGGCGTTCTTCCTGGGCATGTGTACCTTCCTGGCGGTTTCCAAGAAGGTCTCGGCAGCCATTGGTCTCGGTATCGCGGTGATCGTGGTGCTGACCATCTCCGTCCCCGTCAATAACGTCATCTACAACGCGCTGCTGGCGGAAGGCGCGCTGACCTGGACCGGTATCGAAGGCGCCGAGAACATCGACCTGTCGTTCCTGGGTCTGCTGTCCTACATCGGCGTTATCGCCGCTCTGGTACAGATCCTCGAGATGTTCCTCGACAAGTACGTACCGGCGCTCTACAACGCCCTGGGCGTGTTCCTGCCGCTGATCACCGTGAACTGTGCCATTCTCGGCGGCGTGCTGTTCATGGTCGAGCGTAACTACGGCTTCGGCGAATCCGTGGTCTATGGCTTGGGGTCCGGCGTCGGCTGGGCACTGGCCATCACCGCGCTGGCGGGGATTCGCGAGAGGCTCAAGTACAGTGACGTGCCGGCCGGCCTGCAGGGCCTGGGCATCACCTTCATCACCGTGGGTCTGATGTCGCTGGGCTTCATGTCCTTCTCGGGCATACAGCTCTGAGCCAGGGCGCGTTTCCGGCGGTGATCGCGCCGCCGGGAAACAGGTTACACAGCAAATAGGAAACCGACATGGTTGGAACATCTATCATCTTGCTCGGTGTGTTCATGTTCACCGTGGTCGTCATCGGCCTCGTCGTGGTGATCCTGGCAGCCCGCAGCAAGCTCGTCAGTACCGGCGACGTTTCCATCGAGATCAACGGCGACCCGGAACACACCATTACCACCCAGGCGGGTGGCAAGCTGCTCAATACCCTGGCGGCCAACGGCATCTTCCTCTCTTCCGCCTGTGGCGGCGGCGGCTCTTGTGCTCAGTGCAAGTGCCGGGTTGAGGAGGGCGGCGGCTCCATCCTGCCCACCGAGGAGTCCCACTTCACCCTGCGTGAGAAGAAGGAGGGTTGGCGTCTCTCCTGCCAGGTGCCGGTGAAGCAGGACATGAAGATCGAGGTGCCCGAAGAAGTTTTCGGCGTCAAGAAGTGGGAGTGCGAGGTCATCGCCAACCCCAACGTGGCGACCTTCATCAAGGAGCTCAACCTCAAGCTGCCCGAGGGCGAGGAAGTGGCCTTCCGCGCCGGCGGCTATGTCCAGCTGGTGGCACCGCCCTACGACATCAAGTTCTCCGACTTCGACATCGAAGAGGAGTATCGCGGCGACTGGGAAAAGTTCGACCTGTTCAAGCTTTCCCACAAGAACACCGAGGAAGTCATTCGCGCCTACTCCATGGCGAACTATCCCGAAGAGAAAGGCATCCTCAAGTTCAATATCCGTATCGCCACACCGCCTCCCGGCACCAACCATCCGCCAGGCCTGATGTCGACCTACGTCTTCAGTCTGAAGTCGGGCGACAAGGTGACGGTGATGGGGCCCTTCGGCGAGTTCTTCGCCAAGGACACCGATGCCGAGATGGTCTTCGTCGGCGGTGGCGCGGGCATGGCGCCGATGCGCAGCCATATCTTCGACCAGCTCAAGCGTCTTGATTCCAAGCGCAAGATCACCTTCTGGTATGGTGCTCGTTCCTGGCGCGAGACCTTCTACAACGACGAGTACGACAAGCTGGCCGAGGAGCACTCCAACTTCGAGTGGCACCTGGCTCTCTCCGACCCACAGCCCGAAGACAACTGGACTGGGCCGACCGGGTTCATCCACAACGTGCTGTACGAGAACTACCTCAAGGACCATCCGGCTCCCGAGGATTGTGAGTACTACATGTGTGGGCCGCCCATGATGAACGCATCCGTCATCAAGATGCTGCTCGACCTGGGCGTCGAACCCGAGAACATTCTGCTGGACGACTTTGGCGGATGATCCCCTTCGCCCTAGGGCGACTCTCCGGGCTGGCTCCCAGTGGGCCGGCCCGGCTCCTTCTAGCGCTGTTGGCGGCCGTGGCTCTCAGCGCTTGCCGTGACCACAGCAACGAGCATCTCATCCAGGGCACGGCTCTGGGAACGGGATACCACATCACCCTGTATGCCGACCTGGATCAGGAGCAGGTCGCTGAACTCGAAGCCGGCATACAAGGTGAACTGGCAACTCTCGAACGGCAGCGAGACGGGCTCCTTCGCGCGCTGGATGCCGCCTTTGGACGGTTCTGGCTACCCTCGTCAAAGCTTCGGCATGAAGCGGATCGTGTGGCGCATTCGCTGGCCGTCGATCGCTTGGCGCTATGGCTCGGCGAGAATCGTTTCGCTGCCGTGATGGTCGAGGTCGGGGGCGTGATGCGCGGCCTGGGTGTGCCACCCACGGGTGGCTGGCGCCTGTCGCTTGAGCAGGCCGGGCTGTCCGCGCCGGATGGGGCCCGACACGTGCGTCTTGAGAATGCCGCGCTGGTGCACCGCTTCGCACGCCAGGATGTGGTTCCACTGGTCACGTTGGCGACTCCGCTGGCAGTGAGTGTCGTCGCGCCAAGTGCCAGCGAGGCCATGCGGCAGGCAACGCAGCTGCTGCATGCCAATCCAGAGGACGCGGTGTTACTGGCCGAGGGCATGGATAGTGCTGCCAGGGTTGTTGTCAAGACACCACAGGGTATCGAAATCCATCATACCGCGGCTCTCGAGCCCTGGCTCGAGCCCTAGCCGCCTGGGAGGTAACCCAATGACCACTTTTCTCGTCGTACTGGGCTTCATGCTGTTGATCATGGCGGCCATGGCCATCGGCGTGATCATGGGGCGTAAGCCCATCGCCGGATCCTGTGGCGGACTCAACAAGTTGGGCCTCAAGGAAGGCTGTGACATCTGCGGGGGCAAGGACGAGATATGCGAGGAGGAGAACCGCAAGCGCAAGGGCGACCCGGTCAGTGCGCGCCGTTCGAGCGATGAGAGTCGTGGTGCCGACCTGGGCTATGACGCCACCCGCCGCTAGGCCCTGCAATGTCTTGCGCATAATGCCGTGCCGCAGGTATAGCCCTGGGAGCCGAAAACCAACATCGACAAGGGAAAGGAGACGCAAGAGCCCATGGCAGTCCATAACTACGACGTGGTGGTGATCGGTACCGGGCCCGCCGGAGAAAGCGCCGCCATCAACGCCGCCAAGCACGGCAAGCGGGTTGCTGTCGTGGAGAAGCAGCCGGTCCTGGGGGGCAATTGCACCCACTGGGGCACCATTCCCTCCAAGGCGCTGCGGCACCAAGTCAAGCAGATCATGCAGTTCAATACCAACCGCATGTTCCGCGACATCGGCGAACCGCGCTGGTTCTCCTTTCCCAGGGTCATGGAGCGTTCGCGTATCACTATCGACCAGCAGGTCGAGATGCGCACCAAGTTCTACGCTCGCAATCGCATTGACCTCTATAGCGGTGTGGCACGCTTCAAGGACGAGCATACCCTGCTGGTGCGTGACCGGCAGGAGGCGCTGGAGGAGCTGGTCGCGCAGACGATCGTCATTGCCACGGGCTCGCGTCCCTATCGTCCCGCCGACATCAATTTCCGCCACCCACGAATCTACGATTCGGACACCATACTCAGCCTATCGCATACGCCGCGTACGCTGGTTATCTTCGGTGCGGGCGTTATTGGCTGTGAGTATGCGTCGATCTTTTCGGGGCTCGGGGTCAAGGTCGATTTGATCAACAATCGGGATAGCCTGCTCTCGTTTCTCGACGACGAAATCTCCGATGCGCTCTCCTACCACCTGCGCAAGCATGGCGTGCTGATCCGCCACAACGAAGAGTACGAGCGGGTCGAGGGCGACGAATCGGGTGTCGTGGTCTATCTCAAGTCCGGCAAGAAGTTACGTGCCGATGCCTTCCTGTGGGCCAACGGACGGACCGGTAATACCGACGAGCTGGGCCTGGAGAATATCGGGCTGGAAGCCAACGGCCGCGGCCAGCTTCAGGTCGACGACCATTACCGTACCGCTATCCGCCATATCTACGCCGCAGGTGATGTCATTGGCTGGCCGAGCCTGGCGAGTGCCGCTTACGACCAGGGGCTCAATGCCTGCGATGAATTGCTCGAACGGGACTACCGCTTCGTCAACGAGGTGCCGACGGGTATCTACACCATCCCCGAAATCAGTTCCTTCGGTCGGACCGAGCGAGAACTAACTGAAGCCAAGATACCCTACGAGGTAGGCCAGGCCTTCTTCAAGGACACTGCCCGCGCCCAGATCACCGGCGACACGGTAGGTATGCTCAAGATCCTGTTCCATCAGGACACTTTGGAGATCTACGGCATCCACTGCTTCGGCGATCAGGCCTCGGAGATTGTCCATATCGGCCAGGCGATCATGCAGCAGAAGGGCGAGGCTAATACCCTCAAGTACTTCGTCAACACTACCTTCAACTACCCCACCATGGCCGAGGCCTACCGGGTAGCGGCCCAGAACGGGTTGAATCGGGTGTTCTGAGCCGCACGTCCTTTCATTAATTCCATCCCTATTTAACCGAGTAAACTGCTCTCATAAGAGGGCAGTTTTTTTTCGTCTCCAGTTTTACTGCGAGTGCCTTCACTGTGTTTCGGAATAATCCTCACTAGTATAAAAGTACCAGATTTTTAATAAGGTCAGAAAAACCCTTCCGATAGGATGACGCCAGCTTAGCGCCAAGTATGGCAAAAACCAACTACGCAAATGACAAGTACGTTTAGTAACATTCTGTAGGAAAATATAACAAAGCAAGTGATCCATAGGAACGGAAAGGGAGGTCCACCATGAACTCCTCTGGCGGTAGCGTGGCCTGGGATAATCCACCCTGAAAATTAATCCTTGAAAATTCTGAATGGAGATCGAAATCACACATTATTATTTTAGATAAGTTGCTAAGTCGCATCGAGGATACAATGACGACTCACTACAGGCCTGAGATAGATGGGCTAAGAGCCGTGGCCGTTATACCTGTTATATTGTTTCATGCTGGCTTCGAAACTTTTAGCGGAGGGTATGTCGGAGTTGATATTTTTTTCGTAATAAGTGGATATTTAATTACTGGGATTATTTACAATGAAATAGTCGAAGGAAAGTTCTCAATTGCGAATTTCTACGAGCGGCGGGCGAGACGAATTCTTCCGGCGCTGTTTTTTGTCAGCATAGTTTGCATGGCTGTGGCATGGGTGTGGATGCTGCCGGAAGAGTTCGCGAGTCTGAGCCAGAGCTTGATAGCAGTAAATTTGTTCATCTCTAATATTCATTTCTGGCAGGATAT
The DNA here is from genome assembly GCF_025725665.1 of Halomonas sp. LR3S48. NCBI lineage: Bacteria > Pseudomonadati > Pseudomonadota > Gammaproteobacteria > Oceanospirillales > Halomonadaceae > Halomonas > Halomonas sp. LR3S48. The sequence continues at coordinate 2,881,128 of NZ_CP107009.1, read as the reverse complement.
GGATTACTTCGCCGGACCAGCAGAGATGAAGCCCTTTCTGCATACTTGGAGCCTGGCCGTGGAGGAACAGTTCTATCTGTTCTTTCCACTGTTCATGCTATTGGTAGGCTGGGTCAAAAAATGGCTGCTTATAGTAATTCTTACTCTATGCTTCCTCGTCAGTCTTGCCTTATCGGAGTACGCTTCCACGCATCATCCTTCAGCCAACTTCTATCTGCTACCGACCCGCGCCTGGGAACTTGTGGCTGGAGGAATCATTGCAGTCTTTTTGCATCGACACAGAGTTCAGCCTCCCCTCTGGGTGAGCAACGTGGGAGGAGTGGTTGGGGTAGTAATGCTCCTATATGCGATATTGGTATTCGATCAGAGTATTCCTTTTCCCGGTATGTGGGCACTGATACCCGTTCTTGGAACCACTCTCGTGATACTTTTCGCCGGCGAAAGAGACATTACAGGAAAAGTCCTGTCCTTCAAGCCCATGGTAGGAATCGGTCTAATCAGCTACAGCGCCTATCTCTGGCACCAGCCGGTGTTCGCCTTCGCTAGAGAGCGTAGCTTCGGGCCCATCTCCAATATCGATTTCATCCTGTTGAGCATACTCTCCCTGCTGTTGGCATGGTTTTCCTGGCACTATGTCGAACTACCGTTCAGGAATCGCAAGAAATACACTCGGCCCCAAATCTTCAAGGCGGCTTTGGCAATGTCGTGTCTGATGATAGGTGTGGGTTCCTATGGCTATTACTCACAAGGTATCCCTTGGCGTTTTGACGGGGAGCTTGAGAATCTAGTGATGGTGCGTTCACAGAAAAACATTAACGCAAACTGTCAGAGCACGCCGGGAAACCTGATACCGCTCGAAGAGACTTGTGTGTACAACGAGAGCGGAGATAAGACGGTAGTCATATGGGGTGATAGCCAGGCGACGCCGCTAGTCGGACCGGTAGCCGAACGAGTCGATGCGCTTGGCATGAAGGTGAGACAATTCATTTACACAAATTGTTTGCCAATTGCGGGCTATACCAGAAGCGACGAACCGGAATGTGGCCGCCATAACGAGCAAGTGCTGGAGTACGTTCTGGAAGATGATAGTGTCGAGTTGGTCATCATGCTGGGTAGATATCCGCTTCAATTCGAAGGCGTCTCTTTCGATAACGGGGAAGGGGGAATAGAGCACGATGAGGCCGTGCGTGCCGTACCCATGAATCGCCTCGACATAGCTGATGACAAACTCCGCGTTGACGAGGTTGGCTCACTGCTTCAGGAAACAGTCCAGAGGATGGTTAGCGCCGGCAAGCGGGTCATTCTGCTCTATCCGGTACCTGAGGTGGGCTGGGATGTGCCTTATTTGCTGGTCAAGGAAAGAATATTCGGTATCAAACGATTTGCCCCACTTTCGACCAGTTACGACGTTTTTAAGCAGCGTACTGCATCGGCTTACGAGCAAATGTCAAGAGTCGTGGAGCACGATAATCTAATAAAGATCGAGCCGGCCAGGCTGTTTTGCGATACCTACCTGCCCAGTCGTTGCGCTACCCAGGTCGAAGATGAACTTCTCTATTACGACAACAATCATTTGAGCGTTTCCGGTGCTTCGATGCTGACATCGCAGATATTTGATGAAATGAAAAATAAGGGCTGGGTAAGTGAAGAAGAGCTCAAGTTGAGCATGCTGGGAGGTGGTTCTACTGGTGGTGCCATGCAACAAGACGATTCTGAATATGTGCAACGGGAGGCGGGGCAATGAGAATACTGATCCTGGGGAACATGGGATATGTTGGACCTGAAGTCACCAAGGAGCTGAAGCGAAGGCATCCTGAGTCTGTGTTGCATGGTTATGACAATGCTTACTTCGCACATTGCCTGACGGGCGTAGACCGAAGTCCTGAAATTTATCTGGAAAGGCAATATTACGGGGATATTCGCCATCTTCCAGAAGGCATGCTGGAAGGCTATGACGCTGTGGTGCAGCTTGCCGCCGTATCCAACGATCCCATGGGTAATCGCTTCGAGACGGTTACTCAGGAGATCAACCAAGAAGCCACAGTAAGGGCTGCCAGGCAGGCGGCTCAGGCCGGAGTGAGGCATTTTGTCTTCGCGTCGAGCTGCAGTGTCTACGGCCTAGCGAGTGGCGAGCCCCGCAAGGAGGCAGACCCGCTCGCGCCGATGACTGCTTATGCCAGGTCCAAGATCGGCTCGGAGGATGCGCTTGCAGCTATCGAAGGAGACATGATCATAACCAGCCTGAGGTTTGCTACCGCCTGTGGTATGTCGGCACGCCTTCGCCTGGACCTGGTTCTGAATGACTTTGTGGCCTGCGCTCTGTCACAGAAAAAGATCACCGTACTCAGCGATGGAACCCCTTGGCGTCCCCTGATCGATGTCAGCGACATGGGGAGAGCGATCGACTGGGCCATTCAACGGCAGGCAAGCAATGGGGGGCGCATTCTCAGCGTCAATACCGGCTCAAACCGTCGAAACCATCAAGTGCGAGAACTGGCAGAAGCCGTCGCTGATGCAATTCCAGGAACGAGCGTGCATATCAACGAAAAAGAAGCAGTCGATAGCCGTTCATACAAGGTAGATTTTAGCCTCTACGAGAAGCTTGCTCCGGAGCATCAGCCATTGATGACTCTCAAGGATTCAATCCAAGGATTAGTGGCGGGATTGTCTCGCATGAAATTCTCGGATGCGAGATTCAGGGATTCGCACCTGATGCGATTAAAAATATTGCAAGATCATGTTGAGCAAGGGCGACTGACAGAGAGTTTAATGTGGGCAGAGAAGTAGAAAATTGGTATCAACATAAATTATAAGAAATAGTTAAGTTTCTAAAGGGAGAGATATCATGAAAGTTGTGATTCTTGCTGGTGGTTTTGGAACTCGCCTGAGTGAAGAGACATCTATTCGTCCCAAGCCAATGGTGGAAGTGGGGGGGCGGCCCATTCTTTGGCACATCATGAAAATTTATTCACATTACGGCTTGAAGGACTTTGTAATACTAGGCGGTTACAAGGTCGAATATATTCGTAATTACTTCCTTAATTATCGCGGCAGGCAGACAGACTACACGATCGATCTCAAAACGGGGCGAGTCGAATGGCTGAACGGTGTCAATGAAGACTGGAATGTGACGGTCCTCGACACCGGAGCGGAATCGCTAACGGGTGGAAGGATAAAGCGAGCTAAGCATCTCATCGATAATGAACCCTTCTGTTTGACATATGGTGACGGTGTAAGTGATGTGGATATAGGAAAACTGATCGAAAGCCATAAGCAATCAGGATGCTGGTGCACGCTCACGGCTGTTACACAGCCGGGACGCTATGGTGCACTCAGGTTGGACGAGGATAGCAGCCACGTCATGGCATTCCGGGAAAAGGGAGCCGTAGACGGAGGTTTGATCAATGGCGGCTTTTTTGTGTGCGAGCCCCAAGTATTGGACCTGATCGACGATGACCGTACGACTTGGGAGAACGAGCCCATGGAGCGCATGGTACAGATGGGCAAGCTGGGTTACTACCATCATGAGGGCTACTGGCAGAGCATGGATTCGCTGCGTGACAAGATGGTGCTCGAGACAGCCTGGGCCGATACTCCACCATGGAAAGTTTGGAAAGATTGAGCCGACAGCGTTCAAATTTTTTCTACCAGCCGGGAAGCAAAAAAGCGATGATCATCGTAGATACGGCATTAGCCAAGCGAGAAGCGGAGAATAAACCGATACGTGTGGGTATGATCGGAGCGGGTTTCCAGGGCAAGGGCATCGGCTTACAGATCATGACCGCAACACCTGGCATGACCCTTTGCGCCATCGCAAATCGCCATCTTGAATCGGCCATTACGGTGTTTGAGCAGGTAGGGATTGCACCAGAGCGATGCGATACGACAGTGGAGATCGAATCGGCAATCGCCAGGGGGCTGCCCGTGGTTACGGAAGATGCCCGCGCTATGGCCGCTTCTGACGGTCTGGATGCCATCATTGAGGTCACGGGTTCTATCGAATATGCGGCAGAGGCGATATTGACAGCCATCTCCAGCGGCAAACACGTCATCCAGATGAATGCGGAACTCGATGGAACGATCGGTCCCATCCTGAAGCGCAAGGCGGAACAAGCTGGGCTGATCTATACTTTTTCGGATGGTGACCAACCGGGTGTGCAGATGAACCTGCTTCGGTTCGCCGAAGGTTTGGGAATCAAACCTGTACTCAGCGGCAACATCAAGGGATTGCATGATCCCTACCGGAACCCAGAAACGCAGCGCGCATTTGCGGAGCGATGGGGTCAAAAGCCCGCAATGGTGGCTTCTTTCGCTGATGGTACGAAGATCTCATTCGAGCAGGCGATTGTGGCAAATGGTACGGGAATGCAAGTTGCCCGCCGCGGCATGCTTGGCCCCGATTTCTCGAACGGCGACCCCGGCTCACCACTGGTACCCATCGAGGAAGTGCTATCCAGCTTCGAGCCTTATCTGGATGCTTCAGGACCTGGACTCGTCGACTACGTGGTGGGAGCCCGGCCGGGCCCTGGCGTCTTCGTTATCGGCACCGTGACAGATCCGCGCAAGCAGCACTACCTTGAACTCTACAAACTGGGAAAGGGCCCATATTACTGCTTCTATACACCCTATCATCTTTGTCATTTTGAAGTGCCGACCTCGGTCGCACGAGCCGTGTTGTTCAACGATCCTGTGTTAACCCCTCGCGGAGCCCCGATGGTTGGCGTCGTAGCCATGGCGAAGAAAGACCTCCAAGAGGGGACAATTATTCGTGAGTTTGGCGGCTTTGAAGTATACGGAGTTGCCGAGAACATTGAGGTTATTCGTAGAGAGAGGCTTTTGCCCGTTGGTCTGGCGCTCGATTGCGTCGTGGAAAAGCACGTTGCAAAGGATGCGCCTCTGACTTTCGATGATGTCCGGTTTCCTGAGGGACGCCTGGTTGATCAGCTGTATCGGGCGCAGGAAGACGTTTTCTTTGAGAAAATCGAGGAATAGGGGACCAAGTATGCAGTTCATCCAGACAGATCTCAAGGATGCCTACCTGGTGGAGCTTGAGCCTCGGGGTGATGACAGAGGCTTCTTTGCAAGAACCATGTGTAGAGAGGAATTCTCAACGATAGGAATTAACAACAATTTCGTTCAACAAAATACCTCCTTCTCTGCTCAGCGCGGCACCCTTCGCGGCCTACACTTTCAGAAGGCCCCGAATGGAGAGGATAAACTGATTCGCTGCATCCGCGGTGCCATTATTGACGTAATTGTCGATATTCGACAGGACTCGCCAACTTATATGCAGCATCAGATGTTCGAACTCACCAGCAGAAACAGGCTGCAACTTTTAGTACCTAAGGGATTTGCCCACTCTTTTATGACATTGGAAGATGACGTAGAAGTCAGTTATCTAGTGACAGCACCCTATACACCGTCATCTGAAGATGGGTTACGATACGATGACGTGGCCCTCGGCATCGAATGGCCTATGCCAGCGTCGGTAATATCCGCTAAGGATGCTAGTTGGCCACTGATTAGCGAACGCTCCTCTCGACTTTATTGAGATTAAATATATTAAAAGCGATGACGCAGGGAGAAGAAAATGAAAAACAAGGTGATCGGCGTTATCCTTACTTACAATCGAAAGGAACTTCTCAAACGCTGCCTCAAGGCGGTTCACTCCCAGACCCGTCCATGTGACATGGTTCTGGTGATAAATAACGCAAGCGCCGATGGAACGCTTGAATACCTGACAAGTGGTAAGTATCCGAACATAAAAGTTTATACGATGAAAAATAATGTTGGCGCAGCCGGTGGTTTCAATGCTGGATTTCGATTGGCCTACGATAACGGAGCAGACTATGTATGGATGATGGACGATGACGTTATCCCGAATTCGGAGGCCTTGGAGAAATTACTGCAGGCCGACGAATTCTTAGATAATAAGGGGATGAAAAGAAGCTACCTTCTCTCAACCGCCTATACCGAGCATGGCCAAGTGTGTAATACTCCTCAAGTTAGTAATGCGAGGAATGAGGCAGGGTATTTCGATTGGCCTGAACAATTAGAACAAGGTTTAGTGGCGATCGGAAGTGGTACGTTCGTCTCGATCTTGGTGCCACGATCGACTTTGGAAAAATACGGCCTTCCCATTTCGTCGATGTACATCTGGGGAGAGGATGCGGAGTTCACCTTGCGAATCACCCAAGAGCAGCCAGGATATCTAGTTGGTAATAGCCACGTAGTTCATTTACGGCATGGCGGTGGAACGATTAGTATCGTCGCCGAGTCCAATCCAACGCGAATCAGCTATTATAAAAACTTCATAAGGAATAATTTGTACACTTCCAAGGTTTATAAAACCAGGCGCAGAACGATATCGATATTATTTAATAATGTGCTTCTGGTTTTAAAAATGCTCGCAAGAAGAGAAAATCACAAGGCATGGGTCATCACGCTCGGGTTAGCTCAAAGCTTTTGGTATAAACCCAAGATTGACTATGTAAATAGCACGTACGATTATTCATGCGTTAGCGTTTCCTTTCCCAAATCGGATCTTGCCGATACGGAAGATAAAACAAAAATGACATGCAGTGGAATTTATCAGCAGGGATACGCGCGTTCAATATAAAAGCTACTGCCAGGTAAGCATAGTGGAGAAGGATAGATTGTGGCCGGGAATATTCTAGTTTCTTGAGTTTAATCGATCTCGTTGTGTTCGGCATAAGGAATATAGCATGCTAAGGAAATTAAAGGACCTATACATTTTGCTGACCAGGGAGCAGCGTATAAAACTCTTGAAGCTGCAAGGCCTTATCATCGTAATGTCCTTTGCTGAGATAGCAGGCGTCATGTCGATTGGCCCGTTCATGGCGTTGGTAGGTGACATGACAATACTGGAAGAATCCCAAGGCATTGCCTCGACGCTGTATCGTATGAGTGGTATTGAAACTCCTAGCGATTTTCTTTTCTGGCTTGGCATTATGGTTTTAATGGTGCTGGCAGCAGCCTCCTTCATATCGATGTATACGGTTTGGCGGTTGTCGCTATATGGCGCAAAAGTAGGCGCAGAGTTGGGAAATAGACTTTATCGGTACTACATGTTCCAACCATGGTTATATCACGCCACTACCAGTAGCAGCCACCTTACTAAGCAGATTTCTCAAGAAACCTTGCGGATGACGAATTTTGTCATTAGTCCTTTGCTGCACTTGAATGCCAAGCTTGTCATGGCTTTTTTAATGAGCATAGTGATTTTTATCTATGACCCGATGGTAGCGTTAATCGGAATCTCGATCTTCGTGGCTTCCTACTATCTTCTTTTCGTCACAGTGCGCCGGCGGCTCGTCAAAAACGGTAAGGCAATTTCCGAAACCCAATCAGAGCGCTTCAAACTGATGGCGGAGGGTTTTGGTGGCATCAAGGACGCGCTACTGTTGGGCAACCAAAAAACCTTCATCGAGCGGTTCGAGAAGCCTAGCATGCAATTTGCAAAAGCGGCTGGCAGCAATCAGGCCATCAGTCAGGTGCCACGCTACGCAATGGAGCTCGTCGCCTTTTCCAGTGTGATTTTTTTGGTTTTGTACTTACTGGCTACCCATAACGGCAATCTGGGAGCCATTTTGCCCATACTTTCGATATATGCAATGGCCGGCTTCAAGTTGTTACCAGCGCTGCAGAAGGTGTACTCCTGTTTATCGCAGATACGAGGTAACCTTGCTTCCTTCGAAGCGGTGAGAGACGACCTTTATAATAGTTCTGAACCAAGAGGGAAGGAACCGAGCTTGGCGGTGAGAAATAATATAGTCGGAAATATCACCCCTAAAGACGTCATTCGACTGGATAATATTGTGTTCAGTTATCCCGGTTCACGGGAATTCGCACTTAACGGTGTTAGCATGGAAGTCCCGGCCAATCGTATGATTGGCATAGTAGGCGCCTCGGGATCGGGGAAATCTACGATAATTGATATATTACTTGGGCTCATTGATCCGGATCAGGGCGAAATCAGCATCGACGGCGTTCGTATCGAAACACATAATAAGCGGCAATGGCAGAATACACTGGGATTCGTGCCACAAAGTATCTTTCTTGCGGATACCAGTATCCGAGAGAACATTGCTTTTGGCGTAGAGCCGGGAAAAATTGACGAAGAAAAATTAATACGTGCCGCCGGTATGGCAAACCTCCACGAGCTCCTCGAAGAGCTGCCCAATGGGCTAGATACTTGCGTAGGTGAAAGGGGGGTTCAACTTTCAGGCGGGCAACGCCAGCGCATTGGCATCGCCCGCGCTCTGTATCACGATGCCAAAGTGCTTATTCTGGATGAAGCAACCAGTGCTCTGGATGGAATTACAGAAAAACTTATCATGGAAGCCATCCACGACATTATGGGGAAGAAGACCATTATAATGATTGCACATCGGCTCGCAACGGTTCGTCAGTGCAACCGAATCTACCTGATGAAAGAGGGGAGGGTGATTGATTCGGGGAGCTATAGTGAGCTGTCCAGTCGCAATGAAATCTTTCAGCGCATGGCGGCGCATAGCTGAACATACAGGAAGGGGGCCGAATCATGTCACTTGGATCGGTTGGAAGCATGGCTAACACTTCTCAAGCTGCCTCAACAGCTGGCAAGAGAGCTGCAGTCAATGGCCAAACAGGCAGTATGTCTCGAAAAAGAAAATGTCGACCTGGCAGCGTTACCACCAGTGAAATGAACATGGCACCTTCGGGCGATCCTATCCGTGACCAGCAGCAGCTACAGACTTTCCTGGATAACATTGCCACCGATGGCATAGTGGGTATCATCGAGGCGGGTCACTGGTTTCTTTACCGCAAACTGCGCTTGCATGACGGTACTCGTCTCAGAGGGCAGGGCATGGAAAGAACCATTCTTGAAGCCAGGGCAGAGGACTGGCGTCAGGATGATTATGTCGCAATGCACTTGGACGTTGGTCAGAGCCTTCATCCGCACGGCATCTTTCTGTCAGACTTCTGTATGATTGGCGCTGACAAGCACGCAACGGATAATGGCCCTCTGATTCGTCTTGAAGGAATGTCAGATTTTTTGATTGAGCGAGTTAGGACGGAGGATGCATCAAGCTACGGGATCTTCGTTACTGGTTATGGCATTGGCCGCTTTACCAACGACATACATAGTGACTTTTGGAATTCGACTCACCGCGGCATTATACGTCAATGCCGTGCTCTGCGCGGTCAAGTCGGGATAGGTTGTGAAGGAGGGGCTCAGAACATTCTGATCATGGGTAATCATACAGATGGCCAGGTCCTGCACGGCTTTCGCCTCGCCTCGGCCTATGACACTCAGCTCATAGGCAATAGTGCAATAAAAACAAGGAACGCGTATTGGATTGACCGGCACCGAGGTATTCACGTTCTGCATAATACGGCAGCCGAAGTTGAGCGCGGGTGTGTATATGGCGGATTTCACGTGAGCCGCGACAGCGAGATTTCGACGGGCTTATGGATAATGGGGAATCAATTCAAAACAACTAGATCGGCGATAACAGATGCCTATCAAGGGAATGCAGATAAGTTTACCCGAATCGTAAAAATTAAGGACAACTATTTGCAAGGGGGGAATATTCGCCTTCTCTGGTCAAAGCAAGTTGACGTTCAAGGTAACGATGGCGATGGTAACAACGCTATCGTTATCTCTCATCAGGTCACAGGGATGATAGGTAATAATTTTATGAGATTGATAAACAGATCAGACGGAATAGTAGACATTGGAAGGAATATTGCAAACATATCGTAATGAGCTTGAGGATTATTGAAATCCATTAATAAAATAAAAAGCCTGTCACCATAATTTTTTATAGTATCAATTAAATATACTTAATCTCTTGTCCGCTATTTTGGGTGGTAATGTGTTCCTCTTTCTTCATAATAGCCTGAAAGCTTGGATAGGCTATCTGCATCAACAATTTCACTGCTGTCAAGAGCTACTAAAAATAACGATTGCAAGGTCATTGATAAGAAACCATAGATCATGACATATAGAAAAGACATAGATGGTTTAAGAGCTATAGCAGTGCTTTCAGTGATTGCTTTTCACTCGGGGCTGGATTTTACTTCTGGTGGATACGTCGGGGTGGATGCATTTTTTGTGATTAGTGGTTTTATCATAACAAGCATGATTTATAGGGAGGTTAAGGAAAATGAATTTAACTATATTGGTTTTTATAAAAGAAGAGCCGCCAGACTTCTTCCAGCCTTTATTATAACATTACTGCTAGTATTTGCTTTTGGGTTCTATTTCTATACAACCAAGTCGTTCGACAAACTCGGGAAGGAAATATTTTTTTCTTCACTTGGAGCTGCAAATATTTTGTTTGCCCAAGGAGTCAACTATTTTGCTGAAGATGCAGCTTACCAGCCTTTAATGCATTTGTGGTCGCTTGGTGTTGAAGAGCAGTTTTATCTTGTGTGGCCCACTTTGTTACTGATAGCTTTTAGGATCTCTGATGTAACAGTTGTTCCGTTGACGGGAATTGCCTTGGTTATAACAACTTTAATGGTCATTTCGGCAACTAATGATGGTAATAGCAAGGCATATTTCTTACTTCAATATCGGGCAAACGAGCTATTGATAGGATCTCTTACGGCGCTTTTTCTGGCAAAATACCAAAATAATAAAGTGAAAGATAACTACAAGAGATATCTAAGTTATCTGGGTTTGTCATTTATGGTTGCGCCCGTACTGCTTTATGACGAAAATACTGCTTTTCCAGGTTATAATGCTCTACTACCTTGCATTGGCGTTGCGCTCATCATTGCTTTTCCGAACAGAGGGATCGTCACTAAAATACTGTCTCACGGGATATTGGTTTTAATAGGATTAATATCCTATCCATTATATTTGTTTCATCAACCATTAGTTTCTTTTGTACGTTACTTCGAATTGGAAATGCCAGCGTATATTATTTTTATAACTATAGCTACTCTATCATCCCTTATGGCTATGGCAACGTATCATTATATAGAGAAACCGATTAGAAATATTGCACGGTCAAGCTCCATAAAATCTTCAGTGACAATAGTAGGGCTATGTCTTTTTATCCCGGCCTTGGCTGCCGTAGGTTTTATTGTTGCTAAATCCAATGGCCTGCCTGAACGGTTCAAGTACTTAAATCAATTTGCATTGGAAGTTACTGAATTTCATTCATCTGCTTTTCATGATAATCACGAACGAGGTTTAAATATAAAAAATACTGAATACGGTAAAATTTTATTCGTTGGTGACTCAGTATTGCAGCAATACGTTTTACCTTTTAGCATCGCTATCGGGCTTGGGTCAGACGAGGTGGATACAGTAACGAGAGGCGGTTGTGTGCTTCTGAAAGGAGTGGAGTTTAATGATAAATACGCAGATATATCCTGCAATGATTTAAGAGAGAGTTTATATAATTCTCAAAAAAAATACGATTATGTCGTAATTTCCCAGTCTTGGGAATTGTACCAAGAGTCAGTCACAAATTTTCCTATCGGTAAAGTAAGTTATGATAGATGGGCTTATTTTATAAACCAGACGATAGAGCATTTCTTACAGTATGCAGATGAAATAATCATCATTGGAGCCCATCCAAGGGTCTCTGGAACTACGAGCTTGCAACCTTCAATAAGACTTACCAAAGAGTCCTACCTGCACGGGTTGAGATCGCTTGAGATAGTTAATGTTTCGGGTATAAATTCAGCAAGTCGCTTTTTCCATGAGTTTGAGAATATTAATGGCGTTACTATTTTGGAGCCGCACGAAATTTTCTGCTCACCCAACTGTACACTCAGTAGTGATAACTGGTCTTACTACAGAGATAGTCAGCATATCACGAGCGCAGCCACAAATTTTGTTGTCGAACGAATAAAGCATACGCTTGCGACAAGGGCTGGCGAGTGATGAACGGAATTTATGGGTGTAAAGCTAAAGAAAAGGAAAGTCACTATCCAGACGGTGAATCCATTTCTAAGCCAAAAAGGGTTGAGTGGCTTAATTTTTTCATACCGATCATGGCTCCAAGCGTACAACTGCTGGGCGCGGATAGCATATTAACCAAGTCATAATTCACACCCTAGTAAAAATATTAAAATATCAATTGATTAGGTGTGATAAGCCTAGTAGTCACTGACATTCTATCATGCCTCGACTCAACCTGTACGGATGAAGAAATCCATGCTCTTTCAGGTTCGTATTTTTTGTAATCTTGTGTAATGGTTATTGCATTCATGTAAAAAATGGCTGAATGACTGATGTACTCAAGCTTTCAGCTAGCAGGTAGAAGGGAAACTAGGAAAAGGATTAGATCTATATGCAGCACCCTAGAGTTTGGCTGCTTATTAGGGGGGCGCATGTTAGGGGAAACTGCCATGAGCACTCGGAATGTCTCGAAAGCAAGGGAGAAGACAATGAACAAATTTGCACGTGGTGCCTGCTTCGTTGCTGCATTGCTGCCACTGGGCATGGCAGGTGGGTGCGCCCTTGCGCCTGGAGGTCACATCGACTATGAAGCGCAGGAAGTTTCATTGGATGAACAAATTGATATCGTTACGATCACTCCCGAATTGATTTCGGGGTATCGCATGGATAACGATACAAGCAAAGCACAAGGCGTCACTCCGGAGTTAGCGAGTGAAATTGAAAATTATGTATACCGTGTTGGCCCAGGTGACGTGCTGAATATAGTTGTCTATGAGCACCCAGAACTTACCATCCCGGCGGGTGGGGAGCGTAGTGCGGAGGAGTCTGGAAATATAGTTCACTCCGATGGGACTATCTACTATCCCTACATAGGAAATTTAAAAGTCGAAGGACGCACGGTTGGTGAAATTCGGCAAATGATTACCAGCCGCCTTGCAACTTACGTTACCGAGCCTCAAGTTGAGGTCAGGGTGGCTGCTTTTAACTCCAAAAAAGTTTACGTGAGCGGCGAGGTCAATACGCCTGGGGCACAGCCTATCACAAATGTTCCGATGACAATACTGGATGCGATCAGCGCTGCTGGTGGAGCAACGGAGAATGCGAACTGGCATAATATAATTTTGAGTCGGAACGGTCAGGAGAAAACTTTTTCTCTTTATGAAATGCTGAAAAGAGGGAACTTGGCACACAATTCGCTTCTGCAGCCAGGCGACGTCCTTCATATTGCTTCTTCTGAAAACCAGAACATATCGGTAATGGGACAAGTAAGGAATCCAGGTAATATCACAACGGGCAGGGAGCGTATGAGCCTGACCGACGCACTAGGGCGCGCGGGTGGGGTTGTCGAGTCTAGGGCCGAACCTTCAGGTATTTTCGTTATTCGTGGTAATCCTGCCGGAAGTGAAAAAATGGCGACCGTATACCAGCTCGATATTTCCAATGCCGTCGCGCTTAATATGGGTTCCTATTTTCCTCTCGAACCACATGATGTCGTTTACGTAACCTCGGCTCCGCTGGCGCGCTGGAATAATGTTATTAGTCTGCTTTTGCCGTCCATATCGTTGCCCGGTAATGTGGCGTCGACCTCCAACGAAATTGGCGATCTCTAAAACAGCGAAGCTCTTGTCTATGGTGGGCACATTTTAATAAGTACGAAAAGCTATTGTGCCCGCCATTGTTGAGATTCTATCCAAGTCGCTATTGATGCGCGTGCTCAGAGGGATGGTTGACGATGAATAGCTTGAGTTCAAATAGCCCGGTTCTCAGTACCGGTTCTGGTATGGCGCCGGCTGCCAGCCTACCTGGGGATGAGAACGTTGACCTAGGGCGCATGCTGGGCATGCTCGTAGATAATAAATGGAAAATTATAATATTGACCTTGCTATTCGGCTTTGTGGGGGCTGTATATTCGCTGTTGGCCACACCTATTTATCAAGGAGATGCGCTTGTTCAGGTTGAAAAGACAGGACCTAGAACGGGTGCAGATGAAATCGCTGCGATGCTACTGCAAGAGGAGCCGATAACCGGCGCCCAGATGGAAATACTCCAGTCACGGCTTATTGTCGGGCAGGCTGCAAATAGGCAGAAATTGGATATCAGTGTGACTCCTGTGGTATTTCCACTTATTGGTAATGCGATTATCCGCTACGATATACCTCGCCCCGGTTTCGCGCAGGGTAGACCGGAAATTTGGGGCGGTGAGCATATTTATGTAGAGTCATTAAGCGTTGCTCCCGAGCTGGAAAACAAGCCGCTAACGCTTGAGGTTGCTGAGGGCGGGTATCGAGTTCTTGGTCCTGAAGGCGAGGAATTACTGTTTGGTCGTTCCGGCGAGCGCTCCGAATCAACCAATCCTTGGCTGGAAATATACATAAGCGAGATACAAGCGCCGATTGGAGCTCAGTTCGAACTGCGGAAGCGTAGCCAGCAGGCCACTATCGATTACCTCAGAAACCGTTTTGTCGTCACTCAGAAGGGTGAGCGCGACACAGGTGTTTTACAGCTTATTCTAACAGGGCCCGACAAGGATGAAGTGAAGTCCTCACTGGATGCGATTTCAGAAGTATACTTGGCCCAAAATATTGCCAGGCAGGCAGCTGAAGCAGAAAACAGTCTTGTGTTCCTGGATGAACAACTGCCTAAAGTACGTGAGCAATTGGTTGAGGCGGAGAATCGGCTTAATACATATAGAATGGAGCAGGAAAGCGTGGATCTCACTGAAGAAACACGCAACATGCTTGCCGGCATGGTGGACATTGAGAGTCGCTTGAACGATCTTGAAATGCAGGAAGCTGAATTGTCACGTAGGTTCACTCCCAATCATCCTGTCTATGCTGCATTGCTTGAGAAAAGGGCTCAGCTACAGCGCGAACGTGCCAACATGGAACAGCGTACCAGCAACCTGCCGGAAACCCAGCAGCAGATCCTGCGCATGAACCGTGATGTCGAAGTCACTCAACAAATATATGTCCAGCTCTTGAACCGCATGCAAGAGCTCAACATTGCCAAAGCCGCAACCGTTGGCAATGTAAGAATCATTGATTTTGCTATGACTCGGTCAATTCCCATTAAGCCTAAATCTAGCTTAATCGTAATAATTTCACTTTTAGTTGGGTTCTTGCTGGCCGTAAGCTTTGTTTTGCTGCGTGGCTTTTTAAGCAAAGGTGTCGAGAGTGCTGAGCAACTGGAAGATATCGGGCTTCCTGTCTATGCGACGGTTCCCCGCTCGGCAGACCAGATGAAACTGGTAAAACGAGTCAAATATCGTAATAACAAAGCAAGCCAACATGCCATTGGGAGTTTTCTTGCCAAGTTGTACCCGACGGACATGGCCGTCGAGGCTATTCGCGGACTTCGTACCAGTCTCCACTTCGCCATGATGGATTCGCGCAATAATGCAATTATGATTACGGGCCCTAGCCCTGGCATAGGCAAGAGCTTTGTTACCATCAATCTAGCCTTTGTTTGTGCTCAAGCAGGACAGAAAGTCTTGGTCATTGATGCGGATATGCGCAAGGGTAATTTGCACTTTACCTTCAACGACAAGTCAGAAAATGGTCTCTCCGAAGTGCTCGCCAGCCAGCTGCCTGTTGAGCAGGCGATCAGGCGCTCGGATGTGCCCGGGCTGCATTACATGACCCGTGGTGTGGCGCCGCCTAACCCATCGGAACTTCTGATGCGCCATAGCTTCGCTGAGGCGATTGGCAAGGTCGGGCAGGAGTATGACCTTGTACTCATTGATACTCCTCCTGTTCTGGCGGTCACCGATGCGTCGATCATAGGCAAGGTTGCCGGAACGTCTCTTCTGGTTGCTCGCTTTGGCGTCAACCCGATAAGGGAAGTGAGAGTTGCGTCACGCAGGTTGGCGAATACAGGCGTGCATGTGCAGGGATGCATTTTAAACGCCATCGAGAAAACGGCAGCCCTTAGTTATGGCTACGGCTATTACAGCTATTCATATAAATAAAAATGCCCGCCACAGCCTGTTGGGCAAACCACCAGGCTTTGGGAGCTTATCTTCTACATCCATGTTGAAGGTGGCATGCCGTGAAGTATACGACCAAGACAGCAGATGTTGATAGCATTCGCGGTGGGCTCCGTTATATACATGGAGTTAGCTCTGCGCATATCTGCTGGATAACTCTATTCTTGTATCTTTACCTACTGAGCCCATATTTCGATCTTCGAGCTGCTGTGCTTCACGGCGGGATGTTGTCGATTGCGCTGTTACTGGGATCACATCCGGCCATTTCTCTCAAGGCAGTGCAGCAAGTCCCCTTGTTAGTAACTTTTATTGTGCTTTGCCTATTTTGTTTGTATAACTTAACAGTTTTCATTTTTTACACTGAGGTTTTTGCTACGACCTTCTTGACTTACATGATACAAATTGCTCTTTATATTCTGCTGGGATATGTGCTGGCTTTATCACTAATGATAAAGTCACTGGACATGGATCAGGTCTTGACTTTGTGCTTCAAGCTTGTGGTTTTTATCGTGTTCGTAAACTCTTTGATCATCCTTGTAGAGTATAACTTTCCGGCGTTTAGAAATTTTATTGAATCGATGCTTTATCAGCCGGAGAATTCTAATATTGATTATCTTACGAGAGAATTCCGTCTCCGAGGAATAGCTTCTGGCGGGGCGGCAAATCTCTCACTGTTCCATGGCACGGCT
Source organism: Halomonas sp. LR3S48 (assembly GCF_025725665.1). Taxonomy (NCBI): domain Bacteria; kingdom Pseudomonadati; phylum Pseudomonadota; class Gammaproteobacteria; order Oceanospirillales; family Halomonadaceae; genus Halomonas; species Halomonas sp. LR3S48. The sequence goes on along the minus strand of NZ_CP107009.1, from coordinate 2,864,528 downwards.
TTGATACTTCTTCAGGCGCTTTATGTCAAGAAAAAAATAGGGTTTCTTTATTTTGTTACAGCTTCGGTAACCATTTTTACGTCTCTCTTGTTTATTGGGCGTACAGGGATAGTGGTGGCAATTATTGGGATCACATTATTTCATGTTCTTAATTTTTTATTTTCAAAGGAAAAGCTGTCGCTTCGTCGTTTCATCCTCTATATCACTATTGCTGGTATCGTCATGGCTGTTCCACCTGTCTTCGCCTTTCTCTTTCCGGAAAACGTTCTTTCTTATTCTATAAGTTTCTTATATCAAGGCATAGAGGGCGTACAGCAAGAAGGAACCACTGCGGCTTTGGCAAGAATGATAAATATTCCTACCGAATGGCCTAAGCTGTTGTTCGGAGTTGGTGTGCATAGCGGTGACTTTAGTTTAAGGCGAAGTGTGGACCTAGGTTACATGCGAATGTTCACTGCTTTGGGAATTCCCGTGGCGATTACATTCTACTTTTTTGTAGCCTTTCTTGGAAAATGCGTATATAGCGTAACGCATTACAAAAGTTTCTGGATCGTATTCATGATTATCATGTTTATTGCTGAGTACAAGGAGCCCTTTATTTTCAAAGGATATTCGGCAAGGCTTATGTGGTTGATTATTGGAGTTGGGCTCTGTTACAGATATTCTTCTTGGCAGTCTATTGATAAGAAAACAGCCTCCGATTCCGCGCGGTGATTTGGCGACTCTATATTTTCGTATGCACAAAGGGAGATAGTCATGCGTCCCCTAATTTCTATTGTGGTACCTGTATACAATAAAGAGAATTACGTTTCACGAGCGATTAAATCAGCGTTGGACCAGACTTACACTGAGTTTGAAATCATAGTCGTCGACGATGCTTCCACAGATCGCAGCATGGAGAAGGTGGCGGAATTCAAGGATTCCAGAATCCGTGTGCTTCACCGTTCGCAACCCGGACCGGGCGGATATGCCGCTCGTAACTATGGCATCCGCGAAGCCCGGGGGAGCTGGATTGCTTTGCTCGATGCCGATGACGCTTGGTTTCCTGAGCATCTCACTCAATCGATGCGAATAGCTAGCGAGTTTCCAGACATTCCCATTATCAGTGCCGCACGGATGAGCGAGGTGAACGGAACTATGAAGCTGGATCCTTTTGCAAAACGATTTATTTCTCAAGGTTCTCAGATACTTTACTTATCTGACTACCTTGAGTTCGCTTGCAAGGGGTTAAGGGCAATGGGGACAAACTCGATACTCGTAAAGCGGGATTCGCTCTACCGAAATTCTATCTTTCCGGAGGGGCGTGCCGAGCGCTCAGGGGACCTTTATACCTGGGTAATGCTAATAGCAAGAATGAAACGCATGATTTGGTCTCCTCATGTTGCTTCTATCTCTTATCGTCAAGCCTCTTTCGTTTCTCGAAATAGTGTACCTTCGATGCGTTTGTTTCATGAAATGGTGAGCGACTTGGAGCCCTATATTGATGAAAGACAGTCTAAGGCATTAAAGAAATATGCGAATAAAATGGTGAAATATGCTTGGCTTGAAAATAAAAAAGCCAGTTCCTCCATAGAGACTTCTGAGCTCTGCAAGTCTTTCTACTGGGATGTTGATTTTATCTATTGCTGTAAGTGGTTTCTGGTTTCTCTGTTGCCTTTTGAGGTTCTTGTATCTCTTCACAAACACCATTCTTCATCTCGTTAGTCTGGATCCTACTTCCTTTTAGGAACGGAGTGTATCATGAAAAAAATTTATCGCTTGGTTCCCGTTGGTCTTCGTGAAAGAGCTGCCTTCATGTTACGTGCGGGTTATTACCCTCAGTTTAAAAAGCCTGTTACGTATAACCAGAAAGTAAACTATCGAAAATTATATTGGAAGAATCCTCTATTTATAACATGCTCTGACAAAATTGCGGTAAAAGAATATGTGGCGGATAAGATAGGTCGTGAACATATCATTGACAGTGTTTTTGTTGGCGACATGATCACGCCCAACCAAGCCAAGCAGCTAATGGAAAATTATGGCTCTTTGGTTGTTAAGGCAAACCACAACTCCGGTCCCGTTCAGTTCCTTGATAAAGAAGATGGCGAAGAAACCATCCGGAATGTTTGTCACAATATCAATCAGCAACTAAAGGAAGACTACGGTAAAGTAAAACAGGAGCCTTGGTACAGTCATGTAAAGCCAAAGGTTCTTGTTGAGCGCAAGTTGCGCATGGCAGATGGTTCGGACCCTTGTGATTATAAGTTTCATGTTTTTAATGATCCTGATAGGTCTAGGCAAACTGTAATATTACAAATGGATTACGATCGACATAAGATGTTGCATCGCTCCTTTTTTAACGAGTCGCTAGATTGGTTGCCCTTTTCCTGGAAGCAGCCTTGTCTTAAAACCAGTATTGTTCGTCCGCCTGGGTATGACAGGATGCTCGAAATTGCGAAATTACTGGCGCTTCCTTTTTCACATGCCAGGATTGATCTTTACAACATTGATGGAAGTATTTATTTCGGCGAAATAACTTTTGCTCATGCCTCAGGGAGAGGTAAGTTTTCCTCTATTATTTATGATAAATGGTTAGGAAAGCTGTGGGAGCTTGATCCCGCTATTTAGAAAAAGAAAGCATCTGCTTACCCATGAAGGTGGCTTTCCTGTCATGCATATCATGCACATTATTACAAGTCTCTACCCTGGCGGAGCTCAGTCGGCACTGTATCGCCTATGCATGAGCGACACGTGTAACAAGCATACTATCGTTGCAATGATCGGAGGTGGGGAACTAGAGAAAAGGTTAGTCGACCAAGGCATCGTTGTTGAGACGCTGGGCTTCACCCGGCAGGGTGGTCTATTCAAGGGTTTTTTGGCTCTCTGGAGACTTTTGAGATCGCTTCGCCCAGATATCGTCCAGACATGGATGTACCACCCAGATCTGATTGGCGGCATTTGCGCTCGTCTTGCCGGGATTCGCCATGTCTGTTGGGGTGTTCGACATACCGCACTTGAACGCGGTAAGAGTTCACGGTCATCAATGTTGACTGCACGACTGTGCGCTTCGTTGTCCGGCTTCATACCCACCAGAATTGTCTGCTGTGCACACGAGGCGGCGCGAGTACATGAATCACTTGGGTACCGGTCCGACAAGTTGGTCGTGATTCCCAACGGTTACGACCTTTCTGATTTTTACCCCTATTCCGAGGATAAGAATGAGCGTCGAATATTTCTTTGTGACAGCGAACAGCTTTTACCCGTTTTGGGAATGGTTGGCCGTTTCAATGTACAGAAGGATCACGAAAATCTACTGAGGGCTTTGGCAGATCTCAAGTCGCGCGGTGTGGGTTTTCTCTGCCTGTTGGTAGGGGCCGATCTCGATGCTGAGAATAGCACGCTAGGCAAGTGGATTGAGGAGTTTGGGCTTCAGCATAATATTAAATTACTTGGATTGCGGTCGGATATCCCTGCAGTCATGAACGTTATCGATCTTCATATCCTTTCTAGCTCATTTGGCGAAGCCTTTCCTAACGTGATTGCTGAGGCCATGGCATGTGGGACCCCCTGTGTCGGAACAGACGTTGGAGATACATCAGTAATTATTGGTAAGTGTGGTTGGGTTGTCCCTCCTCGGGACTCCAAAAAGCTTGCCGATGCCATATCTGCGGCAATCCATGAGCGCGAAACATCCCCTTCGCTGTGGGCTCAGCGTCGCCATTCTTCGGTGGAGCGTATAAGGACACATTTCACTATCGACCGAATGGTAACTGCTTTCAATGACTTGTGGTCAGACTGCATGGAGGCGAAAAAATAGTATGAAATTCCTTATCGTTGCCGGCGCGCCAGGATCACTGATCAATTTTCGTGGCCAGCTCATCAAGGATCTTATAGCAAGCGGGCTAGAAGTGCATGCTGCTGCACCGGATCTCAGCAAAGACGTCCTGACGCATACGCAGCTGGAGCAAATAGGGGCAAAGACGCATGATGTCTATATCAGTCGTACCGGAATTAATCCTTTCCACGATATCCGCACGCTGGTAGAGCTGGTGCGGCTCATGTGGTTCATCAAGCCCGACTACGTAATGGGCTATACTATTAAACCTGTAATATTTGGTACTTTTGCTGCTGTGCTGATACGTTGTCCAAGACGTTTTGCTCTGATTACAGGACTGGGGTATTGCTTCTCCAGCTATGGCCAAACCGTTAAAACACGCTTAATTGGCAGTATTGCAGCCAAACTCTATCGTCATTCGCTGCGTTTTTCCAACAAGGTTTTTTTTCAGAACCCTGACGATCAGGCTCTCTTCCGCGATCGGAATATAATTAATGATTCTGTTCCTTCGGTAGTAGTCAACGGCTCCGGCGTTGATATCGATCACTACATGCCGTGTGCTTACCCTCAGCAAGTCGTATTTATACTGATTGCTCGACTATTGATCGACAAGGGGATTCGTGAATACGCTGAGGCGGCCTATAACCTCAAGACCAAATATCCCGATGTCGTTTTCACGCTGGTCGGCGATCTCGATAGTAACCCAAACTCCATCACCGCTCAGGAACTCGACCGCTGGGTTGAGGATGGCGTCATCAACTATTTGGGCAAGCTGGATGATGTACGCGATGCCCTGGGCAACGCTAGTGTCTTCGTACTGCCTACCTTCTACCGCGAGGGAATTCCCAGAACGATTCTTGAAGCTCTGTCAATGGGGCGTCCCGTCATTACCACGAACACTCCTGGATGTCGCGAGACGGTCGTCGACCAGGAGAACGGCTATCTTGTACCACCCAGGGATGCCCCCCAACTGGCGAACGCCATGCGTAGCTTCATTGAGTCACCGCAGCTCATCGCCACCATGGGGAAGCGCTCACGCGAGCATGCACTTCGTAAATATGATGTAAGCAAGGTCAATGCCATCATGCTAAAGGAGATGGGAATTTCATGCTCAAACGTCTCTTCGATATCAGTGTTGCCGCGGTCCTGTTGATCGTCCTGTCGCCGCTCATGCTTGCGATTGCCGCCCTGGTTAGGCTCAAGCTCGGCGCACCCGTGCTATTCAGCCAAGTGCGTCCCGGGTTGCAGGGGCGGCCTTTCCGGATGTTCAAGTTCCGCACCATGCTTGATTCACGCAATGCCGGTGGTGAGTTACTGCCTTCGGGCAGGCGATTGACACGCTTTGGCAAGAAATTGCGGGCGACGAGTCTGGACGAGCTGCCGGAACTCTGGAACGTATTAAAGGGCGAGATGAGCCTTGTCGGACCCCGTCCGCTACTCATGGAGTATCTTCCTCTCTACAGCCCCGCCCAGTTCCGTCGGCACGATGTGCGGCCGGGCATTACCGGCTGGTCTCAGGTCAATGGACGTAACAATCTGAACTGGGAAGAGAAGTTTCGCCTTGATGTATGGTATGTCGAGCATCATTCGCTGTGGCTCGACATCAAGATTCTCCTCCTGACCGTTACCAGGGTGTTGGCTCGGGAAGGTATCTCCCCCAGCAGCCACGAGATCACCCCACGTTTCAACGGCTCCCGCAATGCTCGTTCATTGGACAGAAACCCATGATGCGTCACAACATTCTTCTTCTATCTGCGGGGCGACGCGTCGAGTTACTGGAGTCCTTTCGTAAGTCGCTGAGCTTCCATCTGCCGCTGGCCAAGGTGTTCGCGGCCGATACAGCAACTCGCTACTCTGCTGCCTGCCATGTGGCTGATGCTTGTTTTGACATACCGCGAGTGTCCGATCCCGGTTATATCGACGCTTTGCTAGCGCTGTGCCGAGAGCAGCAGGTTGGGTTGTTGATACCTACCATCGATACTGAGCTAATGGCTCTTTCGCGGTACCGGAATCGATTTCTCGAAGAATCGGTGCAACCCGTCATCTCAGATGCAAGGTTGATTGCGCATTGCCGGGACAAGCGACTCACCGTCAAGGTGTTCAAGTCGATCGGGATCGATACGCCTGAAGTCTATCCGCGCGACGCCCTGGCGTTCCCTTGCTTCTGCAAGCCTTACGATGGCAGCAGTGGCAAGGGTGCCTTCCTGGTCTCCGGACCGGATCGCCTCAGTCGTTCCATGCTCGAAGACGAGCGAAACATATTCATGGAGTCGATCGGCAATGATTACAACGAGTATACTGTCGACGCTTACTATGACCGGCATGGAAGTATGCGCTGCCTCGTACCGAGGCAGCGTCTCGAGGTTCGAGGCGGTGAAGTCAGCAAAGGGATAACCCGCAAGGGGTACGTTTACGATTATCTAACCAAGCGGCTAAAGCAGTTGAATGGCGCACGCGGCTGCATCACTGTGCAGCTCTTCTACCAGCCCATTACCCAACGCATCAAAGCGTTCGAAATCAATCCGCGTTTTGGAGGCGGCTTCCCCCTGGCTGATGCTGCCGGGGCCAATTACCCTGATTGGCTGATTCGTGAATATCTCCTGGGACAAGAGATCGAGAGCTTCGACAGATGGCAGCAGGATCTCTTGATGCTTCGTTACGACGCCAAGGTATTGGTGCCGCTCGACAAGTAGCGGCGTTGCCGGCACTCATGAATCGAAGGGGTTTTACTTATGTTGAATACCCATTTTTCCCCATGGCCCTCCTTTACCCTTGAGGAAGCCAAAGCGGTTGAGCAGGTACTCCTCTCGAACAAGGTCAACTACTGGACCGGTGAGGAGGGGCGGGCTTTCGAGCAGGAATTTGCCATGGCAACTGGCTGTGAGTACGCCATCGCTGTCAGCAATGGCACGGTCGCCATGGAACTGGCGCTGCGCGGACTGGGTATCGGCTCCGGTGACGAAGTCATCGTTACCTCACGCACCTTTATGGCTTCTGCTTCCTGCATCGTCGCGGTGGGAGCGACTCCGGTCTTTGCCGACATTGATCGTGACTCCCAGAACATCACTCTCGCCACAGTTGCCGCCAAGATTACTCCTCACACGCGCGCTATAATCGCGGTTCATCTGGCAGGGTGGCCTTGCGACATGGACGGGCTCATGTCACTGGCGCGCAACGGTATCAATGTGATCGAGGATTGCGCCCAAGCCCACGGGGCACTATATCGGGGCCGCGCTGTCGGATCCATCGCGAAAGTTGGTTGCTGGTCCTTCTGTCAGGACAAGATCCTGACGACAGGTGGTGAGGGCGGTATGGTGACGACCAACGACCCGGAGCTCTGGCGGCGCATGTGGTCCTACAAGGATCATGGCAAGAGCTGGGACGCCGTATATCAGGAAAGGCATCCCCCCGGGTTTCGTTGGCTGCATCACCACTTCGGTACCAACTGGCGGCTCACCGAGATGCAGGCGGCCATCGGAAGGTTGCAGCTGCGTCGCTTGGCGGAATGGTCGGAGAAGCGTCGGTACAATGCACAGAGCATCTGGGATGCTGCCAAGGAGTGCTCGGGGTTGCGGGTACCGACACCTCCCGAGTACATTCAGCATGCTGCCTACAAATGCTATGTATTCGTTGAACCGGAGACGCTAGCCGAGGGTTGGGACCGGGATCGCATCATCGATCAGATCGTATCCCGCGGCGTGCCATGCTACAGCGGTTCCTGTTCGGAAATTTATCTGGAAAAGGCCTTTGAGGGAACCGGTTGGCAGCCGCCGGGGGGGCTTCCAGTGGCCAGGGAGTTGGGCAGAACCAGCCTGATGTTTCTCTGTCATCCTACGCTAACCGAGGTGGAGCTTGATCTCACTTGCCGAGCTCTGTCCGAGGTGATGTCACTTGCCGTTGATTGACTGGTATCGTATCGCACCCTGAGCTTACAGGAGCTCCATGTTCTCCAACTTGAAGGAACTGATCGCCGTCTACGCGATGCCGCTACCTCTCTTCTTTATTTTTCTTGGCCTCGCTGCACTGCTATTTTTCAGCGGCAGACGGCGAGGGGGGCTCGGGTTGGGTGTGCTGGCTACGGTCATGCTTCTATTGGCGGCTTGTAGTCCGTTGGCCGATAAGTTACTGGAACCCCTTGAGAGTCGTTACCCGCCGCTGCAGATATCCGGTGAAGAAACATGGGTGGAAACCATCGTGGTACTGGGAGGAGGTTGGCAGCCCGAGCGCGGAGGCTCGAGCCTGTCGCGTTTAAATGAAAGTTCACTCTTTCGGCTGACCGAAGGATTGAAGTTGTTGCAGGATTTCCCTCAGGCTCGCTTGGTGGTTAGCGGCGGCAGTCGGCTAGAGAGCATGCCCCCCGTGGCAGAAGCTTATGCTCAAGCGGTGAGCGAGCTTGGCGTAACTGCCGTGGAGCTGGTGGTTCTCGATTGGCCCACCGATACCGCAAGCGAAGCCCGGGCAGTACGTGACCTGCTCGATCGAGGTAGCCAGCTTTTGCTGGTTACTTCCGCCTCCCACATGCCCAGGGCCATGGCCCATTTCCGAGCGGTAGATCTCGATCCTGTGGCGGCTCCAACCCATCGGCTTGTAAACCCCGGAGTGGCATGGAACCTGGCTTACTGGCTGCCAACCAGTCAGGCATTGAGCAAGACCGAACGTGCTCTCCACGAGTACATGGGGCTGGTCGCTTTGGTATGGGAGCACTGAAAGTTTCCCGCCACTTCTCACTGATTCTCTATAACTCTCACGTCGAAAGGCCAGACGCCCGGCTCTGGCTTTGCTGCTCTCGACCATTGTATGAGTGGCTGCTACTGTTCATCCCTTCATTGAGGGAGAGGATATGAAGGCAGTGGGAGCTGCCTCTCGCGAATCCGGCACCTTTGCCGGTCGACTCCCGATTTCGATGGGGAGATCCAGCGAGCGCTGCCTCGAAGGAGCAGGGGTCCGGCCTAGCCACACCTGGTCGACGATCTCATCTTTAGGAACATAACCTGTGGGGGCCGCCATCAGCAGTTCCCGAATCCTCTCAAGCTCAAGATATTCGACAGCTTGCAACAGCTGCCCCAGATAAGCTTCCATACGTGACCAGGGCCAGTAGTGTTCTCTGGCTGTACTGATGCGCGGATGGGCTGTGGGCGCCACGTTCTCTCCTATCAATAGCTCCTCGAAGAGCTTCTCGCCGGGTCGCAGGCCCGTATGACGGATCTCGATGTCACCTTCGGGATTCTCCTCGCTCAGCACTTCCAGCCCTGATAGCCGAACCATCTCCTCTGCCAGGTCAGCAATGCGTACCGGCTTGCCCATGTCGAGTACGAAGACGTCGCCACCGCTACCCATCGCACCCGCCTGAATCACTAGCTGGGCGGCCTCGGGAATGGTCATGAAGTAGCGTGTCACTTCTGGGTGGGTCACGGTAATGGGGCCCCCTTTGGCTATTTGCTCACGGAACAGCGGAACCACCGAGCCGGAGGAACCAAGAACGTTTCCGAAGCGGACCATGCTGAAGCGCGTGTGAGACTGATGGTCGGCCAGCGCCTGACAGATCAACTCGGCAATCCGCTTGGTAGTCCCCATCACGTTGGTAGGGCGCACCGCCTTGTCGGTCGAGACCAGCACGAAGGTTTCCACTTTGCAGGCCACGGCTGCCTGAGTAGTGGCCAAGGTGCCGAAGACATTGTTGAGGATGCCCTGGGTCACGTTGTGCTCTACCATCGGAACATGCTTGTAGGCGGCGGCGTGGTAGATGGTTTCCACGCCGAAGGTACGCATCACGGTGTCCAGGCGCTGCCGATCCTGCACAGAACCCAGCAGTGCCCTCACCGACACCTTCAGCCTTTGTTCCTGCATGCGCTGTCGCAGGGCGCGCTCAATGGTGTAGAGCGCAAACTCGCTGAGCTCATAGAGCAGCAATTCTCTGGGGCCCTGCTGGAGCACCTGGTGACACAATTCCGAACCGATGGATCCCCCCGCGCCGGTGACCATGACCACCTTCCCCCGCACATTGGCATCCAAGAGCTCCTGGTTTGGCGGCACTGGGTCGCGCCCCAGGAGATCTTCCACGGTAACGTCGCGAATTTCGTTGAGACGAGCATGACCGGCGATCATTTCTTCCATGCTCGGAAGGGTCTGAACGGGAACGGACAAGGGCTCCAGGATACGCAGGATCTCCCGTCTGCGTGAGCGTGGAGCGCTGGGCATGGCCAGCAGGATTCGTTCGGCTCCGTAGTGCTTGAGCAGGCGTGGCAGCATTTTGGGGTTGTAGACTTGCAGTCCCTCGACGAAGGTGCCGTGCATACCCCGCCAATCGTCGACGAAGGCAACTGGCGCATATTCAGAACCCTGCCGAAGGGTGTTCACCAGTTGCGAGCCCGCTGCTCCGGCACCGTAGATGATGACCCTGGCCTTGTAGCGGATCATGCTGTGCATGTTGAGCGAGCGTAGTAGATAACGCACCCCGCCTAAGCTGAGCAAAGCCAGCATCGGATAGATCAGGCAAGTTGATCGTGGCAGGGGGATGGAGGACAGGCTGGAGATGATGGCGAGCAGAGCAGCGGAGGCCGAAATCCCGATTAATAGCGTTTTCATCGCCTTGACGCTGAGGTAGCGAATCACAGCGCGGTAGAACCCCAATCTCGCGAACATTGCCAGGCTTATCGGCAATACGATCAGCCACATGCCCCAGGCGCCATGGTCCAGGAGCGGTTCAATGTTCTCGAGGCGCAGCCAGATGGCCGTGACGAAGCTAAGGGTCAGCAAAATGGCATCGATGAAAATTTGTATCATTCGCTTGTAATGGCGAGGCAAGCGAAAGAGACGATAGAGAATCATCAACATGTCGAGTCCTTTCTGCAAGTGATATCTAAAATATCTTGAAAAGGAATGGCTGACAGACCAACATGATTCTTTGCAAGCAATCCCTTTTGTTAATCAATGTTACGAAGCATATGAAAGGAAAAGGGAATGCCCAAGTTGATTTTCCTAAGCAGGAGCTCGATATGGATACGTTTAGTTACAAAGAAAAAAGAGTAAAGTATAAAACAGACATAACGAGATCTGTAATACTCCAGGGGCGAGTAGGGAACTAATTATCTGTGTAGAAATAAATGGTTAAGTACACTTCTCTGTTTGATAACTAGGAGCGAAGAGGGACTGTTCTAATGCTCGGTTTGTGAAAAATCGCAATTCGAGTGAGGAAAAAAATAGTAACATTCTTCTCAGGAGAAAATTTCTCCAATCTATTTTTGGTAATGCGGCGTGATACCGTGGAGTCATTGTTCAGGCTCATCCCTTGAGGGATGCTGTGTGCGTAGCAGACCTAAACCTGGCTAATCCTGCCAATGTCATCATCGAGGCGCTATGTTTCAACGAATCCTAATACTTTGCACCGGCAATATCTGCCGTAGCCCTGTCGCTGCGGCGATGCTGGAAGCTCGACTACCCGGCAAGCAGATCGAGTCAGCGGGCTTGAACGCGCTGGAAGGTCAGGGGGTAGAACCTACGGCCCGATTATTGGCCGAGGCCGAAGGTTTGAACGTCAGTGCTCACCAAGCGCGGCAAGTCAGCTTGGAGACCCTGTTCAAGGCCGACCTGGTGCTGGTGATGTCCGATGGCCAGCGCCTTGCTGTTGGCCAGATGGCTCCCTCCGTGCTGGGTAAGACAATGCTCTTCGGACGCTGGCTGGATGGCGGTCAGGGGCGCGAAATTCCCGATCCCTACCGCAAGAGCGACGAAGCTTTTCGGCAAGTACACCAGCTGCTCCGCGAGGCAGCCGATAGCTGGGTCGGCAAGTTGTGAAGCGAGCCTGGGCTCTGACGTGGTTGGCTCGCGTCAGAGCATGCCGGTGAATGAATGGTCCGGAGGGTAGCTAATGTCCCAAGCCACGTCGGGATCAAGGATCGTCGAGCAAGGCGACAGCTCTTGGCGATGGGTGCATACGATCCTGCTGGGGGCCTTCGTGTCTCTATTGCTTCTAGTTCCCTGCGGATACAAGGCGGTATCGCTAGTGGCACTGATGCTGGCTCTGGCGGGGGCGATGCTGCGCCGTGACCCGATAAAGGGGGCGCGGCAAAGGATGGATAGGGAGGATCGGCTCTGGCTGTTGTCTCTTATTGCTTTCTCTGGGCTGTGGTGCATGGACGCAGCTCGCAGCGGCGTATTCGCTAGCGTGAAGCCAGATGACGAAATGATGCCGTTATGGTCTCTGTTGGCGGCAGGGTTGATGATGTGGTGGCGTCGATACCCACCCTCACGGGTGGGCTTGTGGCTAGGCTTGGTTGTAGGAGGGGTGGGAGTCGGTGTCATTGCCTTGTACGAGCGCTTCGTGCTCGGTGCTTATCGCGCGGACAACGGTATGAATGCCATCCCTTTCGGTAATCTCTCACTGCTGCTTGGCGTGCTGGCGCTAGTGGCCATGCTGGGTCGCCTTGACCGTCCGTTTTCCTCCTGGTCCTGGCTCACTCCTGCACTGGGGCTCTCTGCGGTGGCCGGTCTTGCTGCCTCCTTCCTGTCCGGCACCCGCGGCGGCTGGGTAGCCGTACCCCTGCTTGCCTGGATGAGCTACGGAGCCTTTTACCCCTTTCTCCCTCGGCACCGGTTACTCCAGACGGCCGGAGGGGGCTGGCTTCTGGTGGTGGCATTGGTAGCAATGACTACTATCACGGGCTACGGCGTAACCCAGCGGGTAGAACGCGCCATAGATGATGTTCGGGGCTATGTGATTGAGGGGGATGGTGGTAGCTCCGTGGGACTGCGGTTTGAGATGTGGCAGGCCGGAGGACGTATGTTCATGGAGAAGCCGCTGCTGGGATGGGGAGATGAGGGGCTCAAGGAGGCACGCGATATGATGGTGAATCTCGGTTTGTTGCACCCCGGGGCGATACGCCACGATCAATTGCACAGTGACTTGGTGGATACCGCAGCACGACGCGGCCTGCTGGGAGTCCTGGCATTGCTGGCATTTTATGGGGTGCCGGCGGTGTTGTTCGCGCGTCACCTCCGCTGCTCTCGCGACATTCATGCGAGAGTTTTAGCGTTGTCAGGCCTCCTGATTGTCACCGCCTTCATAGGATTCGGACTGACGCAGTCGATGCTGAGAGACGTGAGAGGGCTGAGCGGCTACCTGGGATTGTCAATGACTTGCTGGGTGCTACTCAAGGCACGCCTGGCTGAGCTGGGAAGAACGCCAAACGTGGGAACCGGTGCGGCTCTATAAGATAACCTCGATGAAGAGTTCAAATGAGTTGCGGTATAAGGGATGTGTGTTACTTTCTGTATCTGTGTTATATTGCGTATTGAGATGGTCGAAGCTGACGGACAATGGCATAGCCGAATCGGGATAAAATGCTTGTGGCTATCTCATTCATGACAATGGCTGCTGACAGCAGTGTACCAGCATTAAAATGTGCCATGAACGAGTACGAGATCCCTCAGGTAAAGGAAGTTTGGTATGACAAAATGCTTCTTTAGATCTGGTGGTTTTGATGATCGTTACTACGCATTTTTTCACTGCTGATGCTGCTGAAAGCAACTCATCAAGAACCCGTTTTTCTGATGAGGTGCTTAAATGAACAAGATGAATACTGTACGCCTCCCCATCGCTAGAACATCCAAGGAATTGCGCAGGGAAATGTTGCGGGCCAATCGGTTCCTGGGGAAACACCAAGCATGGTGGGGGTTGGTGCTAACCCCCGTTATTCTCTTTGTGTTCGCGCTGTTGACAGTCAGTGGCTGGAATTGGTGGTGGCCATTCTCCGCCTTCATGCTGGCCTGGGGAGCAGTCGAGCTATGCTTCCTTCCGCGTCGCTTAGCGATCCAGCGGCTCGCTGCGATTGAGAGCCGTGCCGAAGTGGTAAGGCTGGCCTGGCTGCATGGCGTCGCCTTGCGCGATGTCATCCGTGAGCGGCATCGAACCTGACCTTAGTCATGACCATTCTTCCCATTCCGGTTCTGTAACCCCAAATAACAGGGAGGAGAAGAGGGCGAGGCATCCTCGGCGTCTTCCTGCTGCAGCGCGTCTAGAATCATCTGGCGCAGGAGGGGCAGGTGCGACGCTTCCAGATTGCGCATCGCAGAAAGCAGCGTAAGCTTGTTCCGCCGGGCATGACGCATGAGAGGAAGCAGGTTGTCGGGGGCATCACGTAGCTCCCCCCGGTAACGAACGGCAAACACCGCACTGCTAATTTCTCCCCTTCGGAGCTGCCGGCTCAGGGCGAGGGATGGCGAGGCATCACGATACCAGTCAGTCAGTTCCAACCGCTCCCTTGGCATACCGCGTGGCCAGAGCCTGTCCACCAGGATACGGGCGCCATCGTTGGCGTCGGGCTCGGCATAGATTCTCTTCAGTGCAATGTCGTATGACATGGGCACCTCCAGTCCTTGTCCGGGGTGACTAGTTTCGTCATTACACCGACTGGAAGCAACTCATACCTGATTGGTTGTCTTTTTGGCCTGTCGTCACGTCGCATGAATTTGTCTGGGCGCTTGCCCTGTTCGTTCCCGATGTCGCCGCTCGGGCGGTAGCAAGGCGGAGTTGGACGCCGCGATGCTGGTGAGGTGTACTGACATGGATTTCGTTAGGCTCGGGCATCGACGAACCCAATCCTTGGAGCATAGTCGGGTCCGCCATCAATGCGAGGGATTGTATGAGCGATTTCCTGTTCAGCTCCAGGCGCCTTCCCCCAGGCCGCCTCGCCAAGGAGCTGGAATCGATTTATCTCGAGGATCCCGTTTCTGCCCGGGAGTTTCATGGCGACTGGGGGTCCTTGGCCGTAACCCCATCTCGTTATTCCGGTTTCGCTCCAGTCGAGAACGGAACCCATTTCTGTGTGATCATCGGGGGGCCGGTGCTGTATTTCCATGACAACCACTTCCTGACAGGCAACGATGACCAGGCAGGGACGAGGGCCATACTCGCTCACTTTGAAGGGGGGCAGGTGGACTGGAGCGAAGATCTCAGTGGTCCCTTCGTAATCTTGATCATCGACAAGGCCTCGCGTCGTGTCATGTGCATCACCGATCTCATGATGTTCATTCCCGTCTATCGATACCAGCGGGAGTCCTGGCTGGTATTGGGGACCCATGTTGATGCTCTAGCGGGAGCATGCGGCCCGGAGGTGGATTTCGATGAGGCTTCACTCGTCGATTTCATCCTTCACGATGTAGTTACCTTTCCATACAGTGCTTATCAACATATTCGTCAATGCCATCCAGCCACGAAACATGTCTTTAGGCTGCGGCATGAAGAGGCTCCTTGCTTGGAACGTATGGCCTACTGGCTGCCCGATGAAACGGCGCCTTTCCGCAATCTCAAGGAGGCGGCCGAGGTCTTGAAGGAAGGGCTCAATGGCTACATCGAGCGGGTTACAGGCCCGATGCGGCGGGTGGCTCAGTTCATCAGTGGTGGAGAGGACTCACGGGTACTGGCAGCTATGTTGCCGCCGTGGCTGGAGCGGGACAGCTTCATCTTTCTCAATAGCATGACCCGGGAGGGCCACATTGCCGAGAAGGTGGCATCCGCTTCAGGGGCTCGCTTCCTTCCCGATTATCGAGACGAACTCCATTACTTGGACATCTTGCCGGAAGCTTCGTGTCTAGTAGGTAGTGGACACCAATACATTCATGCTCATGCCTTGGGTTTCCACCGGCGCCACGGGCTTGCGGATTACGATGCCGTTTTTGGAGGCTACGTCAGCGATTCCCTGCTGAAGTCACGCTCCGCGCGAAAGCTTCCGCTGTCCAGTTTCTTCAGCTTCCTGCCGCAGTGGCAACTATCGGGTGAGACACGGACCCAGGCGGTAAAGAATTCCCTGTTCCCCGACCAAATGCTGCAGGAGGTGACGCGTCGGCGTCGCGAGCATTTTCACCGTGTGAGAGCCATGCGACCGCAAAGCGCTCATGAGTGGTTTTCGCTATGGCCGATGACGATGCGGCTTGGGATTTCCAACCTCTACAGTAATCGTCGCCTATTCAGGAGCTACGAGGTGTTCATGGCCAAGGAGGCGGTGAAGGTCAGTGCTGCTTGTCCTACGCGCTGGAAGCTGAATCGACGATTGTTCCTAGCCGCGTTCGGACCGTACCTGAAGCGGACCCGCTTCCTGTTCCATGCGGACGGTCGGCTGCCGGCCTTCCCTTGGTGGGTGAACTTTCCCGTGCATACCATTCTGTGGAGCGCGCGGGAGCTGGCAAGACGCTTGGGGGTGCAGACGCACTATCAAGGTTCCTGGGCCGATTGGAAGACGCTAATGGCCAGCCAGGAGTGGGCTATGGCAAGGGACGGTGTGAGGCCTGAGCATGTACGGCTCCAGGCGTTGAGAGCCGCAATAACCTCAGATGCTCTGCGGGAGAAAGGGCTCAATAACATTCAGCGAATCAATCTCCTGCAGACCTGCCATCAGGTCAGCAAGTCGGGCCTGCGTCGACAAGAGAAATGGCGGGACACCTCCGTCCGGGTGTGCTGAAATCGTCGCGCTACGTTTCCAGCGCATCCTGTGCGCGTTTCTGCCATGGCCCCGGCAGCTCGGCGGCACGTGACAGTGCCCGCCGGGCTTCGCCATCCTCCCCTTGTGCTTGCAGCAGCAGGCCCAGGTTCAACCAAGCCGCCCCCAAGTCGTCGCGTTGCCTCACAGCGTTCCGCAACGCCTCGATGGCACCCGCTGCATTTCCCGCCGTATAACGGGCATTGCCCAGGGCAAAGTAACCCATGCCGGAGCCGGGGAAGCGTTCGACGAAAGCCTCCCAGGCGGGTAGGGTTATTTCGGCACCCTGGACCTGCTCGAAAGCAGCGATCGCCTGCAATGCGCTTTGTTCGCCGACACCGCTCGGCAGCTCACCGGGGGGCAAGGCTACGAAGGCCCAGCGTTCGCTGCGCGCCCAGGTGGCGTCGAAGCGTCGAAAGGACTCGATGCGTTCCGCTTCCTCCCCGCTGTGCAAGGTCATCTCCTCGGCACCCAGATCGTAGCCGATGGCCACGGCGTAATGCCACATCGGCCACGCCGGCAGTGAAAGATTTTGCATGACGACAACCGGATGGCCGGCAGCGATCTCGGTCAGCAGCGCATCGAAGTTGTTGTCCAGTACGAACGGAATGCGTCCGTGGCGCCTCACTGTGGCAAGCATCTCGGGCTGTACGCTACCTTCGCGTTCCGGGATGAACACCTGGGGAATCAGGCTCTCCATGGCCACGTCTACGTCCCCGTGGTTGAGTACCATGGCCAGTGAGGCGGGGCCACACTGATAATCGCGCTGGGCATGGAAGGGGACGCCGTCTATCGAGGCTTGGCGTGGTAACGTCTGTTGGGTGCTTTCGGCCAGGCGTGGCGTGGAGGCACAGCCCGTCAGTATCAGCAGGCAAAGGCCCAACAGCAGAACGCCCGCTAAGCGGGCGTCCTTTAGGGCTGGTTTGAAACGGCTTTGCATGACGTTTCTCATCAGCGCGTGAAGGGGAAGACGTTGGTCAGACCCAGGATATCGGTGACCAGCAGGACGAGGAAGATGAGTACCAGTGCGCCGACGACACTGGCACCGGCGGGCATCTGATCCAACTGCTCGGCCATCTGGCGTGCCTCCTCGTCGGATAGCGCCGCCACACGGGCCTCGACTTCGGCAAGATCGACGCCCTGGGCGACGAGCTGCTTCTGAACGTCCTCTCGGGAGAGAATCTCGTTGATGCGCTCGCGGTCGGCATCGGCACGTTCGGCCGAGAGAGCCGCCTGGGTGGAGACCAGCTCGCTGGCAGGCAGCGGGGCGGCCGAAACCGAGACGCTGCCGAGCACCAGGGCCAGGATCAGCAGGGGGTTGAGAAAGCGGCGGAGTGTTTTCATGATCAGTGTTCCTTCTTCTTGGGGAAAGGCTTCCGGCTCTTGAATGATCGAACGCTCCCGGGTAGGTGAGCGCAGTCGTCCACTTGCTCCAACGATGCTGTATAAGTATAAGCAGAAAGCGTGTGAAATTTCATGCCCTTGCACAATTGATACGGCGGAACTCCCAGTGGCGGCTGCGACCCTACCCCACGCGGTAGGAAGATGGCAGTTCGGCCAGCAGGCCACGGCCACCTGCCAGCGTCAGTGCCAGATCATGAAGGCCTTCCCAGAGCGGCAGGGGGGCCGCGCCCTTGACCGAAAGATCGAGGCGCTGGGAAAACAGCAGCAGCTTGTGCAGGCGTTTCCTTGGCAAGCGCGCAATGGCTTGCTGGTAGGCGGGGCGGCGCTTGTCGAAGATGGCCGGCTTCTGTGCCTTGCAGGCGTGCTCGAAGCTCTGCCCCTGGTCGAGGTGCTGGTGCAGGGAGAGCAGAGTGCGCAGCTCGCGGGTCAGGGCCCACAGCACGATGGGGGCCTCGACTCCCTCGCCGCGCAGGCCGCGAACGATACGCGAGACTCGCTCGCGTTCACCCTTGAGGCAGGCGTCGGCCAGGGTGAAGACATCGTAGCGGGCGCTGTCCTCGACGCCGCCGGCGATCTGGGTTGGGCCGATACGGGTGCCGGGTGGTAGCAGCAGGGCGAGTTTCTGCAGCTCCTGGTCTGCTGCGAGCAGGTTGCCCTCGGTGCGCTCGCCCAGCAGGCGGGCGGCATCGAGGTCGAGCGAGAGGCCATGACGTTCGGCGCGATCGCGCAGCCAGAAGCCCAGCCGCGAGACATCGACCGGCCACACGGGGACAAACAGCCCGAGCTTGTCAAGCGCCTGGAACCAGGCGCTCTTCTGCTGGCGGAAGTCGAGCTTGCCCATACTGATGAGCAGGACGTTGTCCCCGGTTCCCGGCGCATCGGCATATTCCTTCAGCGCCTTGGCTCCTTCCTGCCCCAGGCTCTGCCCGCCCAGGCGCAGTTCGATCAGCTTGCACGAGGCGAATAGCGACAGGCTGGCCGCGGCCTCGCGAAGCCGCCCCCAGGCAAAGTTGGCCTCTATGTGGAGTATGTCGCGCTCCTCGATACCGCGCTCACGGGCTGCCGTGCGCACGGCATCGCAGGCTTCCATGTGCTGTAGCGGTTCCTCGCCGGCCACGATCACGACAGGTGGCAGCCTCTTGGCCAGCGCTTCGGGCAGTTTGTCGGCAAAGACCTTCACAGACGCACCTTCACGGGATCACCCTCATGGCTGAGCGTCATTCAACGTGCGCAGACGGTCGAACAGGCGGCGCATGGCCTCCTGGCGCAGCTCCTGGCGCGCTTCCTCGCGCAGCTCATCCTGGGCCAGCAGATTGTCATCGCTTACGGTGAAACGCGTCGCTACCTCAAGGCGCTGCTCGGACAGGCGATAAGCGCCATCGCTGCGGCGCTGAACCGAGAAGGGCACCGAAAGTGCCATTTCCCGCTCTTGCGGGCCGCTGTCGAGAACGCTCAACTGACGATCTTGGAACGTCTCCGGTCCGAGGTTGAGCACCAGTGGGGCATTGTCGTGTACCCGAGTGCCGACCGAGGTCAGGCGCTCGCTCACCAGTCGGGCCAGCTCGCTGTCGTCGCCCGCCAGGGCGAGTTCGTCGATGGCCAGCCCCGGCGTATCCAGGCCGCGCAGGCGAAAGCCGCAGCCAGCCAGTGCCAGTGCGGCACCGGCCGTCATGGCGAGATTGAGGAATCTGCGTCGCTGCATGTGTGCTCCCGTTCGATCTGCGTCAGCTCACCACGATATTGACCAGCTTGCCCGGCACCACGATTACCTTGCGCACTGCCTTGCCCTCGGTGTGGCGCTGGACGTTCTCGGCGGCGAAGGCCTCGGCCTCGATGATTTCCTTGGGCGCGTCGGCAGCCACTTCGATACGGGCACGCAGCTTGCCGTTGACCTGCACCACCAGCTCGAGGGTGTCACGCGCCAGGGCCGTGTCATCAACCTGCGGCCACGCAGCGTCGATGGCCGGCTCGGCGTGGCCCAGCTCGCGCCACAAGGTGTGGCAGGCGTGCGGCGTGATCGGTGCGAGCAGCAACACACAGGCCTCGATGACCTCGCGAGCTACGGCCAGGCCCAGCGGCGAGGTATCGTCGAATTTCCCAAGCGCGTTGGTCAGTTCCATCACTGCGGCGATCGCGGTGTTGAAGGTGGTGCGCCGGCCGATGTCGTCGCTGGCTTTCTTGATCGTTTCGTGGGTCTTGCGGCGGAGTTCGCGTTGAGGCTCATCGAGCGCCGCGGTGTCCAGCGTGCCTGGTATGCCGGCCTCGAGGTGCTCTGCCACCAGACGCCACAGGCGCTTGAGGAAGCGGCTGGCGCCCTCGACGCCGGAATCGGACCACTCCAGCGACTGCTCGGGCGGGGCGGCGAACATCATGAACAGGCGCACGGTGTCGGCGCCGAAGCGGTCGATCATCGACTGCGGATCGACACCGTTGTTCTTCGACTTGGACATCTTCTCGATGCCGCCCATCTCGACCGGCTGGCCGTCCTTGATCAGTACCGCGCTGACCGGACGACCCTTGTCGTCGCGCTTGACCTCCACATCGGCCGGGTTGAACCACTCCTTGCCGCCGTTGGACGTCGAACGGTAGAAGGTCTCGGCGATTACCATGCCTTGGGTGAGCAAGCGCTGGAACGGTTCGTCGACCTTCACCAGGCCCAGGTCGCGCATCAGCTTGGTGAAGAAGCGCGCATAGAGCAGGTGCAGGATGGCATGTTCGATACCGCCGATATAGAGATCCACCGGCAGCCAGTAGTCGGCGCGCTCGTCGAGCATGGCCTCCTTATTGTCGGCGCAGCAGAAGCGGGCGAAGTACCAGGAGGACTCCATGAAGGTGTCGAAGGTATCGGTCTCGCGCACCCAGCCGTCGCCAAGCTCGTAGAACTCGGGCATCTTCTTCAATGGCGAGCCGCTGGCATCGACGGTGACTTCCATCGGCAGGGCCACCGGCAGCTCGTCGTCGGAGAGCGGCACGGTCTGGCCTTCGGGGCCGTACTTGACCGGGATCGGTGCGCCCCAATAGCGCTGGCGGGCCACGCCCCAGTCACGCAGGCGGTAGTTGATCTTCACCTCGCCGCGACCCAGCTCGGCCAGCCTGCCGGCGATGGCCTCGAAGGCGGCATCGAAGTCCAGGCCGTCGAACTCACCGGAGTTGATCAGCCGGCCGTATTCCACGTAGGCGCCCTCGGAAAGATCCGGGGCCTGGCCACTCTCGTCGCTGATCACCGCTTCGATGGGCAGGTCGTACTTGGTGGCGAACTCCCAGTCGCGCTGGTCGTGGCCGGGAACGGCCATGACCGCGCCGGTACCGAACTCCATCAGTACGAAGTTGGCGACGTACACCGGCACTTCGCGACCGGTCAGTGGGTGCACCGCCACCTGGCCGGTGGCCATGCCTTTCTTCTCCTTGGTGGCGAGTTCCGCCTCGGAGGTGCCGCCGCGGGCGCACTCCTCGCAGAAGGCGGCCAGCCCGGCGTTGCCTTCCGCCGCCGCCCTGGCCAGCGGGTGGGCGGCCGCCACCGCCACGTAGGTCACACCCAGCAGCGTATCGGGGCGGGTGGTGTAGACCGACAGCGGCTCGGCGGCGCTGCCGTCCGCGTTCCTGATATCGAAGCTGAGCTCCACGCCGCGCGACTTGCCGATCCAGTTGCGCTGCATGGTCTTGACCTGCTCGGGCCACTCGATCTTGTCGAGATCGGCCAGCAGCTCATCGGCGTAATCGGTGATCTTGAGGAACCACAGCGGGATTTCCTTGCGTTCCACCAGCGCGCCGGAGCGCCAGCCGCGCCCTTCGATGACCTGCTCGTTGGCCAGCACCGTCTGGTCCACCGGGTCCCAGTTGACGGTGGACATCTTCTTGTAAACCAGCCCCTTGTCGACCAGTTTGGCGAAGAACCACTGCTCCCAGCGATAGTAGTCGGTGTCGCAGGTGGCGAACTCACGGCTCCAGTCGTAGGCGAAACCCAGCGCCTTGAGCTGGTTGCGCATGTAATCGATATTGTCGTAGGTCCACTTGGCCGGCGGTACCCGGTTCTGGATCGCGGCGTTCTCGGCCGGCATGCCGAAGGCATCCCAGCCCATGGGCTGCATCACGTTTCTGCCCTGCATGCGCTGGAAGCGCGAGACCACGTCGCCGATGGTGTAGTTGCGCACGTGCCCCATGTGCAGCTTGCCGCTGGGGTAGGGGAACATCGACAGGCAGTAGAACTTCTCGCGGCTGGCATCCTCCACCGCCTTGAAGCACTGGTTCTCGTCCCAGAATTGCTGGGCGTCGCGTTCGATTTCAAAGGGCTTGTACTGTGCGTCCATCGGCTTTCGAAATGACCTTAGAGTGTTCGGGCACGGAGCTGCCGTGCGCTTGCGCAGGAAATTGTCCGCCGTCAGTCCGTGCTGCATCGTGGCGATAAAACGTTGAACTGACGGCGTGATGGCGTCTAAATGGTAACCAAGGATACCCCAGTAGGGCATGCCCGGCCATGCCCGGCCCATGCTGAAACCGCTTCGAGGAGATGACCATGAGCGAACATCCCGACTCCCATCGCGAACATCGGCTGCGCGAAGGCTATGAGCGCATGCTGGCCAGGCTGCGTGAGGGCGCGGATGACTTGACCTGGGAGAACCTGCAGCGGGAGCTGGACGAGGCGGTCGAATTCGAGGCCGATCTCGAGGAGTTCACCAAGGACGAGCTGGCTCTGCTGCGCGCCTGGGTAGAGCGCGACCTGATCGACATGCGTCGCTACCTGCGGGCGGGTGGCCGTGGCGTGGCTGCCTGGCTGGGTATCGACCTCGACCAGCTCTCGCGCAAGGTGGTCGATTCGCTGTTCTCGATTGCCGATCGCAGCATCGTCGAGAACGCCCGGCTCACTGAGGATCTCGAGGCCGCCCGTGCCGACTATTGCGAAGGCGAGATCGCCGCGCCGGGACGTATGGCCTGCGTGCATTGCGACGCGATGGTCGAGCTCGAGGGCGTGACTCGTATCGAGCCGTGTCATCAATGCGGCCATCGTTACTTCGCTCGCGCTCCCAAATAACGGCTCTATCCCGTTATCCTGCCACAGGAGCTTCGTATTTTCCTTGATGCGAAGCTCCTGACAGCAAGATCACCGCTCTACCGCTCGATAAAGGAGCGTCTATCCTTGGCGCAATCCTCTACGGCATCTCCTTTTCACAACTTCGAGATTTCGCCTGAAGTGGCCGACTGGATATAAGGGTGTTTCTAAGTTTAAGTTTCAGAAAGTATTTTTCTGTAACATGATTTTTGTTGGCTGTAGTTAAACGTTTTGCTTGTGCATGAGCTTCCCGCCTTAACAACCATAAGCCTATAGAATATTGTCGAGGATGGTGTGACAAAATCCCTTATCGTGATGAGAAAAGGTTGGTTAATAAGTATTAATTTAATCTCCAGCGTCATTACCTTCCATTAGATTTTTCAGCCTTTTTATTCCGTGATAAATATCGTAACAATTACTAACCTAAAGAACGCTTTCCATCCTGCCGCCAACGTCGTCGGTGCTGACAGAGATAATGCGATGAAGAAAATACTTTTTCTGGGTGCAGGAGCCCATCAGCTGCCTCCCATTCTCTATGCCTTGGAGCAGCAGCATCATGTGATTACCTGTGATATGGATATGACCAAGCTTGGCCATGAACTGGCCCATGAGGCATACCCAGTTTCCACCACCGACAGAGAAGGCATCTTGGCCTTGTCTCGGCATCTGAATATCGACGGTATCGTAGCTTACGCAGCTGACTCTGCTGCCCCTACCGCTGCCTATGTCGCCGAGCAGATGGGACTGCCAGGCAACCCGTATCAGGCTGCACTGACGTTGACACGCAAAGACAAGTTTCGAGCTTTCTTGGCCGATAATGGATTCAATACTCCCAAATCAAACTCTTTCGAGGATATCAACGACGCCAGGGTCTGGTTGGAACAGTTGAAGCTGCCAGTGTTTGTCAAACCGGTCGATGCTTCAGGTAATCGTGGGATTTCTTTCATCGATGCTGTTGATCAGCTCGATGCGGCATTTGGCTATGCGTTGAGTTTCTCAAGAATAAAGAAAGTAGTCCTCGAAGAACGCATTGAGAAGGTCGGCTACCAGATCGATAGCGATGTTTTCATGCTCGACGGCAAGCTCAAATTCTGGCTCTGGGCCGATGCCCACTTCGATCCCGCCTGGATGCCGCCTGCTCCCGCTGCCAATAGCTACCCTACACTTCTGGACTCGAATATTGGCCTTAAGGCTGCAGGTGAGCTAGAGCGGCTTTTGCGTCTGCTGGATTGCCGCATCGGCCCTTTCAATGTTGAGTATCTGGTCGATGCCAAGGGGGAAATATGGTTCCTTGAAGTGGGCCCAAGAAATGGCGGTGATGGAATACCCGATGTCATAAAGCATGCCACCGGGGTGGATCTGGTCAAGTATACCGTCGATGCTGCTCTTGGCCTGGAGTGTGCCACTCTCCAGCAAGTCGCACCCAGCGGATTCTGGTCTAATTATATCATTCGGGCCAAGGAGAATTGCCGACTCGTCCATATTGAAATGTCACGTCAACTTGAGTCCAAAATTATCAGCCGCCACATGTGGGTGCGACCCGGTGAGCCCGTCAGTGCTCCTTTAGGTATTCTGATACTGCGCTTCGACAGCAGCGAAGAAATGCACAATATGTTATCGAGGATGCCTGAGCATCTTGCCATCGAGACGACTCCCTTGCAGGGCGTGTCCACGGCTCGATCTGCCGATGGCACTGTCATTGAATGAGAGCCGAATAGTTATAGTTCCTTTAAGGATAATGTGGAGGAATAGGCATGGTCAAGAGGTGTATGGATTTGGTCTTGGCTGCTCTTGGGATCGTCCTGTTTGCTCCCATACTGGTTATTGTATCGCTACTTGTCTATTTATTTATTGGTCCTCCTGTTCTGTTCCGACAGCTACGCCCGGGTCTGCATGGAAGGCCTTTTGAAATAATTAAATTTAGAAGCATGCGTGAGGCTTATGACGAAGAGGGCCAACCATTACCGGATGAAGAGAGATTGGGAAGGTTTGGTACCATGCTTCGGTCCACCAGTCTGGACGAATTGCCAGAGTTATGGAACGTGCTCAAGGGAGACATGAGCCTGGTCGGTCCGCGTCCTCTGTGTATGGAGTACCTGCCACTCTATAACGAAGAGCAGGCAAGGCGCCATTGCGTTCGGCCGGGAATAACAGGGTGGGCTCAGGTTAATGGGCGCAACAGCATAACTTGGGAAAAAAAATTCGAGTTGGACGTCTGGTATGTGGATAACGGAACCGTTCTATTGGACATCAAGATTCTTTTTTTGACCATAAGGCAAATTTTAAATCGTCGCGGAGTCACAAGCGAAACCTGCGTAACGATGGAGGATTTCAATGGCAGCTGAGAGCATTATTGAGGTTTTAAGTTGAGTGGCTTTGCGTTTGAATTGCCGGCCCTGGGGGGGGGATGATGTCTCATTGTGATCTTTACATGGGCGATAATAAAGACCAGTTTCTTCAGCGCGATAAGTATTCTTTTCAAGTAAGTACTGAAGAAGATGGGTGGAGGAGGGCGCTTCAGGATGTCGGAGAATATGATTGTTATCATACATGGGATTTTCATGAGCTCAGCCGAAAAAATAGAGAAGGAAGCCCTTTGCTGTTTACGTATAAGGGGCGCGGTGGCGTTATTGTCTGGCCGTTACTGCTGCGTTCTTTTAAGGCAAACGGTAGACAGTGGAAAGATTTAACTTCTACGTACGGTTATCCGGGGCCACTAACAAAGGGAGGTGTTAGTGATTTTGATAAAAAAATATGGTCACGTTGTATCGAGATGTGGTGTGGCGAGCACGGCATTGTTTCTATCTTTGCACGGTTGAACCCTTTTCTGGATACTGCTTCGGTACTGGCTGGTCTTGGTGAAATAAGAACGCTCGGCGATACCGTTCCTATTGATCTTCGCGAGTCTATGGAAGGACAGAGGTTGAATTACAGAAACAGCTTGAAAAGAGGAATAAAGAAGCTGGAAAAAATGGGGGCGGAGTGCAGGGAGGTGGATTCGGAATCATATCTCGATGAATTTATGGCGATTTATAAAGAGACCATGAGCCATCGAGGAGCGAAAGAATATTACTTCTTCGGAAGGGAGTATTGCGAGGCGCTTTTTTCCGCCAAGGACTTTAGTGCAAGAATGTACGGGGTCTTTATTGAGAATCGCATGGTTTGTGCTGGCATCTTTATGCATACCGGCAAGTTCGTCCAGTATCATCTGGGAGGAACCTTGCCAGGATTTTACCGTTTTGCCCCTAGTAAACTACTTCATGACAAGGTGCGCATATATGCCACTGAGCAGGGTGCCGAGTGGCTCATGCTGGGGGGGGGGGTGGGAGGATGCAACGACGAATTGATGTATTTCAAAACAGGTTTTTCACCGTTGAAGTTACCTTATAAAGTTGCGCAGATCATCATCGACCCTGGCGCTTACGAAAAGTTGGAGAAATATGCTGCGGCTGTCGCAAATGAACGAGGCATGGCCCTCAACCCCCATTTTTTCCCAAGTTATCGAAGCGTAAAGGATGTTGTCGAAGATTACGCCTGAATGCCCATGGTTTGTTTCATTCGGGAAAAACTTCGGTCGCTGTTCGACCTTATGATACCGGTTCAGCTCATGCCGATATGCCGCCCATGATCATGATGACGATCACCACCAGAGTACTGATAGCGAGAGCATAGCCAAGGTTATGGCGCATCATGCGGTAACCGCTGACGCCGTAGCGGCCCTGCAGTGACAGGTTGATGCCCGACAGTGGCCCCACCGAGGTGCCCACCGCCCACGAGGCGAGGGCAGTGAAGGCGAACAGGGTCTGCTCGTTGCCGCTCAGGTCGAGTGTCGAAGCGAGTACCGAGACGCCGATGATCGGATGCAGCCCCGCCACGGCACTGGCCACGATCGCGAGGAAGCTGATGACTGCCTGAGCGGGGCCGAAGCGGGCGAACAGCTTCCACTCACTGCCCGTGGCGGCGCCCACCAGGGTCGAAAGCCCCAGAGTCAGCAGTCCGGCGGAGAGAAACAGGGCGATCTCGCCGCGCATGGCCGGCAGGCGTATCAGCGTATGCTGGCGCACGCGTCGCAGTGTCCAGCGGGCTCCCGCTGGCAGGTTGCTGGCCAAGGCCACCGCCGGCAGCAGGAAAGTGATGATGCTGACGATGCCAAGCGCAGGCGTGAGCTGGTAATGGAACAGCATCACTAAAGCCGCCATGGCGACCGGCATCAGCAGGCTGCGCGGCGAAAGCGAAAAGCCCGCCACATCGGCGAGGTCGAAGCGGTGCGACAGTTCCAGCGTGGTGAGAACGCCGCTGACAAGCGCCAGCGGCAGCCCCACTGCGAGAATGCGCGAGTACTCCATGCCCGGCGCCAGGGTCATCACCACACCCATGGAAGCGAAGAAGGGCGACCAAAGCGCAGCGCTGGAAAGCCCCCTGTTGAGTGCCAGCAACTGAGGCGTCGTCAATGGGCCGCGCCGGGCGAGGCGGTCGCCGATCATGAACACCGTCGACAGATTGAGAATGGTGCCGAGCAGATGGACCCCGAGCCAGGTGCCCAGGGTGCCCCGGCGCCCCGTTATCGGCCGACCGAGCGGGCGCGACGAGCCGCTGCGGTTGCCGATCAGTCCGATGAAACTGACCCCTACCAGCATCGCCACCACATAGGTGTTACCGCTGGTGACTGCGGGCCAGGCGATTTGCGCGCCATAGTGCCAGCGTGCAATCACCAGCAGTCCCAGTCCGATGACGGCCAGCGCTCCGGCTTGCCAGCGGGTGCGGTGTGGAATGTCCCGCCATAGCAGCAGAGTCGCCAGCCACAGGGCGTAGCCGACCCCGTGCGGAAGAGGTAACGCCCCGGCAAAACCGAGGATCTGCTGCACCAACCCAAGCAGAATCAGCACGCCCGCCAGGGCATGGCGTGTCGATGTGGCGGGAGAGTCGGGAGAGGACACGATGGTGTAAGGCTCCAGGTGGAGTCGAAAATTATTGTGAGCAGTCTAACAATGTTTCCTCATGTTCGGCGACTCGCTGTATCACGCGCCTCTTCCAACAGTGCCAGCATTGCCCGTGCGGCATTGGAGAGGGTGCGACTTCGGTGCACCAGATAGCCCAAGGAGCGATGGATGGGCGGATGTTCCACCTCTAGCTCGTGCAGTTCGCCAGCCACCAGCCGCTCTGGCAGCAGACTCCAGCCCAGGCCAATGGAAGTCATCATCTTCAGGGTTTCGAGATAGTTGGTGGCCAGCGCCACGGGTAGCGTAAGGCCGGCGGCCGCGAAGCGCGACTCGATCAAGGTACGAGTGAAGGTCATGGGGCCGGGCAGCACCGCATCGAAGGTGCATAGCTCATGCAACGATAGCCGCTCCCGTTCGGCCAGGGGGTGGTCGTGGGAGCAGACGAAGCACATGCGATCGTCCCATACGGGTACCACCTCGAGCTGAGGGTCCGGGTGTGGCGCCAGCGTGACTACGGCGATTTCCAGTTCTCCGTCAAGCACGCCTTGATAGGCCTGTTCGGAGTCGAGGAAGCGCAGGTCCATGCGCACCTCGGGATGGGTGCGGGTGTAAGCCTTGAGCAGCGGCGGCAGGCGATGCAAGCCGATATGGTGGCTGGTGGCGAGGGTCAGGCTACCACCAACATCACCCGTCAGGTTGACCAGCGCACGGCGACTGTCATCCACCATGACCAGAATCTGCCGCGCCCGGGGCAGCAGTACCTGGCCGGCCTCGGTCAACGTGACGCGGCGGCCGATGCGGTCGAACAGACGGGCGCCGATCTGATCCTCCAACGTGGCGATGCGCTTGGAGACCGCCGGCTGGGTCAGGTGCAGCTGCTCCGCGGCGCGCGAGAAGCTGGCGCTGTCGGCCACGGCGAGGAAGGCCTGCAGGCTTTGGGTATCCATCGTCTCTCTTGTATTCCTTTGTGGAATCCAATGAATAAATAACATGAATTGCTTTTATGGGCGAGCCGCGCAAGACTTGATGACACTCAAGAGAGTCAGTGAGAACAACCAGTACCGAGAGCTTGGCGGTTGCTGCAGCGTGAGCGGCGTCGGGGACAGGCCACAGAGGAGGTCCAGTATTCACAGCGCCTCCTCGATGGTCTGACACTTCGGGGCCTGTCGCCGGAACAGCCGTGGCATTGGGGGCAGCTCGGACCGACCGCATGAGGAAAAGGGCCACAGAGCCCGGGAGAACGATATGGCAGGCCAGACACTTTACGACAAGCTGTGGTCGCAGCACCTTGTGAAGGAGCGCGACGACGGCACCGCACTGATCTACATCGACCGGCAACTGCTGCACGAAGTGACCTCGCCGCAGGCTTTCGAGGGGCTGCGCCTGGCCGGTCGCAAGCCCTGGCGGCTCGACGCCAACCTGGCCACGCCGGATCACAACGTGCCGACCACCGTGAAGGAACGTGCTGAGGGCAACGCCGGCATCAAGGACCCGGTGTCGCTGATCCAGGTGCAGACGCTCGACGACAACTGCGTCGAGTTCGGCATCGAGGAGTTCAAGATCAACGACCCGCGCCAGGGCATCGTCCACGTGGTAGGGCCGGAGCAGGGCGCCACTCTTCCGGGCATGACCGTGGTCTGCGGTGACTCCCACACCGCCACCCATGGTGCCTTCGCCGCGCTGGCCCACGGTATCGGCACCTCCGAGGTCGAGCACGTGCTCGCCACCCAGTGCCTGCTGGCCCAGAAGATGAAGAACATGCAGGTGCGTGTCGAGGGCAAGCTCGGCACCGGCGTCACCGCCAAGGATGTCGTGCTGGCCATCATCGGCCGCATCGGCACCGCCGGCGGTACCGGCTATGCCATCGAGTTCGCCGGCAGCGCCATTCGTGACCTCTCCATGGAGGGGCGCATGACGGTGTGCAACATGGCCATCGAAGCCGGCGCCCGAGTCGGCCTGATCGCGGTGGACGATACCACCATCGAGTATCTCGCCGAGCGCCCCTTCGCTCCGAAGGGCGAACAGTGGCAGGCCGCCGTGGCCGACTGGCGCAACCTGGTGTCCGACCCCGATGCGCAGTTCGACAAGGTGGTGACGCTGGACGCCGCCGAGATCGAACCCCAGGTGAGCTGGGGCACCAGCCCCGAGATGGTCACCGGTATCTCCGGCGCAGTGCCCGACCCCGCCGAGCAGGACGATGACACCGTCAAGCGCGGCTACACCCGTGCACTGGAGTACATGGGCCTCGCGCCCAAGCAGAAGATCACCGACATCAGGCTCGACAAGGTGTTCATTGGCTCGTGCACCAACTCGCGCATCGAGGACCTACGCGAGGCGGCCAAGGTGGCGCGCGGCAAGAAGGTGGCCGACTCCATCAAGCTCGCCATGGTGGTACCAGGCTCCGGCCTGGTGAAGCGGCAAGCCGAGGCTGAAGGGCTCGACAAGATTTTCGTCGAAGCGGGCTTCGAGTGGCGCGAGCCGGGCTGTTCCATGTGCCTGGCGATGAACGCCGACAAGCTCGGCGCCGGCGAGCACTGCGCCTCCACCTCGAACCGCAACTTCGAGGGGCGACAGGGCTACGGCGGGCGTACCCACCTGGTCAGCCCGGCCATGGCCGCCGCCGCCGCCATTGCCGGTCACTTCGTTGATGTACGTAGTTTCGGCGCCCAGCCCGTCGCAGAGGAGGCTTGAGCCATGAGAAAGTTCGAACGCACCCAAGGCATCGTTGCACCACTCGACCGGGCCAACGTCGATACCGACCTGATCATCCCCAAGCAGTTCTTGAAATCGATCAAGCGCACCGGCTTCGGCGTCAACCTGTTCGACGAGCTGCGCTATCTCGACGAAGGGCAGCCGGGGCAGGACTGCTCGCAGCGCCCACTCAATCCCGATTTCGTGCTCAACCAGTCGCGCTACCAGGGTGCCAGCGTGCTGCTGACGCGCCGTAACTTCGGCTGCGGCAGCTCTCGTGAGCACGCGCCCTGGGCGCTGGAAGACTTCGGCTTCCGCGTGGTGATCGCGCCGAGCTTCGCCGACATCTTCTACAATAACGCCTTCAAGAACGGCCTGCTGCTGATCACCTTGCCCGAGGAGACAATCGATCGGCTGTTCCGCGAAGTGGACGCCAACGAAGGCTATCGCCTGGATGTGGATCTCGAGAACCAGCGGGTGATCACGCCCTCGGGTGAGATCCTCGAGTTCGAGGTCGATGGTTTCCGCAAGCACTGCCTGCTCGAGGGGCTCGACGACATTGGCATCACTCTGCAGGATGAAGATGCCATTCGTGCCTTCGAACAGCGCCATCGCGCCGAGCGGCCGTGGCTGTTCCGCGATAGCGCTCAGGTCTGACCGCTCTTAACTTTGCATCTGTCACTGGAGGGGCTGATCCGGGAACGGATTGACCAACCGTGAATTGAAGGGCGTAGGGGACAGGTCGGAGAGGAGGTCTTTTGCCATGGATGGCAAAAGTAGCGCCCAGGGATGGGTTCACAGCGCCTCCTCGCAGGCCTGTCGCCGTACAGCCCGCCGCCATCGCTCGAGAAAGGCAAGCACAAGGATTGAACAACACATGACACGCAAGATTCTGGTACTGCCGGGTGACGGCATCGGTCCCGAGATCACCGCCGAGGCCAGCCGCATCCTGGCCGCTTGCCAGGCCCGCGGCCTCGACGTCGAAGTGGAGGAAGGACTGGTCGGTGGCAGCGCCTATGATGAACACGGCGAGCCCCTGCCTGCAGTGACCCTGGAGAAGGCCAAGGCCGCCGATGCCATCCTGCTCGGTGCCGTGGGCGGGCCCAAGTGGGACAAGCTCGAGGACCTCGCCAAGCGCCCCGAGAAGGGGCTGCTCGGCCTGCGTAAGAACCTCGGCCTGTTCGCCAACCTGCGTCCGGCCATCACCTACCCGCAGCTGGCCAGCGCCTCCAGCCTCAAGCCCGAGCTGGTGGCGGGGCTCGACATCATGATCGTGCGCGAGCTCACCGGCGGCATCTACTTCGGCCAGCCTCGCGGCATCGAAGTGCGCGACGGCCAGCGCGTCGGCTTCAATACCTATGTCTACTCCGAGAGCGAGATCGAGCGCATCGGCCGGGTCGCCTTCGAGCTGGCCCGTAAGCGCGGCAAGCGCTTGTGCAGCGTCGACAAGGCCAACGTGCTCGAGGTCACCATCCTGTGGCGCGAGGTGATGGAGCGCCTGGCACCGGAATACCCCGACGTCGAACTCTCGCACATGTACGTCGACAACGCCGCCATGCAGCTTGTCCGCGCGCCCAAGCAGTTCGATGTGATGGTCACCGGCAACATGTTCGGCGACATCCTCTCCGATGCCGCCGCCATGCTCACCGGCTCCATCGGCATGCTGCCCTCGGCCTCGCTCAACGAGAGCGGCCAGGGCATGTACGAGCCGTGCCACGGCAGCGCGCCAGACATCGCCGGAAAGGGGATCGCCAACCCGCTGGCCACCATCCTCTCGGTGGCCATGATGCTGCGCTACTCGCTCTCCGAGTCCGAACTTGCAAGCCGCATCGAGGACGCCGTGGGGAAAGTTCTGGATGATGGCCTGCGCACCGCGGATATTGCCGCCGAGGGCACGCGCACTGTATCGACGAGCGAAATGGGCGACGCGGTGCTGGCGGCCTTCGAGGCGTCTTGAACGCGATAACAGACCGCTGTCGTTGCCCTGGGCCCGGGCCCGCCTGCGAGGTGGGCCCGGGTCATGTATACTATTGGCCTCATTCTTTCCAGGAGGACTTCACATGTTGAAAGTCGGTTTCGTCGGATGGCGTGGCATGGTGGGCTCGGTACTCATGCAGCGCATGCAGGAGGATGGAGACTTCGACGGCATCGAGCCGATCTTCTTCACCACCTCCCAGGTCGGCAAACCCGGTCCCGACATCGGCGTGGACGTACCTCCGCTCAAGGATGCCACCGACATCGACGAGCTCAAGGCGCTGGATGTGGTGATCACCTGCCAGGGCGGCGACTATACCAAGCAGGTCTACGGTGACCTGCGCGGCGGCGGCTGGAAGGGTTACTGGATCGATGCCGCCAGCACCCTGCGCATGGAGGACGAGGCGACCATCGTGCTCGATCCGGTCAACCGCAAGGTGATCGACGATCAACTGGCGCGCGGTGCCAAGACCTTCGTCGGCGGCAACTGTACCGTCAGCTTGATGCTGATGGGCCTGGGTGGCCTGTTCGAAGCCGACCTGATCGAGTGGATGACCTCCATGACCTATCAGGCCGCCTCGGGCTCCGGCGCCAAGCACATGCGTGAACTGCTCAACCAGATGGGGGCGCTGCGCGATAGCGTCGCCAGCGAGTTGGACGATCCCGCTAGCGCCATTCTCGATATCGACCGCAAGGTCACGCAGGCCATGCGTAGCGGTGACTTCCCGGTCGACAACTTCACCGCCCCGTTGGCCGGCAGCCTGTTGCCCTGGATCGACACCAAGCTGGATAACGGCCAGAGCCGCGAGGAGTGGAAGGGCAGCGTCGAAACCAACAAGATCCTGGGGATCCAGGGTAATCCGGTTCCTATCGATGGCATCTGTGTCCGCATCGGTGCGATGCGCTCGCACAGCCAGGCCTTTACCATCAAGTTGAAGAAAGATGTGCCGATAGATGAAATCGAGGAGCGCATCGCCAAGCACAACGAGTGGGTCAAGGTGATCCCCAACGACAAGGAAGCGACCATTGCCGGGCTGACGCCTTCGGTCGTTACAGGCACCTTGAGCGTTCCGGTGGGTCGCCTGCGCAAAATGAACATGGGTGGTGAGTATCTCTCCGCCTTCACGGCCGGCGACCAACTGTTGTGGGGGGCGGCCGAGCCACTCAAGCGCATGCTGAAGATCCTGCGCGAGCAGTGATCCTCTCGCAGTTGCCATTGACGGGGCATCTCCTGCGGGGGGTGTCCCGTTTTGCATTTTAGGCCTGGCGACAGCAAGGCTGAGGCGGGTGCTGAGCCAAATGGCTGCTACGGCATCGGGCAGTTCACGCGAGGATATGTTACATATTTGATCATGTTCTGAATCCAGCACTTAAGAAACGGACGCTTCAACAAGAAAGCGGAAAAGCAAGGGAAGTCGATGAGACGTGAATTGTCATTTGCCCTGCTGTTGGCACTGTCGGCCGCGAGTCCGCAAACGCTGGCGCTAGGGGTTGGAGAGGCTGATGTGCGCTCTACGCTCAATGCACCGCTGCGCGCCGTCATTCCGCTTACCGATACAGCCGGGCTCGAGCCCGAGCTGCTGCGTGTCAGCGTGGCCGGGTCTCGCGAATTTGATTCGGCGGGACTCGTTCGCACGCCATTGGCGGCCAGTGTGAAGGCCGAAGTGGAAGTGCGCCAAGGGCAATGGGTGGTGACACTTGCCAGCGAGCGGCCTGTACGCGAGCCCTGGATGGACCTGCTGCTACGCTTCGATTGGCCCTCCGGCCGCCAACTGCGTGAGGTGACGCTGCTGCTGGATCCACCCGATTACGACAGCATGCCGGTGCTGGTCAACGGCTCGAGTCGCCAAGCCGAGTCCACAGTGCGGCCCTCGGCTACGTCACCTGAGCCTGTATCCCAAGCCGCCTCCAGGCCAGTCGTCACGCGCACGAGCGGCGCGCAAGCGGATAACCGTGCCTGGGTAGGCAGCGGCGACACCCTATGGTCGGTAGCCGGGCGGCTGCGGCCCGACAGCGGTATCGGCATGAATCAGATGATGGTGGCGCTGGTCGAGGCCAATCCGGATGTCTTTCCCTCGGGTAACATCAACGCCATGCGCGCCGGCCATGCCCTGGTCGTGCCGGCTCGGGAGGCCATCGCCGCGCGCTCGGCCGCCGAGGCCGAGCGCATCGTTCAGGCCATGAATCAGGCCTGGGCCAGTCGTGGCAGTGGCACCCCCGCTCGTGTTCCGTTGGGGCCTTCCACGCCTGTCGACATGGCAGCGATATCCGCCGCTGGCGAGGCTGCTCAATCCTCGTCTTCCCTGGTAGAACTGGCTGATCGAGCCGAGTTCGGGGCCAATGCCGAGGCTAACCTCCCCGGTGATGATTCCGATGCGACGCCACGGCTCATGCTGCTCAGCGACGAAGACCTGGTTACCGAGGCGAGTAGTCAGGTGGCCGCGTCGGTCGGGGAAGAGAATGGTCGCACCGCCGGAGCGCTCGATGCCGACGTGTTGGCAACGTTTGGTGCCGGTGAGCTGGCCCTTGGGGAGAGCGATCCACGCTTCGCGTTGTTCGAGCGGCGCTGGCAGGAGAGCCGTGCCGCGCTGGAAGAGGTCCAGGCCGAACGCGATGCCCTGCAGCAGGAGATTGGCGGGCTGCGTGAGGAAGTCGAGGCCATGCGCGAGCAACTGACCGCGCTGCTGGCAGATGGTGCCGGCACCGAGGGTGTCGCACCTGGCAACGCGGTGGTGCAAGGCGGGGGCGAGCCGCCTGCCGATGCGCCCTGGTGGGGGGCGGTCTACCCGGCGTCCATTGATCGCAATCTCATCCTGGGCAGCGCAGGACTGGCTGCTCTGCTGGGCCTCTGGTTATGGCTTCGCCGCCGTCGGCGCGAGGATGTCGCGCCGTCAATGGGAGGTGGAACCATGCCCAACATGGTTCACGGCACGCCTCCTGTCGGCGACACGGCGCCGCCACCAGGAGCTCCCACTGCTCCGATTCCGCCCATCGCCGCAGGCATGACCGTCAGTGAAGGCTTCCATCAGGAAGAAGTGCCGCGTACCACCATGCCGCAGGCCGAAGCGATCAGCGAAGCAGACATCTTCATGGCCTATGGTCGTTTCGATCAGGCCAGGGAGCTGTTGGAGGCGGGCCTGGCCCGGAACCCCGAGCGGCACGATCTGCGCCTCAAGCTGCTCAACGTACACGTGGAGCAAGGCAACCAGCAGGCGGCAGAGCATGAAGCGCAATTGCTGGCCGAGACAGGCGACTCCACGCTGGTGGCCGAAGCAGGTCGGCTAATGGCCAAGCATAAGCCCATGCCGCCCAGCAATGGCTCCCTTGCGAGCAGTGATGGGCCGCTACAAGGTGGCGTCCAGCCAACGGGACGGGAGGTCGTTGAACCGAAGGGGGACGCTGCGGAGCAGGGGGCGCCTTCGGCTCCGACCGAGCAGCCACAGGTCGACTTCCCCCGCATTGATGCAGTCGATCGCGAGGACACGCTGTCGGACAAAGTGACGTCCCAGGAGGAGCCGCGACGGGACGAAGCGTCGAATGAGCTTGACGACGAGGAGCCGCCAACCGAGGTTCCGAGGCAGGCCCCGCTCGCCGAGCGTAGCGAGACGACAGAGTGGCGCACGATCGATTACCAACCTCCTGCTCTGGAGCCGGAACCACGGCCACGCGAAGAGACGCCCATGCAGCCCAGCGTCGAATTCCCGCTAATGGATGATATCCAGGATGCCAAGCAGGGCCCTGAGCATTCGGGCGCTCGCCCGGCCGAGCGGGAGGAGGAAGCCGAGTGGGAGGTGGAGGAGGTAGCCTTCCCACCGCTGGATCGCGATAATGGCGCTGTTTTGGACTCCTCCAAGCGCAACGATCTGGAACGAGCTCGCCAACTACTCGAGAGCGGCGACGTGGAGCGGGCTCGTCCGCTGTTGCGGCGGCTGCTGGAGGATTCCAGCGATCCGCAGGTGCACGATGAGGCCCGGGATCTATTCACTCACTATCGGCTCTGATGGCGGCATGACCCTGTTTCGACTTCTCGATGATCGTCAACCACTGAGCGGCCGCTTGGCGCTGGGGGTGGAATATGACGGCAGCGCCTACTGTGGTTGGCAACGGCTCAAGCATGCCCCGTCGGTGCAGGCCGAACTGGAGCGGGCGCTCTCCAAGGTGGCGAGTCAGCCGATAACGGTGCATGCCAGCGGCCGAACCGACTCCGGCGTGCACGCCACCCGCCAGATCGTGCACTTCGATGCACCCGCGCCGCGTTCGCAGAAGGCCTGGGTGTTCGGGGTCAACGCCAACCTGGCTCGCGACATCGCGGTGAGCTGGGTGCGCGAGGTGCCCGACGAGTTTCATGCGCGCTTCAAGGCGCTGGCGCGACGCTATCGCTACATCATCCTCAACCAGATGAGCCGGCCGGTGCTGGAGCGGCACAACGTGACCTGGTGCCGCGACCCGCTGGATGCCGACGCCATGCACCGTGCGGCACAAGCGCTGGTGGGTGAGCACGATTTCTCAAGCTTTCGTGCTGCGGGCTGTCAGTCGAAGACCCCTTGGCGC
Organism: Halomonas sp. LR3S48; assembly: GCF_025725665.1. NCBI lineage: Bacteria > Pseudomonadati > Pseudomonadota > Gammaproteobacteria > Oceanospirillales > Halomonadaceae > Halomonas > Halomonas sp. LR3S48. The sequence goes on along the minus strand of NZ_CP107009.1, from coordinate 2,827,631 downwards.
CATCTGCACTTCATCGAGGTGCGTCGCCACGGGCCGCTGGTAGTGATCGACGTGCAGGGCAACGCCTTCCTGCACCACATGATCCGCAACATCGTTGGTGCGCTGGTCAGCGTGGGGCGTGGTGAACAGGGTGATGCCTACCTGGCCGAACTGCTGGCGCTGAAGGATCGCACCCTTTCCGACGTCACGGCGCCGGCCTGTGGCCTGCATTTCGTCGATTCGCTCTACGATGGCTCCTGGGGGCTGCCTCAGGAGCCGCTGGGGCCGAATCTGCTGGCTTTCCTGGGCGAGTGGACCGGCGAGCGCGAACTACCGGCATGCCCCATGGTCGAATTTCGCCGAGGCCGGCCAGTGTCCGAAGCAACGAGTGGCGATTCCATGGTGAAGGAAGGTGAGTCATGACACCGTCGAAGCCAATGCGTACCCGCATCAAGTTCTGCGGCCTGACCCGTGAGCGGGACGTGGCCGACGCCGTGGCGGCGGGAGCCGATGCGCTCGGCTTCGTGCTCTGGCCCGGCAGCCGGCGCCACGTCGACGCGGATCGTCTTGCAGCGCTGAGTGCCGGCGTGCCGGCCTTCGTCACCCGGGTGGGCCTGTTCGTCGATGCTTCGCCAGAGCTCGTCCAGAAGGCCAGCCGTTACCTCGACCTGCTGCAATTCCATGGCGACGAGACGCCGTCTTTCTGCGCTCAGTTCGACCGACCATGGATCAAGGCACTACGTATGCGCGACGACCTCGACCTGCACGCTGCGGCAGCGGCCTACGCTGGTGCCCAGGCGTTGCTGCTGGACGCCTACCGCCCGGGGGTTCCGGGTGGCACCGGGGAGACTTTCGACTGGTCGCGAATCCCCGCAAGTCTGGAAAAACCTGTTATCCTCGCGGGTGGGCTGAGCGCGGAGAATGTGGCCGGCGCCATCGAGCGTGTGCGCCCCTTTGCGGTGGACGTTTCCGGCGGTGTGGAAGCCGAACCCGGTTGCAAGGATCCCCGCCTGCTGTTGGCTTTCGCCGCGGCGGTGGCCCAGGCCGATCGCAGGCGCCTGAGCTGATTGCTTTACCCAAGCCCGATTCATTCCCTGTCCCTTATGGCGACCCTATGAGGTGTCTTTAGTGAGCAAGTTCAGTGACCTGACCCGACTGCCGGACGCCCGCGGCCATTTCGGCCCCTACGGCGGCCGGTTCGTCTCGGAGACCCTGAGCTTCGCCCTGGACGATCTGGAGAAGACCTACATGCGTCTTCGCGACGATCCGGACTTCCAGGCCGAATTCGACTACGACCTGGCCCATTACGTGGGCCGGCCCTCTCCGCTCTATCACGCGGAGCGATGGTCGAAGCAACTCGGTGGGGCACGGATCTGGCTCAAGCGCGAGGACCTCAACCACACCGGCGCGCACAAGGTGAACAACACCATCGGTCAAGCGCTGCTGGCCAAGATGAGCGGCAAGCCACGGGTGATTGCCGAAACCGGCGCCGGTCAGCACGGCGTGGCCACGGCCACCGTGGCGGCACGCCTGGGCCTGAAGTGCGAGGTCTACATGGGGGCCGAAGACGTCCAGCGCCAGAAGCTCAACGTCTATCGCATGCGCCTGCTCGGTGCCAACGTGATTCCGGTGGAGTCCGGCACCCGTACCCTCAAGGACGCCATGAACGAGGCGCTTCGCGATTGGGTAACCAACGTCGACGACACCTTCTATATCATCGGTACCGTGGCCGGGCCGCATCCATATCCCATGCTGGTGCGTGACTTCAACGCTGTTGTCGGCCGCGAGGCGCGTCGCCAGTCGCTGGAGGAGTTCGGCAAGCTGCCCGATGCGCTCATCGCCTGTGTCGGAGGTGGCTCCAATGCCATGGGCCTGTTCTATCCCTTCGTCGAGGACGACGAAGTCGCCATGTACGGCGTCGAGGCCGGCGGCGACGGTATCGATACTGGCCGCCATGCCGCGCCGTTGGCGTCGAACGCGCCGCGCGGCGTGCTGCACGGCAACCGCACCTACCTGATGTCCGACGAGGGCGGCCAGGTCTCGGATACCCATTCGATTTCGGCGGGCCTCGATTATCCGGGCGTGGGCCCCGAGCACGCGCTGTGGAAGGACGTGGGGAGGGTGCAGTACGTGACCGCCAATGACGATGCCGTGCTCGAGGCGTTCCGCGAGCTGACCCGGGTGGAAGGCATCATGCCGGCGCTGGAGTCGGCCCATGCGCTGGCCCATGCCAAGGTGCTGGCGCCGACCATGCGGCCCGACCAGAACCTCGTGGTCAACCTTTCCGGCCGCGGCGACAAGGACATCATGACGGTCGCCAAGATCGACGGCCTGGAGTTCTGATGATGAATCGAATCGATAAACGCTTCGCCGAACTCAAGGCCCAGGGCCGCCGGGCGCTGATTCCCTACATCACAGCCGGCGATCCGGCGCCGCAGCATACTGTCGGTTTCATGCACGCCCTGGTGGAAGCGGGCGCCGACGTGCTCGAGCTGGGCGTGCCATTCTCCGATCCGATGGCCGACGGCCCGGTGATCCAGAAGGCCTGTGAACGTGCGCTCAAGCACAACGTGCGCTTGAGCCACCTGTTCGAGATGGTGCGCGAGTTCCGCAGTCGCGACCACGAGACGCCGATCGTGCTGATGGGCTATCTCAACCCCGTCGAGCGCATCGGTCTTGCCGCTTTCGCCGAGCAGGCTGCCGCGGCCGGGGTCGACGGCGTGCTGACCGTCGACATGCCTCCCGAGGAAGCCGACGAGTTCGGCCCGCTGCTCAAGCAGCACGGCCTGGCCTCGATCTTTCTCGTCGCCCCTACCACTTCGCGGGAGCGGGCCGCTACAATATGTGCCCATGGCGAGGGCTACCTCTATTATGTTGCGCTCAAGGGCGTGACCGGGGCCGCCACGCTCAATGCCGACGACGTGGCAGAACATCTGGCGCCACTGCGGGAACTGACCGAGCTGCCGCTGTGCGTCGGTTTCGGTATTCGCGACGGGGCCTCGGCGGCCGAGGTCGGCAAGGTGGCCGATGGCGTCATCGTCGGTAGCGCCCTGGTCAGCCGTATCGCCGACAACGCCGAGCAGCCCGATGTGATTGCCGGCGAGCTCAAAGCGATACTCAGCGAGATGCGTCAGGCCCTGGATGCGTTGCCGGCTCGCTGAGCTTGCCCTCGTTCAAGTTTCGATTCATGACACCCTGCGTAGCCGGGTGCAACAGCATACGGAAGCCTTTCTGACATGAGCTGGCTCGACAAGATTGTTCCCTCCATGGGGCGGATTCAGCGCAAGGACCGGCGGGCCAGCGTGCCCGACGGCCTGTGGCGCAAGTGCCCGAAGTGCGAGGCAGTACTCTATCTGCCCGAACTGGAAAAACTTCACAACGTCTGCCCCAAGTGCGATCACCACATGCGTCTGACCGCACGCAAGCGGCTCGACTGGTTTCTCGACAAGGAAGGGCGGAGTGAGATCTCGGCCGACCTGGAGCCGGTGGATCGTCTCAAGTTTCGTGACTCAAAGAAGTACAAGGACCGCCTCAATGCGGCACAGAAGGAGACCGGCGAAAAGGATGCCCTGGTGGCCATGCGCGGCACTCTGGACGGCTTGCCGGTAGTCGTGGTGGCCTTCGAGTTCACCTTCATGGGCGGGTCCATGGGCGCCGTGGTGGGCGAGAAATTCGTACGTGCCGCTGCCTTGGCGCTCGAGGAGGGCATTCCGCTCATTTGCTTCTCCGCTTCGGGTGGGGCGCGAATGCAGGAAGCGCTGTTCTCGTTGATGCAGATGGCCAAGACTTCGGCTGCGCTTGAGCGTTTGCGCGAAGCCGGTGTGCCCTATATCTCGGTACTGACAGACCCCGTTTTCGGTGGCGTCTCGGCGTCGCTGGCCATGCTCGGCGATCTCAATGTGGCCGAGCCCAACGCCTTGATCGGTTTCGCCGGACCTAGGGTCATCGAGCAAACCGTGCGCGAGAAGCTGCCTGAGGGCTTCCAGCGCAGTGAGTTCCTGCTAGACCACGGCACGGTGGACATGATCGTCGCCCGTGGCGAAATGCGCGACCGCCTGGGTGCCGTGCTGCGCAAGCTGACTCACCAACCGCCAAGCGGCCTCGATGAGGATATGGTCCACGAGCCGGACCTGGTCGACGAGGCCGAGCGTGCGGTAGCGGAGGAGGGCGAATACATCGACGCCGTCGAGCCCGAAGCGCCGGAGAGATTTTCGCCCTCGGGATCATCCGAGGAGACCGATCGCTTTGATTCGGCGCGCTGATCGCTCGTGATGCCTTCGACGCCATCACGCACGCTGGACGACTGGCTCAGCTATCTGGAGCAGGTCCACCCGGTGGGCATCGATCTTGGCCTCGAGCGGGTGGCCGAGGTCGCTCACCGCATGGGGCTGCTAGAGAGCCGCCTGGCGCCGCGTATCATCACCGTGGCCGGTACCAACGGCAAGGGCTCGACAGTTGCCATGATCGAGGCGCTGGCCCGTGCGCACGGTCTTGCCACTGCGGCTTATACGTCGCCCCACCTGTTGCGTTACAACGAAAGGCTGCGATTCGACGGCAGTGAAGCGGATGATGCCACGCTCGTCGCCGGCTTCGAGGCCGTGGAGGCGGCGCGCCTGGCTGACGAGCCCGTGAGCCTGACCTACTTTGAGGCCGGCACCCTGGCGGCACTGTGGGCCATCTTTCGTCACCGGCCCGACCTCGCCGTGCTCGAGGTCGGCTTGGGTGGCAGGCTCGATGCGGTCAACGTGATCGATGCCGACGTTGCCGTCATCACGACCATTGCACTCGATCATGCCGATTTCCTCGGCACCGATCTCGAAGGCATCGGCCGTGAAAAGGCCGGTATCATGCGTGCCGGCCGTCCCGTCATCCTGGGCAGTGGCGAGCTGCCGGCGAGCGTGCACCAGTGCGCCGAGGAGCAGGGAGCAACGACCATGCGGCTGGTACATGACTTTCGCTGGGAGCCCGCCGGCACCGGTCGCTTCCACTGGCGGGGAACCGCTGTCGATGGGACTTCCTCCAGACTCGAAGGCTTGCCTGATCCTGGGCTGCCGCTGGACAATGCTGCTACGGCACTGCAGGCCCTGATTGCGGCCGGTGTTGCGCTCGATGAAGTGAGTTGCCGGCTGGCCTTGCGCGAGTTGCAGGTGCCCGGCCGTATGCAGTGGCTGGGACAGTGGTGCCTCGATGTGGGCCACAATCCGCATGCCGCCGCTTACCTGGCGGGAAGACTCGCTGAGCAGCCATGCCGCGGTCGTACCTGGGTGCTGCTCGGCATGCTGGGTGACAAGGACGCCGATGGTGTCATCGGGGCGCTGGCCGGTGTGGCAGATGGCTGGGTCGCCGTGACCCTGGAAGGTGGTCGCGCACGTAATGCCGAGGATCTGGCGGGACGCATAGAAGCGTATGGGGGGCATGTCGCTTACCAGGCTCCGACGCCCGAGGACGGTGCAGCATGGTTGTCCGGGCGGCTGGCGCCCGACGATCGCGTGTTGGCATGCGGCTCCTTCTTCACGGTTGCGGCCATACTGACGTGGAAGCAGGCGCAGGCGGCTTAGCGGGGGCAGGAGGGATGATGAAGTACGGAATGCGAGAACGAATCAGCGGTGCGATCATTCTGATTGCCCTGGCAGTGATCTTTGTGCCGATGCTTTTCGATGAGCCGGCGCCGCGTGACGAACGCCCCCAGCCGATGCTGACCATTGAGCAACCGGTACCGGTGGAGCGCCGCAACGTGCCCGACCCGCAGCCACCGGAAAGCCTGGGTCAGATCCGCTCACCCGAAGCGAGCCCCGCACTGGTGGAACCGCAGCCGCCGTTGGAAGACGTCGAGCCCTCACCCGGTGAGGCGGCCCAAGTGGAAGCCGCACCAGCCGTGGCGGTGCAACAGGGCGAGGCAGATAGCGCCGCGCCTCGACAGGACCCCATTGCGGATCTCGCCCAGGCGGCTTCCGAGCGGACCGAGAACAGCTCGCCCACGACGCCGAGCCCCGAGGCCGATCGTCAAGCCTCGACGGAGGGTTCATCGCCGAGCGGGGAATGGGCCGTGCAAGTGGGTAGCTTTGGCGAGCCGGGAAATGCCGAACGCCTCCAGGCGCAACTGCAGGAGCAGGGTTTCCCCGTCTACAGCCGGCGGCGTGACAACAACATGACCACGGTCTACGTGGGGCCCTTCGAATCCTCGGATTCCGGTGAGCGCGCCATGAGCGCAGTGAAGGAAAAGATCAACCTGCAAGGACTGCTGGTCAGAGTGAGAGAATGAGGTTATGACGCTGACCTGGCTCGACTGGGGCTTTCTCGCCGTGCTGGCCATTTCGACCCTGGCTGGCTTCATGCGTGGGCTGATCCGTGAAGGACTGGGGTTGGCGGCCTGGATCATCGCGCTGCTGGCGGCACGGCTGCTGGCAGAGCCGGTGGCCGATCTGCTTTCCGGGCTGATCGACAGCCCCGACGGCCGGTTGGTGCTGGCCTTCGTGCTGGTGATTCTCGGTGTGGTGCTGCTTTGCGGCATAATCATACGCATGGTGCATGCCGCCGTGGAGTGGGTCGGCATGGGCTTCTTCAACCGCGTCGCCGGTGCCTGCTTCGGTGTCGCGCGTGGTGCGGCCGTGCTGGTGGTGGCGACCATCCTGATCAGCCTGACGCCGCTGTCGCAGTTGCAAGCATGGCAGGACGCCGAGCTGCGGCCGAGCTTCGAGCAACTGCGCGACTGGGCCGTGAACCAACTCGAAGCCTGGGAAGGCCGCGTGCCTGAGGCCCCCGAAGCGTGGCGGAACCTTCCATTACCCGAACGTCGCGACGGCGGGACCCCTGAGCCCGGTGCGCTGTAAGTCCAATTGCCATTATCAAGCCGGCCTCGGTCGGCGCCCCTGCAAGCGAGGTAAGGTGGAATGTGCGGTATCGTAGGCCTTGTGGCCAAGCAGACCGTGAACCAGGCGATCTATGACGCCCTGACGGTGCTTCAGCATCGCGGCCAGGATGCCGCGGGCATGATGACATGGAGCGAAGGGCGCTTTCTGCTGCGCAAGAGCAACGGCCTGGTCCGTGATGTGTTCCACACCCGTCACATGGCGCGGCTGCAGGGTAACCTGGGGATCGGTCATGTACGCTACCCCACTGCGGGCTCGTCCAGCGAAGCGGAGTCGCAGCCGTTCTATGTGAACTCCCCTTATGGCATCGCGCTGGCCCACAACGGCAACCTGACCAATTCGGACCAGCTCAAGCAGGAGCTTTTCTCTTCCGACCTGCGCCATATCAATACCAGTTCGGATTCAGAAGTGCTGCTCAACGTGTTCGCGCATGAACTGGGCAAGCAGGGGCTGCACCTTTCTCCCGGCGATATTTTCGACGCGGTGCGACGGGTGCACCGTCGTTGCCGCGGCGGCTACGCCGCGGTGGCGATCATCAACGGCGTCGGCCTGGTCGCGTTCCGCGACCCCAACGGTATTCGCCCGGTAGTGTTCGGCACTCGCGACGAGGGCAAGGGGCAGGAGGTGATGATCGCCTCGGAATCCGTGGCGCTCGATGTGGGTGGCTTCGAGTTGCACCGCGACCTGGCGCCAGGCGAGGCGATCTTCGTCGACATGGAGGGGGAGTTCCACACCCAGCAGTGCGCCGATACGCCCACGCTGTCACCCTGCATCTTCGAGCATGTCTACCTCGCACGACCCGATTCCATTCTCGATGGTGCCTACGTCTACGGCACGCGCATGCAGATGGGGCGCAAGCTTGGCGACCGTATTAGCAGCGAATGGCCAGAACACGACATCGACGTGGTGATTCCGATTCCCGATACCTCGCGTACTTCGGCATTGGAGCTCGCCCAACACCTGGGGGTGACCTATCGCGAAGGCTTCATGAAGAACCGCTATATCGGTCGGACCTTCATCATGCCGGGGCAGACCCAGCGCAAGAAATCGGTACGCCAGAAACTCAACGCCATAGGCGTCGAGTTCAAGGACAAGAACGTGTTGCTGGTAGACGATTCCATCGTGCGCGGCACCACCTGCAAGCAGATCATACAGATGGCACGTGAGGCCGGTGCCAACAAGGTCTACTTCGCCTCGGCGGCACCGCCGGTGCGCTACCCTAACGTCTATGGTATCGACATGCCGGCGGCCGCAGAACTGATTGCTCATGGCCGCAGCGAGGCGGAGGTCGGTGAGCTGATCGGCGCCGACCGCATCTTCTACCAGGACCTGGACGACTTGAAGGCTGCCTGTCGCGAGGTGAACCCCGAGCTCGAGCAGTTCGACTGCTCAGTCTTCGACGGTCGCTATGTGACCGGGGATATCGATGCCGGCTACCTGTCAGCGCTGGAGGCTTCGCGCAACGATGCCGCCAAGGAGCAGCAAAGTGTCGGCGCTCACGCACTGGTGGGCATGCATAATCAAGACGACGACATCGACGACTGAGGTGGCCGAGCATGCATGACGAGACACCCCCCGACGACAGCTGGGCGCTGGAGACCCTGGCGATTCGCGCCGGCCACCTCCGCACCCACGAGCAGGAGCATGGCGAGCCGATCTTCCCCACCTCGAGCTTCGTCTATGGCAGCGCCGCCGAAGCGGCGCGCAAGTTCAAGGGAGAGGAGCCGGGCAACGTCTATTCGCGCTTCACCAACCCCACGGTGCATACCTTCGAGCGTCGACTGGCGGCCCTCGAAGGGGGAGAGCGCTGTGTGGCGACGAGTTCCGGCATGGCGGCAATTCTCTCGACGGTACTCGCCCTGCTGCAGGCCGGCGACGAGATCGTTGCCTCGCGCTCGCTGTTCGGCTCCACCGTCAGCCTGTTCGACAAGTACTTCGGCAAGTTGGGCATCACCACACGCTATGTGGAACTCTCCGACCTGGCGGCCTGGGAGGCGGCAATTACGTCCCGGACGCGCCTGCTGTTCGCCGAGACGCCCTCCAACCCGCTCTCTGAAGTCGTCGATATCGCGGCGCTCGCTGAGATCGCCCATCGCACCGACGCACTGCTTGCCATCGACAATTGCTTTCTGACTCCGGCGCTGCAAAAGCCGCTGGCGCTGGGGGCGGACCTGGTGATTCACTCCGCCACCAAATATCTGGATGGGCAGGGACGAGCGGTCGGTGGCGCCGTGGTGGGGCGTGACAAGGAGCTCGAGGAGGTATTCGGCGTGGTACGCACCTGTGGGCCTTGCCTGAGCCCGTTCAACGCCTGGATCTTCACCAAGGGGCTGGAGACGCTCAACCTGCGCATGCGCGCCCACTGCGAGAACGCCCAGGCACTAGCCCTGTGGTTGCAGGCGCATCCGGCGGTGACGAAGGTTCACTATAGCGGCCTGCCGGACCACCCGCAGCATGAGCTGGCCAGCCGTCAGCAGGGCGGTTATGGGGCGGTGTTGGGTTTCGAGGTGAAAGGAGGGCGCGAGTCAGCCTGGTCGGTCATTGATGCCACCCGTATGCTGTCGATCACCGGCAACCTGGGTGACGTCAAGACCACCATCACCCATCCCGGTACCACCACCCACGGGCGCCTTTCCGATGCACAGAAGGAGGCGGCCGGCATTGGCGAGGGGCTGGTCCGCGTTGCGGTGGGGCTCGAGGCATTGGAGGACATACGCGCCGATCTGGCGCGTGGGCTCGATGCGTTGGCCTGATCCCGATTCGGGAATTTTTACGAACGTGACGTTCGGTTTTTTCAGCGCATCCTGAGCATTCGTTACGGTATGCTGCCTCCCATCGAGAACGAAGCTCAACGGGAGCGAGAAATGTGGTGCAACACCCGCTCAGGCTGGGGCCTGGTCAGCATTATGCTTCATTGGATCAGTGCCGCGGCAATCGTGGGCTTGTTCATTCTCGGTTGGTGGATGACGGACCTGGGCTATTACGACCCCTGGTACAACCGTGCTCCATGGTGGCATCGTTCCATTGGCATGCTGCTGCTTTTCGCCACACTGCTGCGCGTGCTCTGGCGTCTGTTCCAGCCCACGCCAGTCAGCCACGGTAGCCGCCTGGAACGTGTCGCGGCTCACCTTGGCCATATTGCCCTTTACGTGCTGATGCTCACCGTCATGATCAGCGGCTATCTGATTTCCACTGCCCGCGGGCGTGGCATCAGCGTCTTCGACTGGTTCGAGGTGCCCGCGCTCCTCAGCCACTTGCCCGACCAGGCCAGTATTGCCGGAGAGATTCACTGGTACAGCGCTGTGGCCCTGCTGTTGCTGGCGGCAGGGCACACACTGGCGGCGCTGAAGCACCATTTTCTCGATCGCCATGATACCGTCACTCGCATGTTGAACCCGGCACGTACGCGTCGCCGTTGAACGCCAGCGCCTGCGGGCGCTTCAATCTAAGGAGAGACTCATGTTCAAGAAAGCCGTACTCGCCACTGCCCTCGGTGCCGTTTCCCTGGCCGCCACCGGCCTGGCCCTGGCCGACGACTACGTGGTGGATACCGAGGGGCAGCACGCCTTCATCCAGTTCAAGATCAACCACCTCGGCTTCTCTTATATCCTTGGCAACTTCGAAGAATTCGAAGGTCGCTTCCACTACGACCCTGAAGACCTCGAAGCGTCGAGCGTGGAAATGGAGGTTCAGGTGGGTAGCCTGAACACCAATAATGCCGAGCGTGACAAGCACTTCACCAGCAGCGATTTCCTGGATGCAAGCGAGTATCCGACCGCCACCTTCGTCTCCACCGGCTTCACGCCCAACGGTGACGATGAGGGCGTGTTGACCGGTGAGCTGACCCTGCATGGCGAGACCCGTGAGATCGAGATGCCGGTAACTCTGATGGGTGAAGGCGAGGACCCCTGGGGCGGCTATCGCGCCGGCTTCGAGGGCAGCACCATGCTGACCTTGGCCGACTTCGGTATCGACATGAGCGACTTCCCCGAAGCGATGCATGAACTCGAACTCTACGTTACCTTCGAGGGCGTACGTCAGTAGCAGCGCTCTTTGGCGTGTTGACACCCTCGGCGCAGCCGAGGGTGTCCGTTAAGCAAGTCGTTAAGGTGCTGTAACTGAATTCCAGTACCATGCAGGCTTAACTCGGTCTTGGAGTCTGCCGGTGCGCTATTTATTCAGATCTCTTCGTTGCCTGTGGCCATCATCACGGCGCCGGCTACGCTCAGGCAGCAAGGCTTGCCAAGGTGATTCGCGTTTCAGGCTGCTGCTGGAAAGCCTGCCGAATGTCGCGGTCCAAGGCTATGACCGCAAGCGGCGGGTGATTTACTGGAATGAGGAGAGTGTTCGACTGTACGGCTATCAGGCCGGAGAGGCAGCCGGTCGCTACCTCGAAGAGCTCATCATTCCCGAGTCCATGCAAGCGCAGGTGATACGAGATCACTCGGCATGGTTGCGTGAGGGTAAGGCAATACCACCAGGGCGCCTGGTACTGCGGGACAAACAAGGGAATCCGGTGCCGGTCTACTCCTATCATGTGATGCTCGACGAATTTTCTGAAGATCCCGTCATGTTCTGTGTCGATGTCCGTCTCGATACGGATCTGGAGACAGTGTCATAGTGATACCGCATGCTTCTCGCGATGCCGCCATATTTCGGTTGGGCCCGGCGCTCTGGCGTCAGACCTGGCCGATGGCCATCGGGGTGTCGGCACTGCTCGGCTTCCAACTGGTGGATAGTGCCTTCGTTGCTCGCCTGGGTACGGCGCCGCTGGCGGCGCAGTCGTTCACCTTTCCACTGACCTTTCTCATCATTGGCGTGCAAGTAGGGCTTGGCATCGCCATCGCGGCGTTGATCTCGCGTGCACTCGGTGCCGGCGAAGCGGGCAGGGCGCGGCGTCTTGGCTCGCTGGTGCTGATGGCGGGAGGTTCCATCATCGCCATGCTCGCGTTCGTGCTGTGGTGGGCCCAGGCGCCCATTTTCTCGCGCCTGGGTGCCGACGCGGCAACGCGAGTACTGATCCGCGACTACTGGGCCCCACAGCTACTTGCCGCGTGGCTGGGAGCGGTTCTCTACTTCGTCTACAGCCTGTTTCGTGCCCATGGCGATACGCGGCTGCCCGGCAAGTTGATGGTGATGACCAGTCTCGTCAATCTACTGCTGGATCCGCTTTTCATCTTCGGCATTGGCCCCTGGTCCGGGCTTGGTCTCCCGGGAGCGGCGTGGGCCACGGCGGTGGCCTTTGCCAGCGGCCTGCTGCTGGTCGTCAAGCGACTGCGTCAGAACGATTGGCTGGCGCGAAGCGGGCTCAGGCGGGAGCTGGCTGTTTCGTGGCGCCCCTTTGTAGCGATTTCCGGGCCGGCCATGGTCAGCCAACTGATGCCACCGCTGGCGGCCATGCTCGCCGTCTCGGTGGTAGCGAGCCTGGGGGAGTCGTCAGTGGCGGCATGGGGCCTTGCGAGTCGACTCGAAACCCTGGTTCTGGTCGTGGTGCTGGCCATGACCATGTCACTGCCGCCCTGGCTGGGGCGTTGCTATGGCGCTGGCGACTGGGCGCAGATCAGGGAGTTGGTGCGTCTGGCGCTGAAGATCGTGGTGGGATGGCAGCTCGTGCTGGGCACCCTCTTGGCGCTGCTGTCGCCTTGGGCCGCTGAGCTGCTGGCGGGCAGCCCCGACGTGCGTGACGACCTGGCAGTGCTGATCCGTTTTCTGCTGCCGAGTTACGCAGCGCTGGGTGTCTGCATGCTGGTGGTGTCCGCTGGTAATGCGCTGGGTTGGCCGCTGCGTGCCATGCTGATGTCCATGGCAAGGCTTTTCCTTTGCTACCTGCCGTTTCTCTGGTTGGGGGCTTTGCTTGGCGGCCTGTCGGGGCTCGCCATGGGGGCAGCGCTCGGCAATGTGCTGGCCGGAGCGATCGCCTGGCAACTGATGCGCCGTATGTTGGCGCGAAGAGAAGCCGATACCCGTTCCGAGTCGAAACTTTTGCCTGGGGAGCGAACCTGACGCCTGTTCCGCTGTCAGGGTTAGGACGTAGTGACTCGACAGTGTCGAGTCATGAAAGCAACTCTGATGGAATGGAGTAAGTAATGAAGCTCACCAAGTTTCTGGCAACGATCGCGCTCACCTTGGGTATTGCTGGCGTAGTGTCGGCTCAGCAGATGCAGGCCCCGCCCCAGGGGGATCAGGTGGATCAGCTCGATCAATTGCTCGACCTGGACGAGAACCAGCAGCAGGAGATCCGTAGCCTGCTGGACGAGGCCGAGCGTCAGCTGGCACCCAAGGAGCAGGAAGCCCAGGCGCTTCAGGCACGTCTCGGCGATTATGTCGGACCCGATTACGATGAAAACGTCATTCGTGAGGATGCGTCACGGCTCGGCGACTTGACTGGCGAGATCACGGCCGAGACGGTCTTGCTGCAGTCTCGCATCGAGTCGGTGTTCACCGAGGAGCAGCGTCAGCAGTTGGATGAGGCGATTGCCCAGCAACAGCAACAGATGCAAGACCTGCAGAATCAGATGCAGCAGCAGGAGGGCCAGCCGGCCCAGCCCGCGCAGTAAGTTCGGTCTCGGCAGCGGCTTCCTTTCTGGGAGCCGCTGTACTGCCCGTCGCTTTGCTTCTCGTCCCTAAATTCGTGCGTTATCCCACCATCGAACCCAAACGGCCTGAACGTATCCCGTTACGCTGCGTGACATAGCGCCCAGGCTTGCATCGACAAGGCCCTGCCGAATTCTGGTAGGGCCTTGTCACGTCGGAGAGGCAACAGGCCCTGTCGTAAGATGATTCCCGCCTATTCGTGTCGTGAAAGGCAGACAGGGGGATTTTTCGTCAAGCCGTCATTCTGCGCGATCTCTCTCTGGTTGCTGTTGCTTCGTTGCGACAGTTAACGCCGCGAGGGCGAGTTGCAAAAGCTATTAATAAAACGGCGTTCTTTTATAACTGCATCTTTTCTCAACACTTTGTCTTTTCGTGGCATGTCTCTCGCTAGGTGAAGGACGAGCGGTATCGCTGTTGAGCCGCTCGTGAGGAGTCTCACCGGAATAGCCCAAGGAAACGGGCCAAGGAGGCACTATGAAGCTCAAGACACTGACTGCCAGTATGGCTCTGATTTTTGCCGGTCTGGCCGGCGCGACCGCTCATGCCGAGACGGAAGAGTGGCAGAGCGGCAATTTGTCCGCGGTAGGTATGACCAGTGAGTCTTCTACCATGCTGCTGGCCCAGGCCGGCGATGCCGATGGTGGCCTTGATGGAGGTGCCGAGGGCGGCGTCGACGGCAGTACCGATGGTGGCCTTGATGGAGGTGCCGAGGGCGGCGTCGATGGCAGTGCCGAGGGTGGCCTTGATGGAGCTGCCGAGGGCGGCGTCGATGGCAGTGCCGAGGGTGGCCTTGATGGAGGTGCCGAGGGCAGCGTCGATGGCAGTGCCGAGGGTGGCCTTGACGGTGATGCCGAAGGCGATGTCGATAGCGACGCCGATGGTGACCTTGATGGCGATGCCGAAGGTAGCCTTGATGGGGATGCCAATGCCGAGAGCGATGTGGAGGCGGAGTCCACGGAGGACATCGGCGTCGAATCAGAGGTTGAGGCCGACGCAGAGACGGAGACCGAGGTCGATGCCGACAGCCGTACGAAAGCCCCGGGGCTGGACCGTGCGATGGAGCGAGCCGCTGAGCCTGCCCAGGATCGGATCGAAGCAAATCGTGATCGTATCAGGGGGACTGCCGAGAGTGAGACGGAAGCCGAAGGCGCCATCGACGCCAACTGAGCCCTGATACGGCAACCGAGGGTGTTGCAGAACGAGGAACCGGGGGGCGCTGCTGCGCCCCCCGGTGCTTGTCAGCTCAGTCAGTGGCTGGCGGTGATGTGACCGCAGCAGGCTTCGATGACGATACGTGCGGTGCTGCCAGCTTTTCCTGCTGCCAGGCAAAATAAAGAAACAGGGCGCCCATCACCAGGTAGCCGAGGGTAAAGTCCCAGGCAGCGTTCAGGGCCAGTTCCGGTGCATGCATCAGTCCGACGAAGGAGAAGGCGGCCGCTACCGCAGCGAAGATGGCGGCGCGCCGGAACTGATGGTCGATGACCGAAACGGTCATGGCACCGATGAAGATGGCCATGAACATGGCGCCTTGGCCCATGGCGACGATGCCGCTCGAGATGTCAGCCACTACATCACCGGCGCCACGATTGAAGCGAGTCATCACGTAGTTGGCAAAGTAGGGCAGCATGGCCAGCGCCACAGCAGGGTAGTAACGGGTGTCGTTGCTCTGAAAGGCCGTAGCGATCATCGACATGCCGACGAAGACGAGGATGGGGGCAACGACAGAGACCGGGATGATGGCCGCCAGGGCGGCGATCAAGCCGAACATGGTAGCCAAGGCATAGACCGCCCCGTTGAGAATGCTGTAACCGCGGCCCGCTCCCATCCACTTGGCGCCTACGGTGGCGATGTACACCGTGGTGGGGAAGACGCCACCAAACAAAGCGCCGAGCATGGTGCCGGCGCCATCCACGGCCTGGCATTCGCGCACATCATACTTGTCACCAGCGGCTTCCATCGCCTCGACGTTGTTCATGGTCTCGATAGCGTTGTACAGGGTGATGGGCAGCACCACGGTGAGTACCGCCAGCATGCCGGTGAACAGCAGCCCCAGCCCCTCGAGCCAGGCCAGGTTGGGCAGCAGTGGGTAGAAGCCGAGGTGGGTGAAGGCGTCACTGAAGCGCTCTCCACCGGCATCGCCGATCAGGTAGGCCATGGCGGTACCGATGACGATGGCGAACAGCGACGTGGGCAGCCGGAAAGGCATGCTGACCCGAGCCACCAGGCCGACGATGATGATGGCGAGTACCAGCAGGCCGATGACCGGCATCTCGAGGGTCTTGAACAGCATCTCGCCGGCGATGAAGGTCAGTGCCACGCCGGCTACGGCACCCAGCATGGCGGCACGTGGCAGATGATACTGGACCCAGCGGCCGATCAGGCTGACGGCGGCCTCGATGGCGCCGCTGATGAAACAGGCGGCGACAGCTACCTTCCAAGCCAGTTCGGCATCGCCGGTAAGCTGCTTTGCGGGTAGCAGAACGCCGAACAGGAAGACGAACATGACCGGCGTGGAAATACCATAGGAGAGGGCGGTGACGTCGGCGCGGTTCTCCTTGCGTGCCAGGCGCGCCGCGCTCCAGGCATAGTAGAAGTTGCCCACCATGACCGCTACCGCGGCCCCCGGCAGTACCTGGCCGAATACGATGGAGGCTGGGAAACCCATGCCCAGCATGCTGATGGCAATGATGACGAAGTTCGCGATATTGTTCTGGAAGAGGGCGAAGAAGGCATCGGTATCCTCCTTCTTGTACCACGGGTAGTGCACTGGGGAAGCCGCCATGATGAGCCTCTTGTGTGTTGGGGTTGTAGTCAAGGCAGGCTCAGTGTGGCCGCTTCCTGACTGATTGGTCAAGCCTGCCTTTGTCGTATACTGGCATTGTCAATTTAAGTATCGCTGTGTACATGGGCTTGCATTCCGCATCGAGAGGAGAGCATCGATGAGCTCAGAGGAGAGCTGTATTGTTCGCCACTTCAACTATTTTCATTCGGTATCGAATGAGGATAAGGAGCTGCTGGCGCAACTGGAGGACAGCGCCACGCGTGCACGGGCGGGCACCATCCTGTGGGAAGAGCAGGATGAGGCTGCTGAGTTCTGTACCCTCAGGCGCGGCTGGGCGTTTTCGTATCGTGAACTGGAAAACGGCACTCGTCAGATTCTGGAAATCTATCTGCCTGGCGATATCATCGGCTTGCGGGAGTTCGCCTTCTCGCAGCGCCTGGCCGGGGTACAAATGGTCGAGGACGGGGAAATCTGCTTCTTTCCCCATCGAAATCTCGTCAATATCTTTCGGCGCTCGTTTACCCTCACCTCTATCCTGTTCGCCGTCGCCAGCCGACAGCAGGTACTGTTGACCGAGCGCCTGGTCAACCTGGCGCGCCGCAACGCGCGTCAGAAGCTGGCTCATTTTCTGCTCGAGATGTGCCAGCGTATCAAGCAGACCAACTGCGACGGCTGCGAGAACTTCCGACTGCCGCTATCACAGGAGGTGCTGGCAGACCTGCTCGGGCTCAGCACGGTGCACATCAGTCGAACCTTTACTGCGCTGAGCGACGACGGACTGGTTTTCCGCGATCGCTACAACGTGACGATACCGGATCTGGAAGCCCTGAAGCAGGAGGCCGGGTTCGATGACCGCTACCTCATCGAGAACATGCGTCCGCTTTTCAATGGCGCGGAAGCTTGAGTCGAATGGCGGCCGTCGAGCCAGCCATAACGCGATGCCCCGGCCATGGCCGGGGCATCTACTTTGCCGACAAGCGAGATCAGTTGACTGCGGCAATGGCCTTGGCCAGGTAGGGCAGGTTCTCATGGGAGAAGCCGGCCACGTTGGCCCGGCCCGAACGCACCATGTAGATACCGAACTCGTCGCGCAGGCGGTCGACCTGCTCCGGCTGCAGGCCGGTATAGGAGAACATGCCGCGCTGCTCGGCTACGCAGGCATACTTCTGATCGAGCCCGTAGGGTTTCAAGGCCTCGACGAAATCACGACGCAGGGTGTTGATGCGATCGCGCATCTCGGTGAGTTCCTCGCGCCAGAGGGCGGCCAGCTCGGCGGAGTGCAGGATCTCGCTGACGATGGCACCGCCATGAGCCGGCGGGTTGGAGTAGTTCTCGCGGGCGACGATGGCCACCTGTGAACGAATGTTCTGCATCTGCTCGTTGTTCTTCGCCACCATGATCAGGCAGCCGGTGCGCTCGCAGTAGATGCCGAAGTTCTTCGAGCAGGAGCTGGTGATGATGACCTCGTCGAGGTTCTCGGCGAACAGGCGCACGCCGTAGGCGTCTTCGTCGAGGCCCTCGCCGAAGCCCTGATAGGCAAAGTCGATCAGGGGCAGCAGGTTGCGCTCACGGACCACTTCCAGGATTTGCTGCCACTGCTCACGGGAAAGATCGAAGCCGGTGGGGTTGTGGCAGCAGGCGTGCAGCACGATGACATCGCCGGCGGGAATCTGCTTGACCGCCGCCAGCATGCCGTCGAAGTCGAGGCGGTTCTCGGCGTCGACGTAGGGATACTTGTGCAGCTCGATCCCGGCGGCAGTGAAGATGCCGTGATGGTTCGGCCAGGTGGGGTTGCTGACCCAGATTCCCTTGCCGGGAAGCTGGGAACTGATGAAGTCGGCAGCCAGGCGCAGCGCACCGGTGCCGCCCGGCGATTGGGTTGCGCTGGCGCGACCGGCCTCGAGTACAGGGGAACCTTGACCCAGTACCATCGGCAGAACCACGTCGCCATACTCGGGTGCCCCGTGGGAGCCGATGTAGGTCTTGGTGGTTTCGTTCTTGAGCAGCAGGGCCTCGGCTTCCTTGACGGCGCGCATCACCGGGGTGTTGCCCTGGGCATCCTTGTAGACGCCGACGCCGAGATCTACCTTCTCGGGATTGGTATCCTTCTTGAAGGCCTCGATCAGGCCGAGGATGGCATCCCCGGGAACCCGCTCAATATGTTCGAACATTTATTTCGCTACCTCGTCGGTTCTAGCGGCAAGAATGAAGTCGTCGCGATGCAGGCCCTTGATCTTGTGTCCACCAAGTCACGGTGACGTTGTTCCATTCGGTCAGCAGCTCGGTTTGGTGGCCCGCGGTTTCGGCAATTTCACCCATAGGATTGATAAAGCCAGGGCTTGCCGGAAATCGGGAAAGATAAAGACCCTCTCAAGTCTCATGATGCCATTGCGCTCGACAATCTGCCACTCGGGAACCGCGGGTTCGAACCGTCCGATCTCGGCTTCCGTGACGGCAGGTGATCTCGTGGCAAGCTGCTCAGGGCTGGCATGGTGGGCCTTGTCAGGCAGGCTTCCTCATGGGCTAACGACTTATGACGCGATTGCGCCCTTGATGCTTGGCCGCGTAGAGGCTGCGATCGGCTCTGTCGATCAAGGTGTCTCTCGACTCGCCCAGGCGATACTCGGCGAGGCCGATGCTGGCCGTGACCTGGCCGGCATCGATACCGAAATCGTGCTCGGCGATGGCACGGCGTAGCCGTTCGGCCAACGGGTGGCTGGCTACCTGGGGCGTCAATGGAAGCACCACGGCAAACTCTTCGCCGCCGAGCCGGCCTACGACGTCCTCTTCCCTCAGTAACTGATGGCAGAGGTTGGCGAACTCGGCGAGAACCTGATCGCCTTGCAGGTGCCCCCAGGTATCGTTGATACGCTTGAAATGGTCCAGATCGATCAACATCAAGGAGAGCGGGCTGCCATGGCGGTTGCTCTTGGCGATCTCTTCATCCAGCCGAGTCATTAGCCTGCGGCGGTTGGCCAGGCCGGTCAGGTCATCGGTATCCGAGAGTCGGCGTAGCCTGGCCTCCTCGGCCATCTGCTCGGTGATGTCGATCATCAGGCCGTACCAGAGCACCCCAGTCGAGGAGTCTTCCGGCTGGGCCCGAAGCGCCACCCAGCGACAGCGACGGCTCGACAAACGTATGCGGAACTTGGTGGCGATAGGTATGCGCCAGCGAGCCGAGCGCTCTATGGCCGCCATTACTCTTGGGTAATCCTCCTCGTCCAGGCGGTCGAGCATATGACGAGCGTCCTGGCTCAAGGCGTCACGGTCGATTCCTGGCAGGCTGGTGCCGCTTCCGGCCAGGTAGGGGAAATGCATGTGTCCGTGATGGGCACGATGAAACTGAAAGACGACGCCAGGCAGGCGTTCCGTGAAGTCACGCATGCTTATCGGCTCGTTCAGCTCCCCTCCCGTCATGGCATTCTCATCAGGCATGCGGGCATCCCTTGTGGCCTGCTGCGTACAGGCATGAGTCCTGGTGTTGTTATGTAACGGCTCAGTGCTACGTCACGGGCATGCGTGGCTTCTGCGAGAAGCTAGCTGCCTTCTGAAGGAAGCCGTTGAGAGAATGCCTAATATACGTTGTAACGATGCGTAAAGCATCTAGCTAACGCTGTAAGAGATTGTCCATGTCGCGTGTAAGCATAAGCCGCAGGCGGTGATCGAACTCACCGCGGGGCGTCGTAGCGAGCCCTTCTATCGCGAGAGAAGACGACCTGCCAGAGCTGCATGTCGCGAGCACGAAAGGCGCCGGCGCACACCGACAGGTAGTAGCGGAACATGCGCTCGATGCGCTGACTGTAGCGGTCGGCGATCTCGTGCCAGTGAGCATCGAAGTTGTCACGCCAGGCCATCAGGGTCCTGTCGTAGTCGGGGCCGAAGTTGTGCCAATCCTCCATCAGTAGCAGGCCTTCGCTGGCGTCGGCGATATGTCGTGCCGAAGGGAGAACCCCGTTGGGGAAGATGTAGCGATCGATCCACGGGTCGACGCTGATCTCGGAGCTGTTCGAGCCAATGGTGTGCAGCAGGAACAGGCCGTTTTCGGCCAAGAGTCGCTCGACGGTCTGAAAGTAGGTCTCGTAGTTGCGATGACCCACGTGCTCGAACATGCCGATGGAAACGATACGATCGAAGCAGCCGGTCAGTTCGCGATAGTCCATGAGTTCGATTTCGACGGGAAGGCCGGCGCAGCGTTCCCTGGCCAGCTCCGCCTGCTCGCGGGAGATGGTGATTCCGGTGACCGAGACACCGTAATGGCGGGCTGCGTATTCGGCGAAGCTGCCCCAGCCACAGCCGATGTCCAGCACGTGCATGCCGGGGCGTAGTTCGAGCTTGCGACAAGCCAGCTCGAGCTTGGCAAGCTGGGCCTCATGGAGCGTTCCGGCCTCCTTCCAGTATCCGCAGGAGTAACACATGGTAGGATCGAGCATGCGCTCGAAAAGATCGTTGCCCAGGTCGTAGTGGGCTTCGCCGACGATATAGGCGCGGGCCTTGCTCTGCAGATTGAGCAGCCCCGCCTGAAGGCGATACATGATGCGATCCGCAGGGGGGCGGGCCCGCTCTCCCAGGCCGTGCTGGAGCAGGCGGCAGGCCATCTCGTCGATCTGTTCGCACTCCCACCAGCCGTCCATGTACGACTCTCCCAGCCCCAGGGAGCCTTGGCGCAGAATTCTCGAGCAGAAGTCGGGATGGTAGATCTGCGGGTCCCAGGCGGCCTCGCCGTTGAGCGTCACTCCGGACCCCTCAAGCAACGCACTCAGCACTCGTTGGGCGCGGCTGTCAGGCAAGGCAATGGGACTTATGCGCTGTTCGCTTGTCATGGAGTCCTCCCGGTCCATCGCTTCAGGGGCGTAGCACTGCCGTTATCGATCATTGTTGGCCTAAGGCGTGAGTACATCGGGCGTGCCTAATGGCGTGCTCATATTAGGTAAGAGCATAGTTCAGGCTGAAGAGAACGGTGAAACCGTCAGTGGCTGGTATAATCGAGCTACCTGACCACGCAGCCGGAGCCCTCAACGTGTCTAGTGATTCGCCACTGATCATCGCTCTCGACCACCCCTCTCTCGATGCCGCCCTGTGCCTGGCCGACCGGCTCGATCCCGAGCGCTGTCGCGTCAAGGTGGGCAAGGAACTGTTCACCCGCAGCGGTCCGGAGGTGATTGATGCGCTGCATGGGCGCGGTTTTCAGGTCTTTCTCGATCTCAAGTTTCACGATATCCCCAACACCGTGGCCGGGGCCGTACAGGCGGCCGCTGAGCAGGGCGTGTGGATGGTCAACGTGCACGCCAGCGGTGGTGCGCGCATGATGGAAGCGGCGCGTGAGCGACTGGATCGCTACGGTCTGGCCACCCATCTGATCGCCGTGACGGTACTGACCAGCATGACGGCGAGCGATCTTGCCGGTGTGGGCATCGATGCAACTCCGGCACAGCACGTCGAGCGGCTAGCCGTTCTGGCGCGCCAATGCGGTATGGATGGGGTGGTGTGTTCGGCGCAGGAGGCGGCTCGCCTGCGCGAGCTATGCGGTGACGGCTTCCTCAAAGTGACGCCGGGTATCCGGCCCCGCTCTGTCGAGCATGGCGATCAGCGTCGCGTGATGACGCCGGCCGAGGCGATAGTGGCGGGAAGCACGCATCTGGTGATTGGTCGGCCGGTGACCCAGGCGGACGATCCAATGGCGGCCTTGACGGCTATCGAGCAGGAACTGGCTGCTGGCTGAGCCTTCATTCTCCTTCGATACCGGTAATGGGGCGGGTGGTACCCCAGCTTCGACAACTGGGGCACTGCCAGTGGAGCGGTTGGCCGGCGAACCCGCAGCGTTGGCAACGGTGCCTCGGTCGTGCCGTCAGCAGGGTGTGGGTATGTTGCTTGAGCAGTTGCAGCCGGTTGTCGGGCGCCCCCTGCTGTTGCTGCTGGTGTTGGTAGAGGTCCAGTAGATAGTCGAGTGCGCCCAGGCTCGGTGCTCGATTGAGCTGTTCGCTTACCAGCTCAATGGCCATCTGCAGTCCATGTCGCTTGCGCTGGGTCTCGGCCAGCAAGATGATCAGGCTGGTGACGTGGGCTCTTTCTAGCAGTCGCTCCAGGCAATCCACCAGTCCGGCTTCGTCATCCAGCATGACATAGGCGTGGTGCAGCGGTTCCAACACGACGGGCATCATGTCCAGGTCTTGATCGGGGATGCGCATGAGAGTGCGGATGGCCTCGCGGTAGTGCCCGGTATCCTGAGCCAGGGCTGCCAGCAGCAGGTTGGCGCGCACACAGCGAGGGTCAATGGATAGCGCCCGACGCAAGTGCTTGCGAGCCAGGCCCGGGCTTGCGGAGTGACGCTCCTGGTCGGCCATTTCGCAGAGCCAGTGGGCCGCTGCCCGACGGATGTCCTCGTGCTGGCGAATCAGGGTGGGGTAGGCCACGTCGAAGGCGGCCTGCCACTCCCCTTCACGATCGAAGAGGTCCGCCAGCAAGCGTTTGGCGGCATGACGAAAGTCGTCATGGCTGGAGTCGTGTATCAATTGCTGGAGAAGTCGCTCGCTGCGATCGAACAGACCCAGTTGGAAGAAATCCCGCGCGAGTTCAAGCTGCACCTGTTCACTCTGCAGCATCGTCAGGGTGGGACGAGCCAACAGGTTCTGATGGATCTTGACGGCGCGGTCGGCTTCTCCCCGAGTTCGGAATAGATTACCCAAGGTAATATGGGTATCGATGGTCTCGCTGTTCACTTCCAGCGCACTGACGAATGTCTCGATGGCGCGATCCGGCTGCTCGTTGAGCAGGTAGTTCAGGCCGACGAAGTAGTCACGCGACAGCGTATTCGGTGGCGGGCGTTCGTGACTACCCTGGCGCTCACGGCGGCCTAGCCACCAGCCAATGGCAACGGCGGCCACCAGCAGCACAAGCAGCAGGGCATCAGGCATTTACGGCAGTTCCTTGAGCTCCTGAACGCGAAGCCGGTCGAGTTCCTTGCGTTGCTGGCGATTCAATCGCTGGGCGCGGGAAAGCGCGGTGCGCAGCCTCAGCCAGACTCCTGTCATCGCCAGCATGCCCAGCACCACGCCGCAAACCAGGGCGGCCAGGAGCCAGACGGAGAGCGATATGGGCGGTAGCTCCATCCAGATCAGGTTGAGCGGTACCGTCTGCTGGTTGTTGACGGCGAAGAGTATGCCGACAAGCAGCACCGCCAGCAGAATGATGGCCAGGATCAGGCCTTTGAGCCAACGCATGTTTCTATCCCTTGTGAATGACGAAAGTTAGTAGCCGAGGGCACGGCTGGCATTGACCTGCTCGCGAAGCTCCTTGCCAGGCTTGAAGTGTGGCACGAACTTGCCCTCCAGTGCGACAGGATCGCCGGTCTTGGGGTTGCGGCCCACCCGCGGTTCCCGGTAATGCAAGGAAAAACTGCCGAATCCCCTGATCTCGACTCGCCCACCCTCGGCCAGCGTATCGGTGATGTCGTCGAGAATCAGGCGAACCGCGGATTCGACTTCCTTGATCGAAAGTTCAGGCTGGCGCATGGCGATCTGTTCGATCAACTCGGATTTGGTCATCGGGTCATCTCCAGGCATTGCCCGGTCCGGTGGGACCTGGGTGGCATTCTTGTTCTTCCGTCAGCATACTGCTCAAACCGAGATAAAACAACGCACTACGACCATGGTCAAGAAAAGTGGACAAGGCGGGCCGAAGCACTGCCCCATTTTCACGGCTCCGGTATACTGAATGGCTCATTCTCCTTACCATCGAGGTCGACGTTGAGCGAAGCGAATACCCCCGATGCCGCTGCCCTGCGCAAGCGGCTCTATTGGCACTCCCGCCGTGGGATGTGGGAACTCGATCTGCTGCTTATCCCTTTCCTCGAACACTGCTACGACCAGTTGGGGGCCGATGATCAGGCAGCGTATCGTGCCTTCATCGAAGGAGAGGATCAGGATCTGTTTGCCTGGCTGATGCAGCGCGATGAGCCAGCCCCCGAGTTTCGTCGCATCGTGGCGCTGATTCAGGCACATGCCGAGAACGCCGACAACGATCCGCATCGTCCCGTCTAGGCTGGCATGGGGCTGCCAGTGGCTGCTGGCGCTGGCAGTTACCGGTAGCGTGCTAACCCATGTGCCGGGCTGGCTGGCGATGCCGGCCCTGGCGTGGCTCTTGCCTCTGGGCTGGTGGCTCTGGCACGGGCAGGCCCGCGGCGAACTTCATATGCACCCGGAAGCCGGAGGGGGCTGGCGGTGGCTATGGCGTCCGCTGGCTACCGCCGAAGCCGTTCCGGTCGAGCTGCGCTGTGCCTACCTCGGCCCTTGGTTGATTGCGCTGGACATCGATCGCCGTCGGATCTGGCTATGGCCCGATAGCGCTTCGCCTGCTGCGCTGCGGCAGTTGCGGCGCATCCTGGTTCGTTGACCCAGCCTCGTTGATTCAGCTTCGTTGAGCCAGAAAGCCATTTCATGCAGAAGACGACAGGGCGTCCAGATGAAGCCTCGAGGGCTGAGGCGGCAAACGATGCGGACAGTCCGGATTGAAGTGCAGGCCACGTGACTCACGGCGCTGACGAGCTGCCAGAACCGTCAATCGGGCCAGCCTGATGGCATGCCATAGGCTCGCCAGCGCCGCACTGGGCGCGGCGTCCTTGTGCGCGGCCTCAATCTCCCGGCTCAGCTCGTTCAGCTCGCTTGCCGCTGTATCTAGGCCGGCATCGCGGCGGACGATCGCCACGTGGCGGCTCATGATGTCTCGCATTGTCGTGCGCCACTGCTGGATGTGCTGGGCTTCCACTGGCTTCTCGCCCCGATTGTTCGCCGTCAGCGCAGCCGTGACTGGTGCACGGCCAAGTGCCAGCCTGGCGGCACAGCTGCGCGCGTAGACCAGGCATTCGAGTAGCGAGTTGCTGGCCATGCGATTGGCGCCGTGCAGGCCAGTGCAGGCGACTTCACCAATGGCGTACAGGTGCGGCACGCTGGAGTTGCCGTCGAGGTCGGTGGTAATGCCGCCGCAACTGTAGTGTGCTGCGGGCACGACCGGAATCGGCTGGCGGGAGATGTCCAGGCCGCGGGTAAGACAGTGATCGTGAATGGTGGGGAAGTGGTGACGTATGGCCGCTTCACCGAGGTGGGTCACGTCCAGCCACACATGGGGTGAGCCAGTGCGCTGCATTTCTGCGTCGATGGCGCGGGCGACGATATCGCGTGGCGCCAGTTCGGCACGCGCGTCCAGCTCGAGCATGAAGCGACGTCCGTCGGTGCTGTAAAGTCGCCCACCTTCGCCGCGGACGGCCTCACTGATCAGGAAGGGCGGGCCGTCCGGATCGTAGAGACAGGTGGGGTGGAACTGCTGGAACTCCAGATTCATCAGTTCGGCCCCCAGCTCGGCGGCCATCATCATGCCCTCGCCGCTGGCTGGATGGGGGCTCGTGGTGTGGCGATAGAGTCCGCTGGCGCCACCGGTGGCCAGTACCGTATCACCGGCCAGCAGCTCCAGCAGTTCGCCTCTTTCGTCCAGGCATCGGGCGCCGCGACAGCGCTTCTCGCCATCGGCCAACAAGCCGATGGCAACGAGGTCGTCGCGAATGGTGATGGTCGGGCTTGCCTGGACGTGGGCCTTCAGGGTATCGAGTACGGCACGCCCGGTGGCATCCTCGGCATGAATGATGCGACGGGCGCCGTGTCCGCCTTCTCGGGTCAGGTGATAGGGATAGCTGGCGCTCGGGCTGTCGTCACGCGTGAACGGTACGCCGAGCGACAATAGCCACTCGATGGCAGCGGGCCCTTGCTCGACGGTGAAGCGCACGGCGCGTTCGTCGCACAGTCCATCGCCGGCCACCAGCGTATCCGCTACGTGGGCATCGAAGTCGTCCTGAGGGGAAAGCACGGCGGCAATACCGCCTTGGGCCCAGCGGCTGGCGCCTTGATCGTCGCTGGCGGGACGTACCAGGGTGACGTGGCGTGTCTCGGCAACGTGCAAGGCCAGGGTCAGGCCGGCAACGCCTCCGCCGATCACCAGTACATCGTGTTCGCTACGAGTCGAGGTGCTAGGAGCCATGCGTGTTCTCGCTGAAGCCTACTATGCGACAGCCAGCATGCCGCAAAGCTGTCCGGCTGGATAGGAGCGAGAGGATAGCGAAGAGCCTGGTGCCCGGAGCCGGGCTCGAACCGGCACGGTG
Source organism: Halomonas sp. LR3S48 (assembly GCF_025725665.1). Taxonomy (NCBI): domain Bacteria; kingdom Pseudomonadati; phylum Pseudomonadota; class Gammaproteobacteria; order Oceanospirillales; family Halomonadaceae; genus Halomonas; species Halomonas sp. LR3S48. Next base: position 2,801,263 of record NZ_CP107009.1, on the reverse strand, counting down.
TTGCCACCGAGAGATTTTAAGTCTCTTGCGTCTACCAATTTCGCCATCCGGGCGGCACGGTTTCGAGCAGGCAGCTGAAAGGGGTCAAGAAATGGAGGCTGGAGTCGGAATCGAACCGGCGTACACGGAGTTGCAGTCCGCTGCATGACCACTCTGCCATCCAGCCTCAATGAGTCGTATGGAGCGGGAAAGGAGATTCGAACTCCCGACCCTCGCCTTGGCAAGGCGATGCTCTACCACTGAGCTATTCCCGCTCGACTCGAGTGCGAATTATAAGGATAAGCTCGTTAATGTCAATCACTTGATGGCGTTCGGTTGACGGCTGCTACATAGCGCGCGACAGGTGGGGCCAGGCCGCACGCAGGTACATCAGCATCGACCAGAGCGTCATTATCGCGGCGATATGCAGGGTGGCGACCCCTAACAGGGAAAATTGCGTGCCCGGTGCGAAGGCCAGCAGCAACAGCAGGGCAATCATCTGCAGGGTGGTCTTGAACTTGCCGAGCCAGGAAACTGCCACGCTGCCGCGCTTGCCCATCTCGGCCATCCATTCGCGTAGCGCCGAAATCACGATTTCGCGCCCGATGATGACCAGGGCGGGCAGTGTCAGCCAGATGCTGTCGAAGCGCTCGATAAGCAGTGCCAGGGCCACGGCCACCATCAACTTGTCCGCTACCGGGTCGAGAAAGGCACCGAAGGGAGTGGACTGGTTCCAGCGCCGTGCCAGGTAGCCATCTAGCCAATCGGTGACAGAGGCCAGCGCGAACAGGCCGGCGGCTACCGGCATGCTCCAGGAAAAGGGGAGATAGAAGAACACCACCAGCAGCGGAATGAAGGCGATTCTGGCCAGCGTCAGGATGTTGGGGATGTTCATGTGACGGGGGGTCCTTGCCTTGGTCAGGAAAGCCGAAGTGAGCCCCTATTCTATCTGTACCGGGCGCCATCATCCATGCAGCGAGCGATGAATCGTCTCCGCCAGGGTGGCGCTGATGCCGGGAACGCGGGCGAGCTCCTCGCGGCTGGCCTGCTTGACGCCCTGCAGGCCACCGAAAAAGCGCAGCAACTCCCGGCGACGTTTGGGGCCGATGCCGTCGATGTCCTCCAGCGCGGAGCTGCGGCGGGCCTTGTCGCGACGGTTGCGGTGTCCGGTAATGGCAAAGCGGTGGGCCTCGTCGCGCACGTGTTGGATCAGATGCAGGGCTGGCGATGCCGTCGGCAGATCGAGGGTGCGATCGACGGTTTCGATGAACAGTGTCTCGAGACCGGCCTTGCGTGTGGTTCCCTTGGCCACGCCAAGCAGTCGGATCGTGTCGAGCCCCAACTCGCCGAGAACATCGCGCGCCAGGTTGAGCTGTCCCTTGCCGCCATCCAGTAACAGGATGTCCGGCATCATCCCTTCGCCTTCGGCGAGACGGCGAAAGCGTCGACTCAGCGCCTGGCGCATGGCGGCATAATCGTCACCGGCAGTCACGCTCTCTATGTTGAAGCGCCGGTAATCCGACTTTCGCGGGCCGTTGCGATCGAACACCACGCATGAGGCCACTGTCGCCTCACCATGGCTGTGACTGATGTCGAAGCATTCTAGCCGCTCGATGTGCATTTCCAGCGCCAAGGCTTCCTGCAGCGAGTCGAAGCGACGGTCGAGTTCGTTCTGGCTGGCCAGGCGGCTGGCTAACTGCTGTTCGGCGTTGGTACGTGCCAATTCGAGCCATTGGCTGCGGTGACCTCGCACCTTGTGGGTAACGCGCACGCGCCGCTCGGCACGGCTGCTCAATGCGCTTTCCAGAATGTCGCAATCTGGGAGCGGTAATGTGGTGATCACTTCGCGAGGGATTTCGCGTTCCTGGCCAATGTAATACTGGCTGACGAACTCCCCCAGCAGCTCGGAAGCCTCGAGGCCCAAGCCGTTATCGGGGGAGTGATGGCGAGCCCCCAGGAGTCGCCCTTGACGTACTGCCAGGACCGAGATGCACAGGGCGCCTTCGCGCTCGGCCAAGGCAAAGGCATCGGCGTCGCCGCCTTCGGTGTCGACGAACTGGCGCTGCTGGAGCTGACGCAGGTGCTGGATCTGATCGCGCAGGCGGGCTGCATCCTCGAAGGCAAGGTCACGGCTGGCGGCCTCCATGGCGTCGGTCAGTTCCTGAGTGACCTGTTCGCTGCGGCCTTCAAGACACATTACGGCGTGCTCCAGGTCGCGACGATAGTCGGCTTCACTGATATATCCCACGCAGGGAGCGCTGCAGCGCTGAATCTGATACTGCAGACAAGGGCGTGTGCGATGGGAAAAGACGCTGTCTTCACAGTTGCGAATGCGAAAGATCTTTTGCATCAGCGAGAGGCTTTCCCGTACCGCGCCGCTGCTCGGGTAGGGGCCCAGGTAGCGTCCATCGTCGTGACGCCTGCGGGCACGCTTGTACTCGAGAGCGGGGTAGGGGTGTCGATCGCTGGCAAAGACGAAGGGGTACGATTTATCGTCGCGCAGCAGGATGTTGTAGGTTGGCCGCAGCTCCTTGATCAAGGTCTGCTCGAGGAGCAGGGCCTCGATCTCGCTACGTGTTACCGTAACCTGGACGTCAGCGATGCGAGACACCATGGCCTGGGTCTTGGTGTTGAGCGCACCACGAAAATAGCTGGCCAAGCGGGCCTTGAGCCGCTTGGCCTTGCCTACATAGAGGGTATCGCCGCGCTCGTCCAGCATCCGGTAAATGCCGGGGGCTTGTGTGAGGTTGGCAAGGAACTGCCTCGGGTCGAAGGTCATGGCGCTCTGGCTGTCTTGCATGAAAGCAACAGATTACCAGAAGCGTTCGTTCAGTTGGTGGTATCGAAACCTTCGATCAGGCCATGCTTCAATCCCAGGTGCGTCAGTTCCACGTCGGTCTCGACACCAAGCTTCTCGAAAATCCGGTAGCGATAGGTGTTGACGGTCTTGGGACTGAGGAACAGTCGGTCGGAAATTTCCGAGACCCGTTGGCAGTTGACGATCATCATGGCCACTTGCAGCTCACGCTGCGAGAGCTTGTCGAAGGGATTCTCTTCCGAGTCGAAACGCGAGAGCACCAGGCGCTGGGCGATGTCGGGGCTGATGTAGCGATGCCCGGCAAATACGCTGCGGATGGCGTCGACCATGTCCGGTACGTGGGTATCCTTGCTGATGAAGCCGCCTGCGCCGGCGTCGAGCATGCGCTGTGCGAAATTGTCTTCCATGAAGCCGGTCAGCGCCAGGATGCGCACGTCTGTATTGTTGCGCATTATCTTGCGGGTCGCTTCGAGACCGCCGATGCCCGGCATGCGCAGGTCCATCAGAATGACGTCCGGCTCGAGCTCGCGACATAGCGTGATGGCTTCTTCGCCGCTGGCGGCTTCGCCCACCACATCTATGTCCTCTTCGTTCTCGAGCAAGCGAGCAAGACTGGTGCGAACCAGATGATGATCGTCGACAATGAGCACCTTGATCAAGACTGACATTCCTCGTCATTGCGGAAAGCTGGCAGCGAACGAACAGGCAGTCGCGGCGGAGCTTGAACTCGGGGCTAGGCTCTTGATCGCCGAGCCTTCGGCATATTTAGGTGCAAGCTTGCCATACTCGTGGAGCAAGGGAAATTGAACGAGCATCCCATTTCCCGCTTTCTATCAACGAAAAGGAGGTTCTCGCACAGCGCTATTGACGAGGCCTGCCGCCATAGGTACGATACGCCTCGTTCTCGCAGGTCGAGGACATGTGGGGCCTTAGCTCAGCTGGGAGAGCGCAACACTGGCAGTGTTGAGGTCAGCGGTTCGATCCCGCTAGGCTCCACCAACAAGTTTTGAAGAATCAGCCGCTTGGCGCATCGCGCCAAGCGGCTTTTTCATGTGCCATCACTGTCGCACTAGCGTCCCGTGCACCATTGCGTATAAGTGCCCTGTTCGTCGGGATGGCCGAGACGCCACTTGGGCGCGACATCGAGCATTTCCTCCCGGTACCACTGCTCGACTTTCTCGCAGTAGCGCTGCTGGTCCGGCGTCAGGTCATCCGGGTTTACCGTTTCCGCCTGATCCCTTGCATCGTTGAGCAGATGGATGCCAGCGCCGATGCTGACCACGCAGGCGGCAGCCACCAATGCCTTGTTCATTTCCTTTCCTTGCCATTGTTCGTATCTATTAACCAAGGTTAGCTCCTTGATACATGAAGATACAAAGTTGGCTGCATTCGCTCCGTCATTCTCGCGCTTCGTCGTCTACGTTATGGGCACGGACGGACATGCCGCGACTCCGTGCTGGCTGTTGCCGGATTGGGAGTCGTGATCAGGGTAGGAGGTCTCACTGGAAAAACGGAGGTTCTTGTGAGCGATACCGATCTCGGCACCATGGATGCAGGTCAGCTTCGCCAGCTTTTCGAAAGTGGCGCGGCTTCTCCCTTGGAGGCAACGCGAGCTGCACTCGAGCGTATCGATCGCTTCAACGCTAGCGTCAATGCCTACGTCGTGGTCGACAGGGAGGGGGCAGAAGCGGCCGCAGAGGCTTCGACCCGACGCTGGCGCGAAGGGCGTCCATACAGCTGCATCGATGGCATTCCCGTCTCGTTGAAGGATCTGACCGAATCTCGCGGCCTGCCGGCGCGCAAGGGATCGCTGACGGAATCGAACGCCCCCTGTGAGCGGGACTCCCCACCGGCGCGTATGCTGCGCGAGGCGGGTGCGGTAATCCTGGGCAAGACCAATACACCGGAATTCGGCTGGAAGGCCATTACCGATAATCGAGTCTTCGGCGCGACGGCCAACCCATGGGACACTGGTCTGACGCCGGGCGGTTCGTCGGGCGGTGCGGCGGTCGCGGCGGCGCTCAATATGGGAGTGCTGCATCAGGGCGGCGATTCAGGCGGCTCGATCCGCATACCCGCGTCATTCTGCGGCGTGTTCGGCTTCAAGCCCACCTTTGGCTGGGTGCCGGAATGGCCGCGTTCCAAGGAGGCCTCGCTCTCCCACCTGGGGCCATTGACTCGAACCGTAGCCGATGCGGCAAGGATGCTGAACGTGATCGGGCGGTACGACTATCGAGACCCTTACGCCTTGCGTGGGCAACCCCATGATTGGGGAGAAGAGCTTGGGCGGGGGATCGAGGGCATGCGAATCGCTTATTCGCCCACGCTGGGCTATGCCCGGGTGGAGCCGGAGGTGGCCGAATGTGTCCGCAAGGCAGCCTGCCGGCTTGCGGACCTCGGGGCCGAAGTGGAGGAGGTGGACCCCGGCTTCGAATCGCCCATACGTATTTTCAATACCCTCTGGTTCACTGCGTCACTTGCGCTGTATCGCGAGCACGGCGAGCGCCAGCGACGGCTGCTCGACCCCGGCCTGGTGGCCGATGCGAAGCGGGCCGAACAGCTGAGTGCGCTGGACATGTTCTACGCTCTCAAGGAGCGGGCGCGTCTGACGGAGAGGCTCGAACACTTTAATCAGCGTTACCACCTGGTCATGACGCCTTCAGTGGCAGTGAGCCCCTTTCCTCTCAATCTCGACGTGCCGCCATATACCGGCATGCGCGACTGGGAGGAGTGGGCGCCGTTCTCCTATCCTTTCAACCTCAGCCAGCAGCCAGCGGCATCCGTTCCCTGCGGCTTTACGCCGAATGGCCTACCCGTGGGTTTTCAACTGGCAGGCGGCAAGCATGACGATGCCAGGGTGTTGCGGGTCAGTCACACTTATCTCTCGGCTTTTCCGCCGCGCTTTCCCGATGAGCTGGACCTGGCGCGAAGTGGCTAGGTCGTCTAGTGACGACTCCCGGCCGGCTCGCGTCTTGTCATGCGTCGGCTGGTCCATGCTCTTCGAGCCATGACGTCAATGCCTCCGCCGTCATGGCCGGGCCATACAGGTTGCCTTGCACGAGCCGTGCGGAAACCGCCTCCAGGTTGGTTGCCACGCTTTCATTGTCGATACCGACGATCACGGGCTCGATATCGAGGGCATTGAGCATGCGGCACGATGCTTCCACCAGGCGCCGCCCATCATGGTGAATACCGGCCAACTGGGCATCGATGGTGGCTTTGCAAAAGGGCAGGCGAGACAGCCACGAAAGATCCACGGAGTCTTTGCCGAATCCCTCGACGGCGAGGCGGATACCGAGCCGCTCGAGCCGCTTCAGCAGATGGGTGGCCTTGTCGAGGTCGCCGCCAAGGCCCTGGGCGGGAACTTTCAGTGTCAGCCAGTCGAAGGCGCTCACTTCCTGATGTCGCAGGAAATGGTCCAGTGGCCGATGGTCGAAGGTGTCCTGTGCCAGGTGCGATTCACACAGCTGAATGGAAACCGGCAGCCTTCCCAGAGGTGAGTCGGTGTCGTGCCAGCGGCGATGATCGGCTATCGCCGTCTGGATCATCCAGCGGTTGAGTCGTACGCCAAGCCCCAGGCGGGCGAGAATATCCAGATAATGCCCCGGTGGATGTTGCCAGCGCTTGGGGAGTCTCCAGTGCAGCACGGCTTCCATGCCAGTACAGCGAAGGCTGTGCCGATCGAGCTCCGGCTGGTAGTGCAGCTCGAAGTGTTGATTCGGCATATGGACGGCTTCGCTGAGCAGGCTTTCGAGCCGGTGCTTTTCCTTGAGTTGCGCCGTCAATCGATGGTCGACGAAGGCGAGGCGGCCAGGTCCCTTCTTGCGAGCAATGAACATGGCGCTGCGCGCGGCCGCCAGCAGCGACTCGACATCCTCCGCATCGGTAGGGTAGAGCGCGATGCCGATCGATGCCGTCATCAGCAGGTAGCGATCCCCTGACGTGAATGGCGGTTCCAGGGCTTCCTGCAGGCGTTCAGCAACCAACTGCGCCGACTCGGCGGTTCCATCCTTCTCCAGCAGCACCACGAACTGGTCGCTACCGAGCCGCGCCAGGGTATCCTTGTTGCGCACCTCACGCTGCAAGCGTTGGGCCAGCTCGCCCAGCAAGCGGTCCCCCTCGATATGCCCTATCGTATCGTTCAGGTTCTTGAATCGGTCGATATCGATGAACAGCAGCGCAAGGGTGGTGTCGGCGCGCTCGGCCTGGGCCAGCGCATGGCTCAGGCGGTCTCGCAGCAGCAGCCAGTTGGGCAGGCCCGTGATGGGGTCGATGTGTATCCAGTGACGGTCGTCGAGCATTCCACCGTTGGCGCTGGTGAGCTGGACGAAGGTGTGCAGAAAGTGGCGTGGCTGCTGGTGTTCGTCGAGCAGGGCGTCGACCGTCATCAAGACCGGCAGCGACTCACCGTCGGCGCGACGGCAGAGGACTTCTTGTTGCCAGGAATGCGTCAGGCCCGATGCTGTGTCAGCGGTGACAGGCAGCTGTGAAGGCGTGCGCCGGGAAAGATAGAAATGTTCTATCGGCCACCCAGTCGTTTCGTCACCGTCGCTGCCCGCGATGCGACAGAAGGCATCGTTGACCAGCATGATGATGCCATCGCCATCGGTGATGACCATGCCGGTTTGGCTTTGCTCGAAGGCGTGTTGCACCAGCCGGGCCGGATGCTGGGCCAGGACATGCAAGTGCTTGCCCGGAGGGCGGTTACCTTTTTCGGTCATCTGGGCGGCTTCGGTAAGGTGGAATTCGGATCACTTCAGGTCTATATCGTCCTGTCTCGTCAGGACTTGAGCAACGGCGCCCTACTGGCTGATTGCGTTGAGGAGTGAGGGCGTTCAGTTGGGTAACATGCTTTGATGCCTTTGTAAGGCTCAAGTTCGCTTCGGTCGTGCCGATAACGAAGTTAGTTCCGCCCTCTGTGGGACAGCCAGGGAAAGGTAGCATGCAACTGCCAAACCGAAGCCGACAGGCTATTTTCTACCTCTACCCAAGGGGATTTTATTGCACGTGATGGCACCTATCGCGTCCCTGGCTCGCTCGATCTGCTCGCTGCAGGGGCGCCTCCTTGCTGGACTGGCCATGACTTGGCTGGTGATCGTCGGCGTCGTTCTGGTACTGGCCTGGCTGTTCGGCAAGGGGCTCGTCGACGACGCCAATCTTTCGCATCTGCGCTATGAGTCGCGGCTGATTGCCGATGACCTCACCCGGCAGGTTGACCGCAGGTTGGGTGCGCTCCAGCGACTCGAGCGGGCTCTGCGCGATGCCGAAGGGGATGAGCTGCCGTCCCGGTTGACGAATAGTCAGGTGCTGATGGAGTGGTTCGAAGGGTTGATGGTGACCGATGCAGAGGGCCGCGTCGTTGCGGATTGGCCCGTCGTGCCGGGACGAGTGGGGCTTGAAACCGCCGATACGGAATATTTCCGCATGGTTCGGCATTCACCATGGCCCTACGTGAGCCGCCCTTTCATCGGCCGGGCGAGCGGCGATTCCCTGGTGCTCATGCTGGTGCCGCGCTTCGATGAGCAAGGGCGCTTTGCCGGTGTGGTCGGCGGTATGATCAACCTTGCTCAAGGTGGACTGTTTCGCCGGCTGGAGACGATCCGCTTGGGCGAGGATGGCTACGTATCGGTATACACCGCAGAGGGCGAGCGTCTCTTTCATCCGCGCCGCCAGCCGCCGGCGGAACAAGGGTATGTTCCAAGCGATCTGCCCATGCTGCAGCTCGCACTGGACGGCTGGCAGGGCGAGACGGTCGCCAAGGGAAGTAGCGGTACTCCGGCTCTCATGTCGTATCGCCAGATCTGGCCGGCTAACTGGGTCGTCAAGGTGGCAGTGCCCCAGGCCCAGGTGCGACAACCCTTGGGCGATTTCCTGGGCCGACTGTGGTGGGCCTGGCTGATACTGGCGGGCATGATGCTGGTCGCCATGCGTTTGCTGGTCAGGCGATTGCTGCGTCCCTTGCATCGTCTCGAGCGGCAGATCGCCCAGGTCGGGGCGGGCGAGAGGCGCTATCTGGAACTCTCAACCAACATGCATGAGCTGCGTCAGGTCGCCAGTAGCTTCAACCGGCTCGAGCACGAGCGACTGGCGGCGCTGGAACACCTGCGCGATCGCCAGGCGTTTCTCGACGCTGTGCTCGGCTCTACTCCCATTGGCATGTTCGTGGCGGATCTGAACGGTCGCCTCAACTATCTGAACCCGGCGCTTCTCGAGATGCTCGGACTCGATGCGCTGCATAGCAACAAGGAGTGGTGGGAGCGCATCCATCCCGCTGACCAGCGGGGCGCCGAGGACATGTGGCGCCATACCCTGGCGACCGGCAACGACTTCGTGCGTCAAATGCGTTTCCTTCACCCGAACGGGGCTACCCTGTGGGTCGAGGTGCATGCCAGTCAGGTGCAGGGCAACGAGCAGTCGCTGGGCTTCGTGGGCATGGTCAAGGACATCACCGAGCGACGGCAGCAGGAGGCGCTGCAGCGCTGGGAAGCCGAACACGACCCCTTGACCGGGCTCCTCAACCGGCGTGGTTTCGAGCGACGCCTCGAGGAGGCGTTGGCGGAGTATTCCAAGACCGGCACTCCCTCGGTGCTGATCCTGTTCGACCTCGACCACTTCAAGCCGATCAACGATGAGGGTGGACACGCCCTGGGTGACGAAATGTTGCGGCGAGTCGCCCAGGTTGTGGCCTGGGAAGTGCGACGCAGCGACCATGTTGCCCGTCAGGGTGGGGATGAGTTCGCCGTCCTGTTGCCCAGCTGTACGCTCAAGCAGGCCGGCGAAATTGCAGAGTCCTTACGGCGTGCCGTATCCGAAGTCACCGTGACCAATGAGGAGAAGACCTACAGCATCACGCTCAGCATGGGGGTCACGGCGCTGCAAGAGGGGGATGAATCGGCGGAGGTCGTGCTTGCCCGCGCCGACGAGGCGAGCTACCAAGCCAAGGCAGATGGGCGCAATACCGTGGTGATTACAACCTTCGACGATGATCTGATCGACAGCCTCTGGTAGAGGCTCACAGTCAGTCGATATTGCGCTTGCCTAGATGAATGGCAAGCTACTATACGAGGAGTTTCTGGTTGCAGCAGGGGAGCTTGAGCGATCGGCACACGGCGTGAAAATTACCGCCAGCGATGTGCAAAGGCCAGAGGCGTTGATTTCCCGCCCGATAGACAGGGAAGCGAAAAAACAAGAGAAGAGGCGGAGTGCTGGGGGCGGTACTAGACAGAAGCGTTGATGCGTCCCGATTGGGCGGCAACACGCCCACTGGCGCGATATACGGTCTTCTCGGCGGCCTGATGCATGAACGTCAGAAGGCGGGTGTTCTGCTCCATGCGCAGTTCCACCAGTTTTCCGTTCAGCGTATTGAGGCGCTGGGCTTCACGGGTCAGCTCCAGCGTGTGTGTCCAGGCGCGCTCGCAGCCGGCATCGGCTGCCGCCTGGCGAGCGCCTTCCGCCCCATTGGCATAGCCCAGACGCTGCTGTACGCCTTGGCGCAGCGTTTCGCTGGCCTCGAGCTTCGCCAGCAGCGTCTGTTTGCGTTCGGCGATCTCGCCGAGCGCGTTGCCGTCGATTCGTGCCTCGGCCAGCACGGAGCGTTCCTGCTGAAGCAGTTCAATGACGCCGCCCAGGCGCTGCTGCTGTTCCTGAAGAAGCTTCGTCAGGCTCATTCCCCGCGGCTCTCCGCTGCCAGGGATTCGATCAGGGCGTCGGCGATGCGGTCGGCACGAATTTCCAGCCGCCCATCGCGAATGGCCTCGCGAATCTCCTCGACCCGCGCCATGTCGACGTCACGTGAGGTATCGGCAGCCTTCTGGCTGAGATGGGTGGCGGCCGACGGGCCGGGCTCCTGCTGTCCCGCAGGAGAGGCGCCCTTGACTGGCTGAGTCTCCTCGCGCGGCGTCGTCTGGGCCGGGCGAGTCAGGGGGTTCTGGTTGTTGATTTTCACGATAATGGCCTCATGACCGAATGCTTTCCTCTGCTATCGGCAACGCGCTGGATAACTTTAGGCCTTTTTTCGGCATAAGTTTCCCGGGCGGACATGCCTTTGCTTGTCGGACGCACTCGTCAGCTTGTTGCGGTCGGTTTCAGAAGTCTACGGCAAGGGTGCCCTCTCCGACTACCTCGGCGGTCACAACCTCGCGGCTATCGAAGCGAACCCTTATGCGGTCGCCCAAGGCCCCAGGCTCCAGGGCCTGACCCTCACGGGATACACGGAACGACGACCCTCTGGCTTCGACCACGACACGCTGGTTTCTCTCCACCAGCGGCAGGCTGCGAAACTGGTGGGCCTGCAGAGGCTGGCCGGGAGCGAGTGGGCGTGTCGCCACCTGACCGACGATCTCATCGATATCGAGCAAGGTGCGGTTCGGCAAGTCGGCAAGATTTCCCGATCGCATCTCCAGGTGGTCGCGGCGTACGGCCTCACCCGTCGACAGCGGGGCGGCGAGCACCGGATATTCACCCACCACGCCAACTTCTGCTTGCAGGTAACGTACCTGGCGGCCGTCGGTGCCGCAGCGTACGCCCACGGAAACACGCCCCAGAGGGACTTCTCCCGGGCGCGTGAGGAACGGCTCGGGGAATTCACAGGCCGGTAACCTGGCGGAGGGCGGGTGCAGTTCGATGACGAGTTCGTCGCCCAAGGCCCGAGCTTCCTCATGCAGGAAGCCGTGCACTGTCTGCAGTAGTTCGGTGTCGTCGGCCGAGGCTGTCGCGATCGTCATGAAACCGAGCATCGATAGCGAGAGCAGCAGGGCAAAGCGGGTCAGGCGCATGGGGCAAGGCCGTCCGGCATGAGAGTAATGGCTGGATTCTAGCTGGCTCCTCCGGAGTGAAACAGCGGAAATGAACGAGGAAAACGGGCCTGTTCCTGCCATTGAAATGACAGTGGCGTGGCTATTCTTCAACCTCAAGAAGTTCCGCATGTCATCCACTGGGTTCGTACGGGGGAGTGCCGGCATGATCGACCAGCTCGAGGCCGCCTTTAATTACCATCAGCAGGCGCTGGGCCTGCGTCAGCAGCGCCACCAGGTCCTGGCGAGCAATATCGCCAACGCCGATACGCCGAACTACAAGGCGCGCGACATCGATTTCGCCAGTGAACTGAAGAAGGCGGTCGAACAGGGGCGTTCGGCGGGCGGTGGTCTGTCGCTGGCGCGCACCGCCGAAGGGCACCTGTCGGGCCGTGCCGTGGCGACGCCCAGGCACGAGCTGCTCTATCGCATTCCCGACCAGCCGAGTCTGGATGGCAATACCGTGGACATGGACCGCGAGCGGACCCAGTTCGCCGATAACACGGTGCGCTACCAGGCGGCCCTGACCCTCATGAACAGCCGCATCCAGGGGCTGAAGAACGCCATGCAGCCGGAATAACAGACCGGATCAGACGAAGAGAGATCTTACCATGTCGATGTTTTCCGTGTTCGATATCGCCGGCTCGGCCATGAGCGCCCAGTCGCAGCGTATGAACGTCACCGCCAGCAACCTGGCCAACGCCGACAGCGTTGCCGGGCCTGACGGCGAGGCCTACCGGGCCAAACAAGTTGTGTTCGAGTCGCGCCTGCAAGGTGGGCAAGGCATTGGCGGTGTCGGCGTGCGTGAAGTGGTCGAGGACCCCTCGCCACTGCGCATGGAGTACCGCCCCGAGCATCCGCTGGCCAACGAAGAAGGCTATGTGTCGATGCCCAACGTCGAGCCGGTGCATGAAATGGTCAACATGATTTCTGCCTCGCGCTCCTACCAGGCCAACGTCGAGGTCATGAACACGAGCAAGCAGATGATGCTCAAGACACTCACGCTGGGCGAGGGCTGATCGTCATGTCCAATACCATCGATGCGAATGTCGTCACGCGCCTGAACCAGGGTGGCCCAGCCGCTCGCGATGCCAGCCAGTCCGCTGACTTGCGCAACAACTTCATGACCCTGTTGATTGCCCAGATGAAGCATCAGGATCCCCTCGAGCCCATGGACAACCATGAGATGACCAGCCAGCTGGCGCAGATCAATACCGTCAGCGGCATCGAGGATCTCAACAAGACCTTGAGCGGCATCACCGACCAGATGAATGCTGGCCAGACACTGCAGGCCACCGGCTTGATCGGCAAGGGGGTGCTGGTCCCTGGAGATCGAGTGCTGCTAGAGCATGGCGAGGAGGGTGAGCTGCACACTACACCGTTCGGCATCGAGCTGCCCCAGTCGGCCGACAACGTGAGAGTAGTGATCACCAATGCCAGTGGGCAGGTGATCAACCGCTACGACATTGGGCCGGCCAAGGCGGGAGTGGAGTCGTTCACCTGGGATGGCCGTACCAGCGAGGGCGAGGCAGCCGCCTCGGGCTCCTATCGCGTGCGCGTCGAAGCCACCAGTGGCGACAAGACGGTGAATGGCACCACGCTCAACTACGCCGTGGTCGGTGGGGTAACGCCCCCGGGCCAGAACGGGGGAGTGAAGCTGGACCTGGGTGCCGTCTATGGCCAGGTCGGCCTCGATCAGGTCAAACAGATTCTTTGACTCTTCATCCATTGATACAGCATACGCAGCATAAAAGAACCGCGCATAGCGGCACTTTCAGCGGTAGGCAGAGGAACGAAAAATGAGTTTTTCACAAGCATTGAGCGGCCTGAACTCCCAGGCTCAAAAGCTGGGCGCGATCGGCAACAACATTGCCAACTCCCAGACCGTAGGGTTCAAGGGCTCCAACGTCCAATTCTCCGACGTGTTCGCCAACTCAAAGGTGGGGCTGGGCACGCGGGTATCCGCCGTGCTGCAGAACTTCAGCGAGGGCAATATCGAATCCACCAACCGTAACCTGGACCTGGCGGTAGCCGGTAACGGCTTCTTCCGCTTCATGGACAGCAGCGGTGAGGTGGTCTACTCGCGCAACGGCCAGCTCTCGATGACCTCCGACGGCAACCTGATCAATGCTCAGGGCTTCCGGATCATGGGCTACGGCCTCAATGCCGCCGGCCAGGTGCAGGTGGGTGGCCAGCCGGTGCCGCTGAACGTCTCGGCTGAGGAACTGGCTGCGAGTGCTACTACTCGTGTCGGCACCACCATCAACCTGGACGCGCGCAAGGTAATCGGTGATGACCTCAGCACGGTCGAGACCGCAGGTGGTGACATGATCGACTACCACTACTCCAACAACTTCACTATCTACGATTCACTGGGTAACCCGCGCAATATCACCGTCTATTACGAGAAGGCCGGTGCCAACCAGTGGACTGCCAAGATGACTCTGGATGGCCAGGCCCTGATGAATGGCGCCAACCCCGAAGAGTTCAATCTCGAGTTCAATGCCAACGGTCAGTTGATCACTCCTGCGAACGGTACCTTGGGGGTCACGTTCGACTCGGCAACTTATCTCGGTGGCGGGCCGGATGATCTGACCTTCGATCTCAATCTGGCCGGCACCACTCAGTTCGGCAATACCTCTACCGTCAGTAGCCTGACCCAGAACGGCTACACCTCCGGCACCTTGGTGGGCATTACCATCAACGACGATGGCACCATCATGCGCAACTACTCCAACGAGGAGTCGCGCCCCGCCGGTCAAATCGCCCTGGCCAGCTTCCGCAATCCCGAGGGCTTGACGCCGGCCGGCGACAACGTCTGGCGGGCTTCCAACGAATCGGGCCAGGAACTGATCGGTGCTCCGGGTACCGGCTTGCTGGGCGGAGTCGTCTCCGGTGCGGTCGAGACCTCCAACGTCGACATGGCGCGTGAGCTGGTCAGCATGATCGTGGCGCAGCGGGCCTACCAGGCCAACTCGCAGACTATCAAGACCCAGGACGAACTCCTGCAAACCGCGATCAACCTGCGCTAAGCGCTTATACCAAGCGCTAGGGGAGCCGAGTCATGGACCGCATCCTTTATACCGCCATGAGCGGGGCCAAGCAGAGCATGGACCAGCAGTCGGTGGTCAGCCACAACCTGGCCAACGTCTCAACCAGCGGCTTTCGTGCCCAGTTGCATGCCATGCGCGCCGTGCCGGTACAGGGCGACGGTATGCTACCAACCCGCGTTTCAGTCGCGGCGACCACCCCGGGTAGCGACTTCAGCCCGGGGCCGATCACCCATACCGGACGCGAGCTGGACGTGGCGCTGGAAGGCGACGCCTGGCTCGCCGTGCAGGCGGACGACGGGACCGAGGCCTATACTCGCCGCGGTGATCTCCAGGTAGACGGCAACGGCCTGGTCACCGTGGTGGGTCGCCCTGTCATCGGCGACGGCGGTCCCATCGTCGTGCCGCTTGGCTCGAGCGTCTCCATCGGTGCCGACGGAACCCTCAGCGCCATTGGCGAAGGGGAGGGCCCCGAGGCCTTGGTCGACGTGGGCCGCCTCAAGCTGGTCTCGCCAGAGCGGAACCTGCTGCGCGGTGAGGACGGCCTGTTCCGTATGCCACCCAATGCCGAGGGCGAAATCGCGGCGCTGGAAGGCGACGACGAAGCCCGTCTTGTCAGTGGTTCGCTGGAAGGCAGCAACGTCAGCGCGGTGGAGGCCATGGTCGCCATGATCGACGTGGCCAGGCGTTACGAAATGCAGATGAAAGCGATCAGCACCGCCGACGAAAATGCCCAGCGGGCCAACAACCTGCTTTCCATCCAGGGCTGATGGCCCGTAGGGTCGAGGAAAAAGTATCATGATCAAGTCACTATGGACGGCCAAGACCGGTCTGGAATCCCAGCAGGTCAAGCTGGATGTCATCTCCAACAACCTGGCCAACGTCAGTACCAATGGTTTCAAGCGCTCGCGCGCGGTGTTCGAGGATCTTCTCTATCAGAACCTGCGTCAGCCCGGCGCGCAGAACGACGTGCAGAACCGGCTGCCTTCGGGCATGCAGGTCGGCACCGGCGTGCGCCCGGTAGCCACCGAGCGCCTGCACAGCCAGGGTGGGCTCGAGCAGACCGAGAACTCGCGTGACCTGGCAATCAACGGTAACGGCTTCTTCCAGGTGCTGATGCCGGACGGTTCCACTGCCTACACCCGCGATGGCAGCTTCCAGCTCAACGAGAATGGCCAGATGGTGAACGCCAACGGCTATCCGCTCGAGCCGGCCATCATCATCCCCGACAACGCACTGTCGATCTCCATCGGTGAGGACGGCATCGTCTCGGTGACCCAGCCCGGCGTCAACCAGGCGCTGGAAGTGGGGCAGATCACCGTCTCGACCTTCGTCAACGCGACAGGACTGGAGAGTATCGGTGGCAACCTCTACCGGGAAACCACCTCTTCCGGTCCGCGTAACGAGGCCATGCCGGGCATGAATGGCGCCGGCAGGCTCTTCCAGGGTTATGTGGAAACCTCCAACGTCAACGTGGTGGAGGAGATGGTCAGCATGATCCAGACCCAGCGGGCCTATGAGATCAACAGCCGTGCCGTGCAGACCAGTGACGAGATGCTGGCGCGCCTGAGCCAGCTGTGATCGACGTTCAATGAAACATCTTGGCCTGAAGCGTTCGGCCGGAAGCGAGTAAGAATGAAAGGTACGGGTTTTAACTCGGGGTGGAGAGTGATCACGGCGATCCTAGCTATCGTAATGCTGGCTCTGGGCGGTTGTGCCCAGGTGCCGCGTGCCTCGGTGGTGGGTGAGCAGGAGCAGATCAACATCGTCGAGCCGCCGCCGCGGATGGCCAATGGCTCCATCTACCAGGCGCATCGCGGGGTCCAGCCGCTGTTCGAGGACCGCCGCCCGCGCATGGTCGGCGATATCCTGACCATCGTGCTCGATGAACAGGTCAGTGCCAGTAAGAACGCGCGTTCGAACATGGATCGCAATGGGTCGGCCGGCCTCGATCTGGCCGGAATGCCCGATGCCCTGGAGCGCCTGGCCGAGTACGGTTTCGAGCTCTCGGGCGAGAGCGACTTCTCGGGCGGTGGCGGCTCCCAGGCCAACAACAGCTTCACTGGCACCATTACCGTCTCGGTACTCGAGGTGATGCACAACGGCAACCTGCGCGTGCGTGGCGAGAAGCAGATCGCGATCAACCAGGGCGTCGAATTCATCCGCTTCTCCGGTGTGGTCAACCCGCGCACCATCACCGGCCAGAATACGGTGCCCTCCACGGCCGTGGCCGACGCCCGTATCGAGTACGTTGGCAATGGTTACATCAACGAGGCGCAGTACATGGGCTGGATGCAGCGCTTCTTCCTGAACATTTCGCCTTTCTGATGGAAGCGCACGGGGGCGAACAATGAAGCAGATCGGGATGAACCGGGATATGAGGCATATGACCGTGTTGGCGAGAGTGCTGCTGCTGTTGGGGCTCTTCATGCTGGCGCTGCCGGTACAGGCCGAGCGGATACGAGAAATCGCCAGCTTCGCCGGCGTACGCGACAACCAACTGGTTGGCTACGGCCTGGTGGTCGGTCTCGACGGTACTGGCGACCAGACCATGCAGGCTCCCTTCACCGGACAGAGCCTGACCAATATGCTCTCGCAGCTCGGCATCACCGTGCCGCCGGGCACCAACATGCAGCTGCGCAACGTGGCCGCGGTGATGGTAACCGCCGACCTCCCACCGTTCTCGCGTCCGGGGCAGCGTCTGGACGTCAACGTCTCCTCGATCGGTAACGCTCGCAGCCTGCGTGGCGGCACGTTGCTGATGACGCCGCTGAAAGGCGCCGACGGCGATACCTACGCCATCGCCCAGGGCAATCTTCTGGTCGGGGGGGCCGGGGCGGCGGCGGGAGGTGCTTCGGTACAGGTCAACCAGCTGGCAGGTGGACGCATTGCCGGTGGTGCCATGGTCGAGCGTGAGGTGCCGCTCGACCTCGGCAGCAATGGCGGGCTGCTCGAGCTGGAGTTGAAGGAGTCCGATTTCGGCACTGTGCAGCGCGTGGTCAATGCCATCAACAACGAATTCGGCCGGCCAGTGGCGGCAGCGATGAACGGTCGCGTCATCGCACTCGACGGGCCGATGAATGCCAACTCTCGTGTCAACTTCATGGCCCAGGTGGAAAATATCCAGGTCACGCCTACGGAAGCATCGGCCAAGGTGATTTTCAACGCCCGCACGGGCTCGGTGGTCATGAACAGTGCGGTCAAGCTGCATCGCGCGGCAGTCGCCCATGGCAATCTCTCCATCGTGATCGACCCGCGCTTCCTGGTCAGCCAGCCAGCTCCCTTCGGCCAAGGGGAGACGGTGGTGGTACCCGATACCGAAATCGAGATTCAGGAGCAGGACGCTTATCTGCGAGTGGTCGAGGGGGCCGACCTGGTGGATGTCGTCAATGCGCTCAATGCGCTTGGTGCCACGCCCTCTGACCTGATGGCGATACTCGAGGCGCTCAAGGCGTCCGGCTCGCTGCGCGCCGACCTGGAGATCATCTGATGAGCATCCAGGACGCCACCGGCCAGTTCGCCCTCGATGTACAAGGGCTCGAGCGGCTCAAGCACACCGCGCGTCAGGATAGCGCGGCCGGCCTGCGCGGCGCCGCCCAGCAGTTCGAGGCGCTGTTCCTGCAGATGATGCTCAAGAGCATGCGCGACACCATTCCCGACGGTGGCCTGCTCGACAGCCAGCAGGGCGAGTTCTACCAGTCGATGCTCGACCAGCAATGGGCTCAGACCATGGCCGGGCGTGGCATCGGCCTGGCTGACCATCTCGTCGCGCAGTTGGAAGGGCAGATGGGCATTTCGCCTTCCCGGTCCGGTGTGGCCGACCGGGAACTCGGCGAACTCATCGCCGGTATTCCTCGCGGTACGCCCAGGGTGCTTCAGGATGCCCTGCAACCGGCGAGCGAAGAGGAAACGCATGGTGATGAGCACGATACGACTGGGCGTGAGGCCGAAGCGATAACGACGCCAGCCAGCTTCCTCGAGGAACTCGAGGCGGTGCGTGGCGGCTTCATGTCGGCGCTCGATGCCGTGTTGCCCGACGCAGCACCTGCCGCACAGGCAGCGATGTCGGCCCAGGGCAACCTCGCGGCTCCCCAGGCGTCTCGCACGAATGCAGCCGCAGGCGAGCACGTGCAGCGCTTCATGGAACGCCTCTCGGCACCTGCCCAGGCCGCCAGCCGCAAAACCGGTGTGCCGGCCGAACTGATCCTGGCCCAGGCGGCGCTGGAAACCGGCTGGGGGCGCCACGAGATCGCCACTGCTGACGGTGGCAACAGCTACAACCTGTTCGGCATCAAGGCGGGAAGCAACTGGCAGGGACGCACTACCGACGTGGTCACCCATGAGTACATCAATGGCCAGCGCACACGAGTGGTCGATACCTTCCGCGCCTACGGCTCCTTCGAAGAAGCCTTCACCGACTATGCGCGGTTGATCGGCAACAATCCCCGTTACGCGGCAGTCACGACCGCGGGCAATGCCGAGCAGGCTGCCAGGGCGCTACAGACGGGTGGCTACGCCACCGACCCGGCTTACGCCGACAAGCTGATTGCGGTCATGAACAGCATGGGACCGATGCAGCAGCGCGGAGATTCGCTGGTCTTTTTCAGCTATTGAATGATTAAAGTTCTGACCTGACGGGCCGATATCAAAGGCATTGGCGAAAGGAAACGACACGATGAGTACCATTTTTTCCGTCGGCCTGAGTGGCTTGAATGCCGCGCAGAACGCGCTGAACACCACCAGCAACAACATCAGTAACGTCTATACGCCCGGCTACAATCGGGAACTGACGATTCTCGGCCAAAGCCGCGCCGATGCCGGCGTACAGGTCAATGACATTCAGCGCCAGTTCAACCAGTACGTGGCCGCGCAGCTAAACGCCGCGACCAGTTCCTCCAGTGCGCTGAAGACCTACGAGAACCAGATCAGTCAGATCGACAATCTGCTGGCCGACCGTGACGCGGGCCTGTCGCCGCTGATGCAGAAATTCTTCTCGTCGCTGGAAGACCTCGCCGGTGCGCCTTCCGACCCGGCGGCCCGTCAGGGCGTACTCGGCACCGCCGATACCATGACCGCCCAGTTCCGTGCCTTCGACAGCTACCTGCAGGACATGCAGGAGGGCATCAATGGTCAGATCAAGGATGAAGTCACCCAGGTCAACAACATGACCGAGCAACTCGCGACCCTCAATCGCGAGATTGCCTTGGCTCGTGCACGCAGCGGTGAGGCGCCCAACAGCCTGCTCAACCAGCGCGACAAATTGGTGGCCGAACTCAGCGAGCGTATGGACATTCGCCTCGATATCCAGGACGGCAAGAGCTACAACATCAGCTTGCCCAACGGCCAGCCGCTGGTTTCCGGCACCAATCACTATCGCCTGGAGGCGATGGATGCCCCCAATGATCCGCAGCGTACCGTGCTGGGCTATCGTGATTCCGGTGGCAACCTGGTGGCGTTGCCGGAGAATACTGTCAAGGGCGGCACCCTTGGCGGTCTGATGACCTTCCGTGCGGAAACGCTGGACAAGACCCAGAACCAGATCGGTCAACTGGCCGTATCGTTGACGATCGGTTTCAACGAGCAGCATCGCCTGGGACAGGATCTCGATGGCAACCAAGGCGCGGACTTTTTCTCCATCGGCCAGCCCCAGGCCTACTCTCTAGCGCGTAACACCGGAGGCCAGGAGATCGTTGGTACGAGCTTCGACGTGGTGAATATCGACAAGCTGCGTGCGACCGACTATACGGTGCGCTTTGGCAACCCGGGCGACCCCCCCCAGGTGATTCGCAAGGACAATGGACAGGCGGTGCCGGCCGATGAGGTCAGTTGGGAAGGCAGTGTGCTGAGTTTCGGTGGTATTACGCTGGAGTTCAGCGGCCAGCCAGCCAACGGCGACCGCTTCGAAGTGCAGCCGGTGCGTCGCGCAGGGGCCAGTTTCGAATCCCGGATCAACGATCTGGACAAGATAGCGGCGGGCAGCTTCGTCGCCTCATCGGGAAATCTCAGCGTTTCCGGCCTGAGAGCCGAGTCGGGCGCTTTTACCGACGCCAATGC
Source organism: Halomonas sp. LR3S48 (assembly GCF_025725665.1). Classification (NCBI taxonomy): domain Bacteria; kingdom Pseudomonadati; phylum Pseudomonadota; class Gammaproteobacteria; order Oceanospirillales; family Halomonadaceae; genus Halomonas; species Halomonas sp. LR3S48. Next base: position 2,780,570 of record NZ_CP107009.1, on the reverse strand, counting down.
CCATACCTTCACTCTATCCACCGCAGCGGGCCTGACGACCGTCTCCGCCCCGGCGGACCCGAATGATTTCACGGTCAACGGCGAAGCGTACGATCCTGCCGTCGGAGTCGTGGCCGGGGATCGTATCGCCATCGATGGTATCGAGTTCGTGGTGAAAGAGGTGCCGGCGGAGGGGCAGGATGCGAGCCTTTCGCTCTCGGTCGCTGCTTCCGGTACCGGCGACAACCGTAATGCCCTGGCCCTGCAGAACCTGCAGAGCGAGGCATTGGTGGCCGGTCGCTCTTCGTTCAGCCAGGCCTATGCCGGCATGGTCAGCGACGTGGGCAACCGCACCAACATCGTCAAGGTCAATCTCGATGCCCGCCAGGGGCTCACCGATCAGCTCAAGGCTGTTCAGCAATCCGAATCCGGCGTCAATCTGGACGAGGAAGCGGCCAATCTGATTCGCTACCAGCAATTTTACATGGCCAACGCCCGGGTCATCGATACCGCTTCCACGGTATTCGACACCATCCTCGGCTTGCGTAACTGATCTTCAGGGAGTCCAGTACGATGCGTATCAGCACCGTGACCATGTTCGATCAGAGCGTGGCATCCATGAACCGCCAACAGAGCGACTTCCTCAAGGTTGGGCAGCAACTCGCCAGCGGTCGACGCGTGGTGAATCCCTCCGACGACCCGCAGGCGGCCTCGCGGGCGGTCGGCGTCTCACAAGCCAAGGCGGTGACCCAGCAGTTCGCCGATGCACGGGTGTCGGCGCGCAACTCGCTGGCCCAGGCCGAGAGCGTGATCAACAGCGTCAGCGACGGTATCACCAGCGCCAAGACGCTGCTGGTACAGGCATCGAGCGACACCCTGAACGATGCCGACCGGCAGTCCGTGGCATCGGAGCTGCGCGGTATCTACGAGACACTGCTCGGTCAGGCCAATGCCACCGATGGCAACGGGCGCTACCTGTTTGGCGGCTATCAGGATTCGAGTTCTCCCTTTGTACGTGACGGTAACGGTGTCAACTACGTAGGCGACACCAATGCGCGAGCTCAGCGTGTCGACGCCTCACGCGAGATGAAGATTACGGACAATGGAGCCCGTATCTTCAATAGTGTCGCGAGTGGTGCCGGTTACTTGGCCGAAGCAGGAAAGCTCGATGCGAATGGCGTGATCGGCGGGAAAAACGGGGGCAGTGTCACCTTCTCCGGTCCGCAAGTGGTCAATAACTCCGACCCGGATCATGGCCGTGCGTTTCGCGTTGATTTCTCCAGCGATGGCGTCACGCATACGTATACCGTGAAGATGCAGGACGACAATGGCGACTGGGTCGATACGGTGCCGGCCCAGAACGACGAGGCTTATGACCCGGCCGGGCAGGCGATTAACGTCGGGGGGTTACGGCTCGAACTGCAGGGCATACCGGAAGATGGTGATGGCGTCAGGTTTGCGACTGCCGACGAGATGAACCACGACCTCTTCAAGACATTGGAAAAGGCGCTCAACGTACTCGAGAACCCGGCCGCTACTCCGGCCGAGAAGGCCGAGCTTCGCAATACGTTCCGCACCGCCATGCGTGAGCTCGACAACAGCCTCGACAACGTCCTGACCGTACGTGCCTCCATGGGCGCGCGCCTCAATGAGCTGGAGGTCATCGATGCCGTCGGCGGCAACCGCATGACGAACTACGAGCAGACCCTTTCCGACCTGGTCGACCTCGATTACAGCGAGGCAATCGCCGAGTACAGCCTGCGTCAGGTGGGGCTGCAGGCAGCGCAGAAGGCCTTCGTCGACGTCAAGGGGTTGTCGCTGTTCAATTATCTGTGAGCTCATCGGCAGGGATGCCGCGCTCCTGAAGTTTGACGTTTCCCTGCAGACCTCATAGGTGCAAAACCCATGGGGTCTCTTTCGCCGTTCCGGCTTGCCGGAGCGGCTTTTTTTGCCTCAGGTAAGAGGGGCCAGCGCCTCGATGAGAGAGAAGAGGAACTGAATGCCGTTGCTGAACAACCGTTGCAGGAAACGTGACATGTCGGTCATCAGTACCATCAGCAGCACGAGGCCGATGGTAAGGGTCATGGGGAAACCGATGTTGAAGACCGTCAACTGTGGGGCCGAGCGATTGAGGATGCCCATCGCCAGGTTGATGATCAAGAGCGAGCCCACCAGCGGTAATGCCAGCGACATGCCCGCCACGAAGATGGTGCCGCCGTAGCGCACCAGCATCTCGAAGGCCTCAGGGTTGAAGGAGCCAATGCCGATAGGCAAGCCATGGAAGCTCGTGACCAACGCTTCCAGCACCATCAGGTGTCCGCCCAGGGCGAGGAACAGTAGCAGGGTGATCATGTAGAACACCCGAGAGAGGATCATGGTATTGGTGCCACTGCCGGAGTCGAAGAACGTGGCGAAGGCCAGGCCCATCTGCAGGCCGATGAACTCGCCCGCAGCCTGCACCACGGCGAAGGTCACATGCATCACCAAGCCCATGGCGATGCCGATCAGCATCTGCTCCACCATGATGCCGAACCCTGCCCAGGACATGATCGGCACGTCGGGCATGGGCGGCAGCACCGGCGCGATGACAACGGTAATGAGGAACGCCAGCCCGATCTTGGCCTGCCTGGGTACGCTGGAGTGGCCCCACAGCGGGGCGGCGGAAAAGAAGGCAAGCAGCCGCACGAAGGGCCACAGCAGCACTACCAGCCAGCCGTGAAGCTGGGCGAAGGTCACCTCGACCATGCGTAGCTCACCTCAAGAGTGTGGCTCACATCAACATGCTGGGTATGCTGGTGAAGAGGTTGCGGGTGAAGTCGACGATCAGGCCGATCAACCACGGGCCGGCGAGAACCAGTACGGTGAATACACCGAGGATCTTGGGGATGAAGGAAAGCGTCATCTCGTTGATCTGGGTGGCGGCCTGGAACAGGCTCACGATCAGGCCGGTCAGCAGCGCGGTGATCAGCAGCGGACCGGCCAGGAACAGCGTGACGCGCATGCCCTGGTAGGCAATGCTCATGACCATTTCCGGTGTCATATCGACTCCTCGCCGAGCCTGGCTCGGTCTTGTTACGTCGGCCTAGATGAAGAAACTTTCCGCCAGCGAGCCGATGATCAGCTGCCAGCCGTCCACCAGCACGAACAGCATCAGCTTGAACGGCAGTGAGATCGTCGCCGGCGGCACCATCATCATGCCCAGCGACATCAGCGTACTGGCTACCACGAGGTCGATGATCAGGAACGGAATGAAGATGGTGAAACCGATCTGGAACGCCGTCTTCAGTTCACTGGTGACGAAGGAGGGCACCAGGATGCGCAGTGGCACATCCTCGGGGCCCTGCATGGGACCGACCTCGGCCAGGCGCGCAAACAGCGCCAGGTCGGGTTCGCGGGTCTGGGCCAGCATGAACTCGCGGAAGGGCTGCTGGGCCAGTTGCAGGAACTCGTCGAAGTTGATCTCGTCGGCGGTCAGCGGTACCCAGGCGGATTCGTAGACCATGCCGATAACCGGCGACATCACGAAGAAGGTCAGGAACAGGGCCAGGCCCAGCAGTACTTGGTTGGGCGGCGTGGCCTGGGTACCAAGGGCGGTACGCAGCAGGCTGAGTACGATGATGATGCGAGTGAAGCTGGTCATCATCAGCAGCGCCGCCGGCAGGAAAGCCAGCGAGCTCAGCAGCAGCAGGGTTTGCAGCTGGATCGACCACTGCTGTCCACCGTCCTCCAGGGGCTGGCTGACGATGCCGGGAATCTGCTGGGCATGGGCACCCAGTGGCAGCAGGGCAAGAACCAGCGCGACAAGCAGGGCGAGCAGGCGCAGCGAGCGAGCGGAATCGATCATGCATCTCCCCGCCCGCGACCGCCCAGGCCGGCATTCTGCTTGAGTGCACGTGCGAAGCGAGCCGCGAATCGCTCACCCTCGGGTGCCGAGTGCGGAGCATTCTCTCCTGACTCGACGGGGGCTTTTAGTTCGTGCAGCTTGTTGACCTGGCCGCCGCCGACACCCAGCACCAACCAGGTGCCTTCGACCTCGACGATCACCACCCGCTCGCGGTTGCCCAAGGCGGCGCTGCCGATGACCTGCAGATGGCCGCCAGCCGCGCGCTTCTGGGGGTTCCAGCGTCGCAGAAGCGCCGTGCAGACAAAGATGATGGCGATGACCAGCGCCAGGGCCGCGGCGGTCTTGCCGAGGGTGGCCATGCCCACCAGGGCATCGCCACCGACGGCGAGCGACTCGAGCCCCGAAGCGGTTTCGGAAGAAGCGGTATTGCTCATCGGTTGAGTTTCTGCACCCGCTCGGAGGGGGTGATGATCTCGGTGATGCGGATTCCGTACTTGTCGTCGACGACGACGACTTCTCCCTGGGCGATCAGGTAGCCGTTGATCAGGATGTCCATCGGTTCGCCGGCCAGGCCGTCGAGTTCGACGACGGAGCCCTGGGTCAGCTCCAGCAACTGCTTGATGGTCAGCTTGGTCCGGCCCAGCTCTACGGTCAGCTTGACCGGGATGTCCATGATCATTTCGAGATCGCGGGCGGTACCGCCTTCCTTGCCCTTGTCGAGCGGGCGGAACACGCGATCGCCGGCCGATTGGGGCGCAGGGGCGGGCGCGCTTGCCGTGGGCTCGTCGGCCGCGGCTTCAACGGCTTCCTGCTCGGCCAGGGCTTCGGCCCAGGGATCGTCCTCGGCGCTGGGAGCGGATTCGGCCGCTTCCTGCTCGGCCATGGCTTCGGCCCAGGGGTCGTCGTCGGCCGCAGGTTCGTTGTCATGCTGCTCGGACATGGCCGAGGCCCAGTCGTCGTCGGAAACGTTCTGATCGGGTTTCTTGGGATCAGTCATGCTTGAAGTCCTTGGCTTGAGGCGCTGCGCCCTTGATGAAGGCGTCTTTTGACACCGGATTCTGTGCACCATGGTCGATGATGCGGATGACACGCAGCGCGCGTTGCTCGTGCTGGCTACCGTAGTCGCACTCCATCACCGGCACGCCGTCGACGCTGGCGGTGACCGTCTCGGGTAGCTCGAGAGGGAGGACGTCGCCCACCTTGAGCGCCATGACATGGGCAATCCGGGTGGGGACGTCGGCAAAGTTGGCGACCAGCTCCACTTCGGAGCGACGCAGTTCGCCCGCCATGCGCTTGGTCCAGGAACCATCCTGATCGTGATGGCCATCGTTCAACGGGTTGGCCAGCAGATCCCGCAGGGGCTCGACCATCAAGTAGGGAATGCAGATCTGGAAGCTGCTGGAAAGATTGCCGACCTCGATGTTGAAGTTCGTGTTTACCACGATCTCGTTGGGCGAGTTGGTGATGTTGGCGAACTTCGACTGCATTTCCGAGCGCAGGTAGCTGATCTGCAGCGGGTAAACCGATTTCCACGACTCCTCGTAGGCGTCGATGGCCAACTGCAGCAGGCGCTGGATGATGCGCTGCTCGGTGTTGGTGAACTCCCGTCCTTCCGACTTGGTCAGGAAGCGTCCGTCGCCGCCGAACAGGTTATCCACCACCATGAATACCAGGTTGGGCGGGAACACGATCAGGGCCGACCCGCGCAGCGGCTTCATGCCGATGATGTTGATGTTGGTCGGTACCGGCACGTTGCGAGAAAACTCGCTGTAGCTCAGGTAGCGTACCGAGTCGACGGTGATATCGGCACTACGGCGCAGCAGGTTGAACAGCCCCATGCGGAAATGCCGCGCGAAGCGTTCGTTGATGATATCCAGCGCCTGCAGGCGCTCGCGAATGACACGATGCTGAGTTGCCGGGTCATAAGGGCGTACGCGAGAGTCACCGTCGCTTCGCGCAACGGGCTCGTCGTCGCCGCTGACGCCCTTGAGCAGGGCGTCGATCTCATCCTGTGACAGCAGGTCGTCTTGGGACATGGTGGCCAGGGCCCCGTTTATTGCACGATGAACTCGGTGAACAGCACGTCCTGGATCTCCAGGGACGGCTGGGGCTCGGTCAATGGCTCTGAAAGCATGGCGATGACTTCTTGGCTCAAGTGGCGCTTGCCATTCGGCGTAGTCAACTCGCTGGCCTGCTTACCTGAGAACAACATCAGCAGCCGGCTACGGACCTGTGGCATGTGCTCATTGAGAATTTCACGAGTCTCGTCGTTGCCTACCTTCAGCGAAATGCCGGCATAGAGCAGGCGCGAGCCGAAATTGTCGTCGGCGAGATTGACCGTGAACGGGTCGATCTTGACGAAGATCGGCGCCTGTCGCTCGACTTGCTGGGTCTGGAGGTTACCCTCGTCGTCGCCGTTGCGATCGTTCATGACCATGTAGATGGCCGCTCCGGCAGCTGCCGTGGAGAGCAGTACCAGCAGTATCATCAGCCACAGGAGCTTGGAGGAGCCACCCGTCGATTTCGCCATTGCCTTGCCTTTATCAGTGTTGGTCTAGCCGTTGAGGAGAGTATGCCGAAGGCGCGCGGCCCCTGATGACAGGAACAAGCCGCGCGAAAGGGCTTATCTTGGCTTTTTGTCTCAAGCGTAGAGGTTCACGCGGCCATCCAGCGAAAGCGTGGAGGAGGAGACTACGCCCATGTCATCTCCCGCCTGGGCCAGTTCGTCTTCGGCCAGTGCCTGCGCTCCCTGGCGACGCTGTCCGTCATTGCCGGCGAATTCCTGGGCGTCCTGCCGACGCTGCTCTCCCACGGAGGTCTCGCCCAGGCTGATGCCCTGCTCGGCCAACGCCTCGCGAAGTTGCGGAATGGCTTGCTCGAGCACTTGACGTACCTGCGCATGGGCAGACAGGAACTGGGCCTGAGCCCCCTGTTCGGTCATCTTGAGGGTGACGGAAAGCGGTCCAAGTTCGGCTGGGTTCAAACGCATCTCGACCTGTTGTTCACCGCCTTGACGAGCGAACTGCACCAGCTGCTGGCCCAACTGGCCGGGCCAGGCCGGGCTCTGGAGCGGCGCGGCTAGACTGGCCTGGGCGAGCGGAGGCTGGGCTGGTGCATTGGCCGGCGCTGTCGTGCTGGCAGAGGACGGTGCCATCGGTGCGGATTCCGGCACGAAGCTGCCACGCGGAGCGTCGGTTGACGTTCCTCTCAGCTCGCCACCGGTCTGTGGCGTGGAAACCTTGGCGAGGGCCGTCGTGAAATCCATGGGGCGTGCGGTCGCGGTGGCGTCGTCACTGGCTTGCTGGGTGGCGGCCGTAGCCGACGCAGCCAACTGAGCCGTCAATGGGTTGCCAGGGACAGCCTGGTTGGGCACGGCGGGCATGTCGGGACGTGCGGCGCTCTCTCCTCCGGCGCGCAGGCCGGAAATGGCAGCGCTCGGGCGCTGAGTCTCGGCTGCGGCGGTCGCCACCAGGGCGGCAGCCTGGGGCAGTTCGCTCAGCTCGACGGCCATCTCGTCAGCGGGTGGAGCCGGTTGCTGGCCGGGTAATGGCGGCAAGTCGGCCATGGCCGGCTCCTGATGGCTGCCTTCGATCAGCGCGAGCCGTGCCATGATCTCGCTCAACCCGGCGTCAGGCAGGGCAGGCCCGGCCTCGCCATCGAGCTGCTGGCCGGCGTGAGCATTCAGTGCCTGAAGCAGTGCCTGCTGTGCCGCCATGGTCGGCGGCGGCAGGCCCTCGACCGAAGTGGCGCTGAAGGCGGCCGGGAACGTGGTGCTGCCGGCCTGACCGGGAGTGTTCTGAGCGGCTTGGTTGAGCGCCAGGGCGAACTGGCCATCGCCAGCGCCGGGTTCCGGCTTGCCGGAGAGTGGCGTCGGCAGGGCAGACAGGATCATTTGGATATTCATGGTTATCTCCTTTGCCGAATCACGATGCGTATCCGGCATTCAGGCGCAATAGCCGTCCGGCTGCCATCTCGTCACTGGTACGTTGTTCGCGGCGCTCCTCCTGGCGCTGCCGCTCGACGTCCCGGCGCGACACCAAGGTATCGTAGGCCGAGAGCCGCTTCTGTTCCTGCTGCCACTGCTGCTGGCTCTGCTGGACCCGTTGCTGCTGGGCATCGAGAGCCTGCCTGGCCCGCTGAAGCGCCATGTCCAGCGAAGCCAGGAACTGCTGGTAGTTGTGCATGCTGGCCGGGTCGATGCCTTCGCGCATGGCTTGCTGCAGGCGCTCGGCATATTCGAGCCGATAACGGTTGAGCGACTCCAGTTGGGAGGCCACCTGACGTTCGCTCTGACGTTCGCCGGCCAGCAGTTGGCCCGCCTGATCGCGGGCATCGCGGGCCAGATCACTCAGCATGGCGAGTTGAGACGATGCACTCATTGTCTGACTCCTAGGGTTTCAGCCAGAACCTGTCGAGAAGCCTCGATCGAGGCGTTTTCATTCATGCCCTGTTGGAGGAAGTGCTCCAACTGCGGGTAGCGCTGAACGGCTTCGTCCAGCTGGGGATCGTGACCGGGGCTGTAGGCACCGACGCTGATCAGGTCTCGGTTGCGCTGATAGCGCGAGAAGAGCCGCTTGAACGCCTGGGTCATCGACAACTGCTGGTCGTCGATGATGTGGGTCATCACGCGGCTGATTGAAGCCTCGATGTCGATGGCCGGATAGTGGCCGGCTTCGGCCAGATTGCGCGAGAGCACGATGTGACCATCGAGAATGGCGCGTGCCGAGTCGGCAATCGGGTCCTGCTGGTCGTCGCCTTCGGTGAGTACGGTATAGAAGGCGGTGATCGAGCCACGGCCACGTTCGGCATTGCCGGCACGTTCCACCAGGCTGGGAATCTTGGCGAATACCGAGGGTGGATAGCCCTTGGTTGCCGGAGGCTCGCCGATGGCGAGGGCGATTTCGCGCTGGGCCATGGCGTAGCGAGTCAGTGAATCCATGATCAGCAGTACGTTCTTGCCCTGGTCGCGATAGCCTTCCGCCAATCGCGTGGCATAGGCGGCGCCCTGCAAGCGCTGCAGCGGAGAAGTATCGGCGGGTGCCGCTACCACCACGGCACGGCGACGCCCCTCGAGGCCGAGAATATTGTCGATGAAGTCCTGCACCTCACGGCCACGCTCGCCGATCAGCCCCACCACGATGACGTCGGCCCCGGTATAGCGGGCCATCATGCCGAGCAGCACCGACTTACCTACGCCAGAGCCGGCGAACAGCCCCATGCGCTGCCCGCGACCGACGCTGAGCAGGGCATTGATGGCGCGAATGCCAACGTCGATCTGTTCATTGATCGGGGCTCGCTTCAGCGGGTTGAGCGGCGGCGTGGAGAGCGGGGCGCGAGGGGCGTCGTCCAGCGGGCCGAGGCCATCCAGCGGTTCACCATTGCCGTCGACGACACGACCCAGCAGCGATTCGCCGAGCGGAAAGCGGCGGGCGGCATGATCCGGGCCATCGCCCAGCGGGAAAACGCGGGCGCCAGGCATCAAGCCGGCAATCTCCGTGAGCGGCATCAGCAGAAGGCGCTCGCCGTTGAAGCCGACGACTTCGGCCTCGGCGAAACGGGGCTGTTCGCTGCCGCCGGACGAGAGCAGCTCGATACGACAGGCGTTGCCCAGGGCAACGCGCAGACCGACGGCTTCGATGACCATGCCGGTGGCGCGAAGCACCCGTCCGCTGGCGCGATAGCCGGGCACCGTTTCCACGCGCGCGCGGACATGCTGCAGCGTCTGCTGCCAGCGTGCCTGATGCGTGTTGGTTGGTGTCGCAGCTTCGCTCATGTCCTGCCTCTATTACTCATCGTTATCGTCGGCGGAGGTCGCCGAGCGCCGCCGCCTGACTTGCGCCTTGACGGCTTCCCAGCGGCTCTCCCAGGTGGCGTCGAGCTCGCCGTTGGCACTGGTGACACGGCAGCCGCCGCGGGTCAGTTGGGCGTCGGGCTGCAGCTTCCAGCCTGCCGCGACCAGTTCGTTGCCCAGGTGCTCCTCGACCAGCTTCAGGTCCTGGGGGTTCAGCCACAGGCGTTGCTGGCCGACCAGCGGGGGGTCGGTGTGCAGCAGGGCCTTGATCAACTCCAGCACTTGCTTGGGGCGCGCCTTGAGCGCTTCGCCGGCCAGCTGATGAGCTGTCGCCATGGCCAGTTCGACCAGGTCGTTGGCGATCACTTCATCGAGCTGCTCGAGCGCGTCCGCGAACTGTTCAGCCAGTGGCTTGAGCGGTGTCACGACTTCATGAAGGCTTTGCTTGAGCTCACGCTGTGCTTCCTGGCGTCCTTCCTTCAAGCCTTGTGCATGGCCTTCGCTGCGCCCCGCTTCCAGGCCTGCCTGATAGCCTTCATCGCGCGCTTCCTGCATGACCTTGTCGCGCAACGCCTTCAGCTCGGCCTGGCGCTGGAAGGCGGCACGGCGCCTGGCCTGCTCGGCCGGGTCCAGCTCCTGGCCAGGTTGCTCGTCCACACTCTCGGCGTGCAGCTCGCCCATCTGCCAGCGCTGCCAGGGCGCATGGCGTTCGGAAGAGGAGGGCGCCCGCTCAGACATAGGTGTCGTCCCCACCGCTCAGTACGATCTCGCCGGAATCCGCCAGGCGGCGCACCACCTGAAGAACGGATTTCTGCTCGGCTTCCACCTGGGAGACGCGAATCGGCCCACGCGCCTCCATGTCCTCGCGCAGGAGGTCGGCGGCACGCCGCGACATGTTGCGCAGGAATTTCTCCATGAGGGCTTCGGGGGCGCCCTTGAGCGCCACCACCAGCGAGTTGGTATCGATCTCCTTGAGCACCAGCTGAATGCTGCGGTCGTCCAGGTCCATGAGGTTCTCGAACAGGAACATCTCGTCGATGATCTTCTGGGCCAGGTCCTCGCTGTGGGCACGTACCGTTTCGATCGCGGTCTCTTCCAGCGAAGAGTTCATCAGGTTGAGGATCTCGGCCGCGGTCCTCACGCCGCCCATCTTGCTGCGCTTGAGGTTCTGGCCGTCGAGCATGCCGGAGAGCACCTCGGTGAGCTCCTGCAGGGCGGCCGGCTGGACGCCACTGAAGGTGGCGATGCGCAGGACCACGTCGTTGCGCAGCTTGTCGTCGAACAGCTCGAGCACGTCGGCGGCCTGATGACGCTCCAGGTGAACCAGGATGGTGGCGATGATCTGCGGATGTTCGTCGCGGATCAGCTCGGCCACCATGGAGGCTTCCATCAGGTTCAGCGAGTCGATACCGCTGCTGGTGCCGGTGGACTCCAGGATGTCCTCGATCAGGCTGGTGGCACGTTCGCTGCCGAGCGCCTTGGTCAGCACCGAGCGGATGTGCTCGCTGGAGTTGAGGTTCAGCGCGATGAACTCCTCGGTCTCGCGATGGAACTCCATCATGACCTGCTGCATGTCCTCGTGGGAGACCTGGTCCATCTCCGCCATTTCCATGCTGAGCTGCTGAATCTCCTTGGGCGCGAGGTACTTGAATACCTCCGCGGCACTGTCCTCATCGAGAGCCAGCATCAGGATGGCGCTGCGGCGTACGCCGCTCATGGTCTTGGTACTGCTCATTCTTTATTCATCCAGCTGCGTACGATCATGGCGATCATGCGTGGATCCTCCTGGGCGAGTTCACGGAGTTCGGCCAGGTGGTCCTCATAGGCCGAGGAGCGGCGCTTGCGCTTCGGCTTCTGGTAGGGGCGCAGTTCGTCGTCGTCTTCCCTGGCCGTTTCGAGCTCGCCTTCGCTGGCTTCCGAATCGTCACCCACGCGAACCTGCAGGCCGGATCCCGGGGCAGTGGCCAGAACGGGTCTCTCGGTATGACGCTTGATCAGCGGGCGCAGGATCAGCAGGTAGCCCAGCAGGATGCCCAGTGCCACCAGCAGGTAACGACCAATGGTGAGCGCCAGCGCATGCACTTCGGGCGACTGCCACCATTCGAGTTCCTCGCTCTCCTCGACGATACGGCTGAACGGGCTGTTGACCACCTCGATGGCGTCGCCGCGGGCTTGGGAGAAGCCGATGGCCTGGCGCACCAGGCGCTCGATCTGAGCGATCTCGGCTTCGCTGAGTGCCACACGGTGCCACTCGCCTTCTTCGTTGCGCTCTTCCCGGTAGTCCACTACCACGGCGGCGCTCAGGCGAGTCACCTGGCCCTGGCGGTGCTGAATATGCTGAATGTTGCGGTCGACTTCATAGTTGATGACGTCGTCCTGATTCAAGTTGCTCAGTGCCTGGAGGCCCTGCTGAGCCTCTTCGGTGAGCTCTCCATCCTCATCGGTGGGAAGTTCTTCGATGGGGGAGGGAGCGACGCCCGGCGGTGTGTTGCTCAGTGCACCGGGAATGCCCAGCGCCACGCCGTCGCCGCCGTTATAGGAGAGACTGGATTGACGGCTGCGCACCGCGGCTTCGTTGGGCGGCTGGTTGGGGCCATAGCGTTCGCTGGTTTCCTCGCGACGCGAGAAATCGATCTGAGCGGCAACCTGAGCACTGATGCTCTCACGACCGAGGATCGGTGCCAGGATGTTCTCGATGCGCTGCTGGAAGGTGCGTTCCACTTCGGCGATGTAGTCGAGCTGGGTTGCGTCGAGGCCACGGCCCTGGCTGTTCGGCGTCGACAACATGCGGCCGTTCTGGTCGACCACGGTGACGTTCTCGGCGGCAAGGTCCGGCACGCTGCTCGATACCATGTGAACGATGGCGCTCACTTGGCCATCGCCCATGACTCGGCCTGGCTCCAGGGTCACGATGATCGAAGCCTTGGCGGGTTCGCGATCGCGTACGAAAACGGAAGAGCGAGCCATGGCCAGATGAACGCGGGCGCGTGAAACCGGCCCGAGGGATTCGATCGAGCGCGACAGTTCGCCCTCGAGGCCGCGCTGGAAGTTGACCTGCTCGGCAAACTGGCTGACACCGAAGGCCTGGCCGTCCATCAGTTCGAAGCCGACATTGCCACCGCGCGGCAGCCCTTGCTCGGCAAGCTGCAGGCGCAGGCCGTGTACGGAGTCGCCCGGGACCAGCAGGGCGGTACCGCCCTCGTTGAAGCGATAGGGAACACCGCGGCTTTCGAGTTCGCTGATGATGCGTCCGCCGTCGGCCTCGGTGAGGTTGCTGTAAAGGACGCGATACTCTGGCTCACGTGCCCACATCAGCAGGGCCACCACGATGGCAATCATGGCGGCGCCGCCGATCAGAACGGCGATCAGCGGGTTTCCGCGAAGCTGTTGCTGAAGTCGCTCCAGCAGCGCAGTGGAAGACACGCTGGCCGAGGAGTTCTGACGCTCCTGCGTCGTGGCACCGTTACTCATGCGCCCCCCCGAAGGAGAACGCCATCGGCTGCTTTTAAAATGTTGCTGGAAGATGGCATCGACTGCATCCGTTCACCGCGTTCTGGCTGCCCCACAAGGGGCGCAACTGTGATGGAAGCTATTATGCGAGCCGCCTTCCAGTCCAAAGGCGGGAAAAGCCCCTTTTTTACCTGCCATTTGGCAGTTTGGTTAGTTTTCGTAAGCTGTTAGCCTTGCTCTACATTCGCCGAGGGTCGGATTCAGCGGCCAAAGGCGGTAGCAGACACTCAATGGCGAAAGAGGGCGCGGATCATGAGTTCACCGGCCATCCAATCGGCGCTGGCACAGATGCAGACCCTGGCGGCCCAGGCCGGCAGTCAGGTTGGCAAGGGGCAGCAGGTTTCCACTCAGGTGGGACAAGGCGGCTTCGCCGGCGAGCTGCAAGCATCGATACAACGTATCAACCGCCTGCAGCAGGCGTCCGCGGCCAAGAGCATGGCGTTTCAGGCTGGCGATCCCAATGTCGAGCTAAACGACGTCATGGTCGATATGCAGAAAGCCAGCGTGGCATTCCAGATGGGGCTGCAGGTTCGTAACCGCCTGGTGACGGCCTATAAGGACGTCATGAACATGCAGGTGTGAACTTACACCTTCAGGCTGATCAAGTTCCCCTGCAACTCTTCCAGCCGTTCGGCGACGGCCAGCACTTCCTCCGAAGGAATCTGGCGCAGTACATCGCCCGTTTCACGGTCAACGATGCGGGTGATGACCCGTGACGTGTCGTTGAGTTCGAACTCCACGCCGTACTGGCGAAGCACTTCGTTGATGCGTTGTATCGGCTCGACCAGGTCGGCTGGGCTAGGCGATTGGCCGTGGCTCGCGGCCTGGGCCAGCATGGTGCCGGCCGAAGGTAGTGTGGCGAGCACGGTTTCCTTGCGCTGGCGCGGTGTCAGGTCGTGCAGTGCCGACGTGCTCAAGGCGTTTGTGGCATCGGTCAGTGGCGAAGACATGTCGTGTTTTCCTTATGTATGCCCTTGCTGAAGCTTTCTTCAAGCCTTCTTTCAGCATCCTCCCCAAGGCCGCCTGACAGACAGCCTCTCCCATAAGCACTATCGGCCGTTCCGACGACAACTTTAGATCTTGGTGCATTTTTTTACGTTTATATTGCGGAGCGTTGGTCTTTTTTTGCCTTCGTTGATGCAAAGTGGGGCCAAGTGGATAAAATGCAGTTACGGATTGGCTACATTCCGAGTATTTCAGTTCCAATAGGCAGGGATCGCGAACAGGTCAGGGAAGCGTGCAGGTTGCTCTTGGGTACGAGATTGACGAAGACTCAAGCGGCAATATCCAGCCAGCGAGGCGCCATGAGCCAAGAGTTACCTATCGAACGCATCATGCAGTCCGGGCTTCTGACCTGCGAACCCGAGACGCCGCTGTGGATGGCCGCCGAGCGCATGGCGGCACGCCAGTGCAGCTCGATCATCGTGGTCAAGGCGGGGCAACCCCTGGGCATCTGGACGGAACGCGATGCACTTGCGGTCAATTTCGCCGACCCCGATGCCGTTCGCCTGCCGATTTCCCAAGTCATGAACCAGCCGGTCGCGAGCCTGAATCGTTCGACCCCGATCAGCGAAGCCGCGTTGCGCTTCAATGCCGAGCGGCGTCGTCATTTCCTCGTGGTGGATGACGGTGGAGCTCCGGTGGGCATTCTGTCGCAGACAGACGTTGCCCTGAACCAGGGGCTCGAGCCCTACCTGCGGTTGCGCGAAGTCCAGGCGGCCATGCGCCAGCGAGCGCTGGTGCTGGAAGGGGGGCAGCGTCTGGCCCAGGCGGCACGCTCGATGCGGCTCTCCGAGTGCGATGCAGTGGTGGTCAAGTGCGCGGACGGTGAGCTGGGCATTCTCACCGAGCGTGACCTGGTTCGGTTCGTGGCGCGCCACCCGGGGAACACGCCAATCGATTCCCTGGCCAGTCGCCCTCTGCTCACGGTGCACCAGAACGATACCCTGATTGCCGCGCGGGACCTGCTGATGAACCATCGCGTGCGCCACCTGGCAGTGCTGGACGAGGCCGAGGAGGTGGTGGGGCTGCTGGGGTTTCGCGATTTGCTGGCCGGCGCCGAACACCTCTACATGCAGGATCTGCGCAATGCGCTGGAACAGCGCGATCGTGCCCTCGCTCAATCGCGGGAGAATCTACAGCTGGCCGAGCGGGTAATCGATTCCTCCCTGGAAGGCATAATCATCACCGATGCCAGCAACCGTATCGAATTCGTCAATCGCGCCTTTACCCACATGACCGGCTACACCTCCGAAGAGGTGATCGGCAAGACCCCGGCATTCCTGGCTTCTGGGCGTCATGATGCCGCTTTCTATCGCCAGATGTGGGATGCCCTTCAGCGCAGCGGCTACTGGCGTGGCGAGATCTGGAACCGCCGCAAGAACGGCGAACTCTACCTCGAGCTTCTGACGATCACGGCAATCACCGACGACAGCGGTGCCGCTACCCATTACGCTGCGCTGTTCAGCGACATCACCCACTTGCGCGACAATGAAGAGCGTATTCGCAAGCTGGCCTACTACGACGCCCTCACCGGGCTGCCCAATCGCCGCCTGCTGGAAGACCGGCTGGAGCTGGCAATACGGCATGCCCATCGCAACCAGAGCCGGCTGGCGGTGATCTTCGTCGACCTGGACCACTTCAAGGAGGTCAACGATGCGCTGGGCCATGCTTTCGGTGATGAACTGCTGGTGATGATGGCCGAGAGGCTGCAGCTGCGCCTGCGTGAGGACGATACGCTAGCCAGGCTCGGGGGGGATGAATTCCTCGTGCTGCTTCCCGATCTGGAAGAGGTGGACGAAGTGGCCCGGGTGGCCCAGCGCCTGGTGGAAGCCGTGCGAGAGCCCTGCGTGATCGAGGGACAGGAGTTTCGCGTCGGCTGCAGCCTGGGCATCAGCCTCTACCCCGACGATGCTTCGACGGCGGAGTCGCTGGTGCACAGTGCCGATGCCGCGATGTATCGTGCCAAGCAGGAAGGGCGCAACGGCTACCGCCTCTACCGCAACGAGATGAACCTGCAGGATGACCGCCAGCGTGCGCTGGAATCCGCCCTGCGTGAGGCGTTCGTGTCGGGGGAAGGCCTGCAACTGCACTACCAACCCATTTTCGAGCGGGTAAGTGGTAATCTGCATAGCGCCGAGGCACTCTTGCGCTGGCATCACCCCCTGCTCGGCACCGTGCCGCCGACCAGCGTCGTCACCTTGGCCGAGCGGGCAGCGCTGCTGCCGCAGTTGGAAGAGTACATTCTCGAGCAGATCTGCACGCAACTGGCTGCCTGGAGTGCCCTGGGGGCCAGGCCGGTTCCCGTCAGCATCAATCTGTCAGCACGCCAGTTCTGGCAGCATGACCTGCCCGTGCGGGTGGCCACCAAGCTCAACGAGCACAAGCTGCAACCGGGCTTGGTGGGCTTCGAGATCGCCGAGCGTACCCTACTGGAAAAGCCCCACCAGGCGGCCATTGTGCTCAAGCGACTGCGGCGGCTTGGTGGAGAGGTCGCCATCAACGATTTCGGTACTGGCTATGCCTCGTTCGGTTATCTCCAGGAGCTGCCGATCAGCATGCTCAAGATCGACCGTCGTTTCGTGCAGCGCCTGGACAGCGGGCAGCGAGGCAGTGCGGCGATCGTGGCCGCAGTGGCCGGGCTGGCCCGCGAGATGGAGCTGTGCCTCGCCGCCGTCGGAGTCGAGACCGACAGCCAGCGCGAAGCCCTGGCACGGCATGGCGTCGAACTGATCCAGGGTTATCTCACCGGTCAGCCGGTACCGGCCGACCTCTTCGCCAAGCGCTATCTGGTCTCCCAAAGTGGGGTGACACCACAGGACGCCTGAAGTCAGCGGCCTGGCAGCAAGGAGACAGCCTCGACGGGCGCTTTTTACGGTTTCACCCGCCGCCGTGACCCGTTAGGCTAGGCATCTTTCCGCGTCCATCATCCCATGCTCCCAGGTCAACTGCCGTTTCGATGAGTTCCCTCCATGCCAGCGGTGGCGATCATCGTGGTCCCATGCGCCACGAGTCGCTGATGCCGACCCACCACGATCACGACCAGGACAGCACCTGGATGATCGGCTACCTGGATATCATGACCCTGCTGGTGGCGCTGATGGTGCTCATCTTTACGCTTTCCAGCTTCGGGGAGCCTGACGACGAGGCAACTCCGCTCACCACGCACGTCCCCTTTGCGATACCGCTGCCCAGTGAAATGACCCAGGCGCTGCCTGAGCCGATCGTACCTCGTCCGGCTAGCGGCCAACTGAGCCAATCCGCCATCGCGGCGGCGCTGGGCGTGGCTGGGCTACCGCGGCCGGCACCAAGCGAAAGGGTGGCCTTTACGGCTCCGCCCGCTCCGTTGGCCCTGCTGGCGAAGCGTGAGCCATCGCCACTCGTGCTGCCGCGGCCGATGCTGATGGCAAACGGCACGCTGCCGATGTCCCCGGCCGATTTTGCACTGGTGCTGACCGATCGACCTCCGAACGGCGCCCAAGAAATCGACCCGCAAGCCATGGCCGCGACTGAAGCGCTGCAAGGGGCGATGAGGGATCGTCTTGACGATGCCCCTTATCTGGCCGATCTCGAGGGAGTGGAAGTTTCGCGGGTGGCCGAAGGCATCAAACTGCGCGTGGAGGATCGGCTGCTGTTCCCCACTGCGACGGCCGAGCTGACCGATGACGGCGAGGCTCTCGTACAACGCCTGATGGAAGTGATTCAGCGCCACGACGGAGAAGTCGCCGTGGAGGGGCATACCGACAGTCGGTCGATTCAAACCGAAGAGTTCCCCTCCAACTGGGTGCTCTCCAGCGCCAGGGCGATCGCCATCGTTCATGCCCTGGAGCGGTCGGGCGTCGAATCGCAGCGCCTGCGCGCGGTGGGCCTGGCTGACACTCGCCCCTTGGCGAGCAACGAGACGGGAGAAGGGCGTGCCCAGAATCGTCGCGTCGAGGTGATCATTCACGCGCGCTGAAATCCGCCTAAAGTCTAGCCTCTCGCAGCCGATATGCGGATAGCTCCGGCGCATGGACGTGTCCGGCACCGCATCCCGTTACAAGCGAGACTTTATTCATGCTTACCTCTCTGCGACTGCGCCTGCTGTTGGCCACGGCTGCCGTCATTGCCGTGTCGTTGCTCGTCAATGCCGCTATCAATTACTTCACTCTCCAGCGCCATAACGACCAGCAGGTGGCGCGCAACCTGGCGGCCGTTGCCCAGGGCAATGGGCTGGCCATCGGCGAGTGGGTCGATGCCCGTGCTGGCATGCTGGAAGCCCTCGCGCCGGCTGCACGGAGCGAAGACCCTCTTGACGCACTGCTGCAGCTCGAAGTCTCGGGCGGCTTCATGTCCACCTACCTGGCAAACCCGGCGGATGGCCGTGGGATCTTCTCCGATGGCTGGAATCCGCCGGCCGACTATGACCCGCGCCAGCGCCCATGGTATCTCCAGGCCGTCGAGGCCGGTGATACCATCATTACCCAGCCCTATGTAGATGCCAGTACCGGCGGTTTGATCGTCACCATCGCCACGCCCTTCCAAGCCGATGGTCAACTGGTTGCGGTTGGCGGTGGGGACATTTCCATCGACACTATCGTGGCCAACGTGGGCGCCATCGCGCCAACACCGGAAAGCTTCGCCTTTCTCGTCACTGCCGACGGCACGTTGGTGGCGCATCCCGATCCCGAGATGACGTTGGAACCGGCGTCGCGACTGTCCGCAGCCTTCGATGCCGGTTATTTCTCCTCTCCGATCGGCATCGAGCAGCCCGTGCGACTTGCCCTTGACGGGCGCAACAAGTGGCTGCGTAGCGTGCCCATCCAGGGTACCGACTGGCAACTGGTCGTGGCACTGGACGAGCGCGAAGCCACGGCCGGCCTGCGTGCGGCATTGGGAACCTCCTTGGTCACCCTGGTGCTGGTGGTGTTGGGTGCCGCTCTGGTGCTTGGCACACTCCTCAAGCTGATGTTTCGACGGCTGCAGGCGGTACGCGATGCCATGGCTGACATTGCCAGTGGCGATGGCGATCTCACGCGGCGCTTGCCCGAGAACGGCCGCGATGAAGTGGCGCAGATCGCAGGCGCCTTCAACCAGTTCGTATCGCGCATCGAGAACGTCATGCTGACCATTCGAGACGCCAGTGAATCGGTCACTGTGGCGGCCGGCGAAATTGCCACCGGCGGCCAGGATCTCTCCCGACGTACCGAGAACGCCGCATCGAGCCTGCAGCAGAGCTCGGCCTCGATCGAAGAGATAACCAGTACCGTCGAGCACACTGCGGATTCGGCCCGCCATGCCAGCGAGCTGTCGCAGTCGGCATCCGAGGTGGCGACCCGTGGTGGCGAAGTGGTGGGCCAGGTCGTAACCACCATGGAAGAGATCACCGCCTCTTCCGAGCGCATCGGCAATATCGTCAAGGTGATGGACGGCATCGCTTTCCAGACCAACCTGCTGGCGCTCAATGCCTCGGTTGAAGCGGCCCGGGCCGGCGAGCAGGGTAGAGGCTTCGCCGTGGTGGCGGGCGAGGTGCGCCAACTGGCAACGCGTAGCGCCGAGGCATCGCGAGAGATCCGTGGCCTGATCGATGCCTCGGGACAGAAGGTCGCTTCGGGTACCGAGCTGGTTCGTCGCGCGGGCTCCACGATGGAGGAACTGGTGGCGGGCGTGAACCGGGTGGCCAAGGTGCTGGGCGAGATCAGCGTGGCGGCGGGCGAGCAGAGCGACGGGATTGGCCAGGTCAATGTGGCGGTGGCCGAACTCGACCGCATGACCCAGCAGAACGCAGCGCTGGTGGAAGAATCTACCGTCGCTGCCGAGCAGCTCAAGGATCAGGCCGATCGCCTGGCCGAGGCCGTGGGGGGCTTCAAGCTTAGCGAGCGTGGCCACCGCCTGCCGGCTACCACGTCGACACGCCATTAGCCGGGGGCACTGGCGCCGCAGCGTGACCTGGTCGAGTCAAACTGACGACCTGACTGGGCAGCCGGGTCAGTGGAGGTTCGGCGCCCGGCTACCGTGGGTCGCGAACGCTCCTCTTGTTAGAAAAATACCTGGAGGGGCCTAAAGTTCATCGCGCCGACGCCGACAACAGAGAGACAAGGAAGGTACCGAGGATACAAGTATTCCTCGGTGCCCGAATTCATCGGCTAAAGGCAGTTTCCCATGGCCAGCATTTCTTCCCTTGGCATCGGCTCGGGGCTTGACCTCAACGGATTGCTTAATCAACTCAACGAAGCCGAGCGCAGCAAGCTCGAGCCCATCAAGCAACAGATCGAGACCCAGCAAGTCAAGATCTCCGCCTACGGCGAACTGAAGGGCGCGCTCTCCAGTTTCCAGACCGCCACCGATACGCTCAACGATGCCTCGCTCTACCAGAGTCTTTCCACTTCTGTCAGCGGTAATGCCGTGCAGGCTGCCGCGGGGCCGGAGGCTTCCCCGGGACAATATGCTATTGATGTAGAGCAATTGGCCACCGCCGGCAGCCTCGCCACACAGCGGGTGGACAGCCTCGACACCGTGCTCAACGATGCCGACGCCTCGCTCGATCTCACCTTCGTGGATGACAGCCTCGACCACGGCGTGGCCATCGCCGCCGACAGCACCCTCGAGGACGTGCGCGACGCCATCAATACCGATCCCGATGCGGCTGTCACGGCCTCGATCGTGAACGATGGTGAGGGCTATCGGTTGGCCGTGATGTCGCAGGAGACCGGAGAGCAGGCAGCCATCGTCGGTGCCAACTTTGCGGCACTGGCAACACAAGCAACGCTGGCGGACGAAGCGGTGCTGCAGGAAGGCCAGGATGCCAGGTTCGAAGTGAACGGCATCGCCATATCGAGTGCCGACAATCAGGTGGACGATGCCATCGAGGGGGTCGCACTCAACCTGCAGGGGACGGGCAGCACCACCTTGACGGTGGAACAGGATAACGAAGCCGTTCAACAGGCCGTCGTCGATTTCGTCGAAACCTACAATGAACTCAAGGGAACGGCCGGCAAGCTGACTGCCTACAATGGCGAAGACGGGCAGGCCGGCGAACTGATCGGGGATAGCGCCGTGCGTGGCATCGAGTCCCGCTTGCGTAGCGACCTGGCGAGTGGGGTTGCCGAAGGCGACGAGTACGCGATGCTTGCCGACCTGGGCATTACGCTCCGTGTCGATGGTACGCTAGAGCTCGATGAAGCGACGCTGGAGACGGCTCTCGCGGAAGATCTGGGTGAGGTCGGCACCTTTTTCGCCGGGGAGGCCGCAGAGGATGGCATGGCGGGGCGGCTCGACACTACTCTCGAGCAACTGCTGGATACCAACGGTGCGCTGGAGGGGGCTATCGGTGGGGCGGAGAACCGTATCGATAGCTTGCAAGATCGCTATATCCGTACCGAGCAGAGTATCGATACCACCATTGCGCGCTATCAGACGCAGTTCGGTCAACTCGACGGCCTGCTGGCCCAGATGAACCAGACAAGTGCCTACCTGACGCAGCAGCTCGGCATGCTCGATGCGCAGATGGGTGGCGAATAGCATCCAAGGGGAGACTTGGGCGGCAATCGATCTCATGTTGTGCCCTAAAGTTTTTTGTATCGCAGCCGATAGCGGTACTAACTTCATATCTCTGCCACCATGGAAGCGAACAACATGGCATCGATCTCCTCACTTGGCGTTGGCTCCGGCCTCGATCTCACCGGCCTGCTGAATCAACTGAATGCGGCCGAACGGCAGAAGCTCCAGCCGATCACGGCTCAGCGGACGCAGGAGCAGGCCAAGATCTCCGCGTACGGCCGGCTTCAGTCTGGCTTGACCAAGTTTCAGGACGCCGTGGCCAAGCTCAATGACGCCAAGCTCTACCAGAGCCTGACGACAAAGACACTGGGCGAGGGCGTCTCCGCGACGGCTGGAGCGGAAGCGAGCCCGGGGCGTTATGAAGTCACCGTGAACCAAATTGCCAAGGCGGGCAGTATCGCCAGCCAGGGTGTCGCAAGCGCGACCGATGCGCTGGTGGGGGCCGGTGGCGATACGCTTACACTCAGTTTTCAGGGCAAGGCAGACGTCACGGTCGATCTCGCCGAGGGAGGAACCCTCCAGGATGTCCGCGATGCCATCAATGCGGATGCCGATGCCGGTGTCTCGGCCTCTATCATCAACGATGGCAATGGTTATCGCCTGGTCGTGAACTCCAAGGAGACAGGGCTCGCGGAAAGTGTGACGGGCATGTCCTTCGCCAATACAGCACTGACCGAAGATACGGCGGTCAAGGTGGCAGGGAGAGATGCCGAGCTCCTGGTCAACAACATCACCATCACCAGCAGCTCCAACCGGGTGGAAGGGGCGATCCAGGGTGTGACGCTCGAACTGGACGCCGCAGCGGCGGGCAAGACATCGACCATCGTGGTGGAGCGTGACACCGAGGCCCTCAAGGAAGCCGTGACCGGCTTCGTTACTGCCTACAACGAGATGAAGTCGACCATCGGTCGCATGACACAGGTGACCGGCGAGGGCGACAAGGCGGGCGACCTGGTGGGGGACCGTGCCGTGCGCACCATCGAGACGCGGCTGAGCCGTAACCTGGGCGATCTCGTCACCGGCGGCGAGTTTCAGATGATGTCCCAGCTCGGTATCTCCCTGAAACCCAACGGCCGGCTGGAGCTGGACGGGGCCAAGCTCGATGACGCCATCGCCAACAATCCCCAGGCCGTGTCGGACTTCTTCGCAGGCGACAGTAAAGAAGCCGGTATGGCGGGTCGGCTCAGCGGTACTCTGAAACAGGTGCTCGGCGATGATGGCTTGGTGAAGAGCTCGATCAAGAGTTCCGAAACGAAGGTAGATAGCCTGAACGATCGCTATGAGCGCATGGAGACCAGCATCGAGCGGACCATCGAGCGTTACCGCAAGCAGTTCGGTCAACTCGACGTCATGCTCGCTCGGATGAACTCCACCGGCTCCTACTTGATGCAACAGCTCGATATGTTGAACAGGCAGATGAGTCCGAGCAAGAAATAAGTGGAGCCCGTCGTTCAATGCCTTGAGCGATAGTGGCGCCAAGTTTATAGGTCGACAGTGAAAGAGCGCGGGCCCGGCAATTGCCGGGCCCGTTTCTTTACCCCATCGGTAACTCACTTGGCAAGTTGGCCAATCCTTCAAAAAAAGCAAAAAAAATTCCATTCGGCCCTAAAGGTTTTTCTCCCGGAGCCGTTAATTAGGGTAACGGCCAACGGCGCCGTTGAGACAGGCCCGAGAATGCTGGGCCGCAGCAAAGGTTCAGTGGGCCCGTCAATGGAGCCCTCAACATAGAGAAGGAATGACACCATGTCAGTGATCAACACCAACATCACCGCCCTGATCGGCCAGAACAACCTCAAGAGCTCCCAGGCCATGCTGGCCAAGGCGCAAGAGCGTCTCTCCTCCGGTCTGCGCATCAACAGCGCCGCCGACGATGCCGCCGGCCAGGCCATCGCCAACCGCATGACCGCCCAGATCAAGGGCATGGGCCAGGCGCAGCGTAACGCCAACGACGGTATCTCTATGGTGCAGACCATGGAAGGCGGCCTGAACCAGATCAGCGACAACCTGCAGCGTATCCGTGAGCTGGCGGTGCAGGGCGCCAACGATACCCTCTCTGCAGAAGATCGTTCCTCCATCCAGCTTGAAATCGACGAGCGTGTCGAAGAAATTACTCGAATCGCCGAGGCGACTACCTTCAACGGTACCGCACTGCTCAGCAATGCAACTACGCTGAACATCCAGGTGGGCGCCAACACCGAAGATGCGGATGCTATCGAAGTCGATACCGTGACGATGACGGCTACCGATCTTAGTGTTGAAGCTCTCAGCGTCAGCTCCTTTGCGTCTGCACAAACTGCCATCGATGCTATCGATGATGCTCTGCAGCAGATCGATGATCAGCGTGCGACCTTGGGTGCGACCCTGAACCGCTTCGACTCGGTGATCGAGAACCTGACCACCAACATCACCAACCTGACTGAAGCCCGCTCGCGTATCGAGGATGCCGACTACGCGGTCGAGGTCTCCAACATGACCCGTGCCAACATCCTGCAGCAGGCAGGTACATCGATGCTGGCCCAGGCCAACCAGACCCCGCAGAGCGTACTCTCCCTGCTGGGCTAATCGCACTGCTGGTACCGGATTGCACCTTGCAATCCTGCCTCTCGAGGCTGGCCGAATGGCCAGCCTCGCTTCGTTTCGAGCGCCATTGATCAAGAGCGGAGCTGTTTAAGGGGAAAAAAGGGCATAGGGGCGTGCTTTTATCGTGCATATCCCGTCGTGCCCGGAGAGCTACCCTATCACCAACCATCGCTTCAACTGCCAAGGTGTCCTGACCATGTCCAACAAACAAGCTCGCCGAGGTTCAGCACCTCGCACTTCCCAAGCGATTTCTCCGCTACCAGTGGCTCAGGTGACTGCATTCGAGACGGCGTTTTACGCTGGCGACTACAGCAAAGCCCTGCGGTTGGCCGAAGCCATGCTTGAGCGGCATCCGCATCATTTGCAGGCCTGGGAGCTCAAAACCAACGCCTTGGGACGGTTGGAACGGCTGGATGAAGCCTGTGATGCTATGGGAAAAGTTGTTGAGTTGGCATCAGCACCCGATACAAGTCAGTATCTCAAGCTAGCGCAGTATCAAGTATTGGCGGGTAGGGCGAAGGATGCATTGAAAAATCTGGATGAGGTTCTCAAAAAACAGCCTGACCATATTATGGCGCTGGCTTGGTTGAGTCGTGCCTACCATCAACTGGGTGATAATGGCAAAGCACTTGAAATAAATGATAGAGCCATGTTGTTGGACTCATATCATGAAGAAGCGTTGCTATGGCGGTCACGTATACTTGACCAACTCAAGCTTCATGATGACTGCATGCGAACTTTGGAAACTCTGCTGAAGGTCAATCCAAAGCGCATTGGCTTGAACAACCATATGGCGACTCTATTTGTAAAAGAGGGGGATTACCACAAAGCGGAAGCGCTGTATGCCAAGGAGTTGGAGCTGACTCCGGAGAACGGTAAGGTGTACTCCAATCTCTTGGTTGCCGCGCATTATAATCCTGTTTATAGTGCCGAAGAGATTTTTCTCAAGGCTATTGAGTGGGATCGGCGCTTTTCTCGGCGCTCCTCTTTGGGGCGGGCTGCTACCCAGAGGGACGTCAAGAAAAGGTTGCGTATTGGTCTGCTATCCGGTGGCTTAAGGGTACACCCGGTGGGTCAGATGATTTTGCCAGCATTGCAGCATTTGTCTCGCCAGCAGTTCGAATTATTTGCCTACAGTACTAGCCAGATCGTGGATAAACTGACTCAGCAGATCCTAGGTGTTGTGCACCATTGGGACGTGGTCGAGGGTTTAGGCGCTGGGCAACTGGACCAAAAAATCCGCGATGACAATATCGACATCCTGATCGACATGAATGGTGCAGGGGAGGGGACCCGCTATGATACCCTGACCCGCGAGCCAGCGCCGCTGATCGTCAAGTGGGTGGGAAGCCTGATCAGTACTACGGGGCTAAGTTGTTTCGATTACCTGCTGAGCGATAGCATCGAGACACCCGAGGGAGTCGATGAACTCTATGTGGAGAAGCTGATTCGTCTTCCCGATGATTATATCTGCTACCATATTCCTGAGCATGCTCCTTCATGCAATGCGCTCCCTGCGCTTAGCAATGGTTATATTACCTTCGGCTGCCTGAATAATCCCGCCAAGCTGTCGCCCCCCATGTTGGCCGAGTGGGCTAAGCTGCTGAAGGAAATCCCTGATGGCAAGCTGTTGCTCCGCGGCATTCAGTTCGAAAGCGCACGCTATTGTGAAAAGATAATCAGTATTTTTGTAGAGCACGGTGTGGCTGCGGACCGCCTCTTGCTGGAGGGGCCGGCACAGCACCAGGAGTTCATGGCCACTTATCAGCGTATCGATATCGCACTAGACACTTGGCCGTATTCCGGCGGCCTGACTACCTGCGAGGCCCTGATGATGGGAGTGCCGGTGGTTACCCATGTCGGCCCCACCTTTGCTGGGCGGCATAGTGCTAGTCACTTGGTCAATGCTGGGCTCCCGGAGCTGGTTACCGAGAACTGGGATGATTTCCGTCAGCGTGCCAAGGAACTGGCCTCTGACTTGCCCAATCTTGCCGTCATTCGCGCCGCCCTGCGTACCATTCTCACGGATTCCCCCATTTGTGATGGCCCTCGCTTCGCCAACCACCTGACTGCCGCATTACGTGCCATCTGGCAGCGTCATTGCGAAGGTAAAGCGCCGGAGGCGCTGACGTTCAGCAAGAGCGGTGTGGCCCAATTCGTTGGCGAAGATGAGCCAGCCAAACTGGTTCTGGCTCAGCCTGAGGATGGCTTCGATTGGCAATTGGAGAGCCCGGTTCTCGCCGTGGATAATGGCGCCGTTCTCGCCTCACGTCCAGATGCAAGGGAGCTGCTCGGAAGTGGACGTATCGCTATGCTGAGCTTTGATCCTGATAGTAGATTGCAAAACGCGGAACATTTGGCCCAATACGGAGAGATTCAACACTTTCCCGGCACCAGCCTTGGTAATGGCCAGCCAGTGGTGAATGCAGGTACTGAGCAGATTCCCAGTGTGGCCCTTAATGCTATCGAGGGTCTGCCAAATATCGATCTACTTTGTCTGAGTGACAGCCACGATAACCTTACGATCCTGCAGCACGGCAGCGATAACCTGAAAAACACTTTGTTGCTCGAAGTGCGTGTCATATTCAATCCAGCCCCTTCCGGGAAGTCTGAGTTTGGCACGATCGCTGAATGGGCAAATCAGTATGGTTTCAGATTCTATCGCTTCAATAACATGGATCACCGTAGCCGCTTGCCGGATAGTATGCCGGTGGACGAGTGGCAGGCGACTGAGTTGTCAAGCGCCGATGCGCTATTCCTGCCGAGCGGCGAGCGTTTGAAAGAAATGCCGGAAGCGCAACGTGTGAAACTGGCGTTCCTGTTGCACGCTTTATACAACGTAAAAGATATGGCGTATTCGCTGCTGTCCGATGTGGATGTAAAGAAGGCTGAAGCATATTTGTTGGCAGATAGAGCCTCAGCTTCACCTTCAGAAGTTGACGAACAGAAGGAAGAGGCTCCCGCGGATGGTGGATTTTCCGTACCCGAGGCGCCGTTTATGTCGGAGCCGGAGCGCGACCTGTTCAAGAAGGCGCTTCGCCAATCCAGCCGTTATTTTGAATTCGGCTCAGGTGGATCTAGTGTGTGGGCAGTTCAGGAGGGCTTGACTGTTCATGGTGTTGAAAGCGATGCAAAGTGGGTGGGCGCGCTAAAACGGAAGCTTGGGGAGATGTGTCAAGTCGAGGCCGTCGACATTGGTCCGACCAAGGAATGGGGCTTTCCGGTGACAATGGAGAGCTCAGAAAAATTCCCGGCCTATAGTCAAGCAATTCATCTTCAAGAACAGTCTTTTGACCTTATCCTGGTGGATGGGCGTTTCCGCGTTGCCTGTACGATGGCAGCCATCCAGCATATTCTAGCGAACTCCGAGGATCCGCAAGGGGCGCGAATCTTCATTCATGATTTCTGGAATCGTCCCAACTACCACGTAGTGCTTGAGTTCTTGGAGGTTGAAGAGAAAGCCGAGTCGGCCGGCCTCTTCAGAGTAAAGAGTGGGGTGCGACAAGAGAGCGTGGCCGCTATGTGGGAGCAGTACGCAAAGCAGCCGCAATAGGACGAGCTATATCCCTGGGGGAGGGTGTATTCAGGACCTCCCCCTGACCTTTCCGGTAACAGGTCACCCCTCAGGCCATGTACGCTCACGCTCTGACGTTGTGATGAGACCAGTATGACTCATTCGCTTAAGTTCCTTTCGTTGAACTAAAGTTCACTTAGCTTTTGCCGAAGTTAATAGTAATACCTGCAGGCAGAGCTGCTATGACGGTCATCACTACCAACCTGCTATCGCTCAAGGGGCAGAGCCATCTTTCCCGCAGTCAGTCGCAGCTGGCGGCTTCCATGGAGCGGCTTGCCACCGGTCTGCGCGTGAACAGCGCCAAGGATGATGCCGCAGGCCAGGCTATTGCCAGCCGCATGGAAGCCACCCTGAGGGCGGGCACCACCCTGACCCGGGGCATCAACGATGGCATTTCGCTGATGCAAACCGCCGACGGGGGATTGAATGGGATAAACGATATTCTGCATCGTTCCCGCGAGTTGGCCATTCAGGCGGCCAACGGTACGCTCTCGAATGCCGACCGTGCCTCGATCGATGCCGAATACCAGCAGCTTGCCAAGGAAATCGATCGGATAGCGTTTGGCACCGAAGCGTTCGGCAAGACTCCGCTTGCCCCCGCGGAGCCTCGTCCATTGCCGGTCAAGGTGGGAAGCGCGCCGCACATTACCGAACTTCTCGAGCCAAGCTTCAATCGGTTCTCTTCCGGTACCCGATCCCTGGCTTACATACCGGCAGGTGCCACCAATGTCATGTTGGAGATCGATTCGTTGAGCTTCGACGACGATATCCAGATTTTCACGACAGACGGGAAGCACCTCATCGGCACGCCAGTCGAAGGTGATCATTCTGACTATGTCTGGCAATACCGCAACGTCAGTGATGCCACTTCGGCCGATGCCATGCTGATTACCAACGCCAATGGATTCGATGCGGATGCTGCCTATGACGCCAGTCTTCTGCAGGACAGTGCAGGCTCCCATGATCCGGATTCACCGCCCATCGTGCTGGATTACAACGGCATGCGGATCGCCTACAGCGGGGATGGCGATCGGCTGGCGCTGGACACTGCCGACGAAGACAGTACGGAGTTCAACGATGGCCGATTGGCGAACAACATGCTGGAGCGGGTGACGTTCGACAAGGTAACGGAGAGCCTGTTGGTTTTCGTCATCGGGGAGGGAGCATTCAATGCCCGGGCGTCCTGGGACGAGATGCCAATCGAGTATGAGGACCCCGAGCCGCCGATGGGCCCCGTCAGTACCCCGACCGATATACCGGTCAGTGCCGGTTTTGGTCAGGGAGTGGATAAGATCACCGTCGGACCGACACCAGCCGACAGCCATTCGCTGGGGCTCGATGACGTTGCGCTGGACCCGAGGGAGAAAGCTCTCGAGGCCATGCAGAAATTGCAGCAGGCGATGGGGCAGGTGGATGGCTACCGCAGCCAATATGGAGCGTTGCACAACCGCTTCGAATCCGTCATCGGCACCTTGGAGCAGGAGCAGGTGAGCCTTGGGGCTGCCAGATCCCGAATCGCCGATGCCGACTTCGCCAAGGAGATGTCAGACATGATCAAGGCGAACATTTTTCAGCAGGCCGGTTCCGCGATGCTGGCCCAGGCCAACCAGGCGCCGCAGGAAATCATGTCGCTGCTGGCTTGAGAGAGCGCCTTCCTGAAAGGTGGACAGGACTTCATTCCATTGCTGGTTGAGAGAGGTAAATGCCTGAATTCGATTCGAGCCTATCGTCAAGGGAGCTGTTGGAAGAACTTCTGCCGAAGCTCAAGGCAACCGAGCAGTTCCTGAACGATACGCTAGCGGCCAAGCTCGAGTCCGAGCTAGACCCCAGGGAAACGCAGCGACTTCAGGATCTAAAGGCCGAGTTCGAGCTGGAGATCACCATGATCCAGCTGAACCTCAGACGTCTGTTGCAGCGCCATGCCGACCAACTGGTCGATACCATGGACGATCCGGAAGGGAAGGGAGATGCCCTTCTGACACTGGACGAGCATGAGGCGGTGGCAATTGAAAGCATCCGAAAGCTTTACGCACGCTCCCATGAGCTGCAGACCGACACGGCATGAAACGGCGCATGGCCGAAGCGGAACGACGGGAGGTGTTCGGCAAGGTTGCACAGCATCTGCCGGGCCGCTCGGGTCGCTGTGTCGCGAGCCTCGCAGCGAGGTGTGATGCAAGCAGCCCGGCTCATGCCGGGCTGCTTATTCAAGCTGCTTTCCCTTCAATCAGTTAGTCGGGTTCAGCTCGGTAATCTTCAGGGTTGCCGACTGCATCTGGTTGTTGCCGTGGACGCCCACCCAGATGTTGTACATGCCACTGGGCGGGTTCTGGAACATGACTACGGGGTCGAGGCCGTTGAAGTCATCGTTGCAATACCAGCGGCCGTCAGGGGCGTTGATCACCAGCGTGGTGTCGCTGCCTGATGTAGCGGTGACATAGAGCGGCATGCTGCCGGCGGTATAGTGCAGATCGACGTCCGGAGCGCTGGCCATGATGTATCCGGTGCAGTTGGGGCCCAGCTTCGCGCTGACTTGATTGGAGCCACCGGCCTGCAGGCTCTGGGTCCAGGGGTCGGGAGTGAAGCCGGCCTGAAGATGTACACTGCCGTAGCTGGGCTCGGCGCTCCAGTCCGGTTCCTGGGCCTGGGCCATGCCTAGGGTCAAGGCCAAGCTCATCATAGAGGCGCCAACCATCTTGGTGGCACGGTAGAGAGAGTATGTGTTCAAGGAGATGTTCCTGCGTGAATGAGCGCTGGGCTCTTATCGTTGGTGTTGGCGAAACGTAGAATAAAACCGATGGCCATCAATGAGAAGTCGCTGATTCAACCCTGCATGGCCGCTATCATGGGACGTAAATCACGGGGACCGCTCGAAACGCATGCCGAGTATTGATGTCGTGCTGGATCTCTCCGTCGAGGCCTGCCTCGCCCATTACGAGGGGCGAGTCGGGCAGGTAATGGCGTATAGCCTGGATGGCCGGCGCGTGATGTTTCCGGCCGAAGCGCTGCGCCGGGTGGTGGCCCGGGATGGCGTTCATGGCACCTTTCGTCTCTTCTTTACGCCGGAGGGGCGCTTCCAGTCGATAGCACCCTTGCAACGAGACGTTTGAAATGGCGCTGAAATGGCGCGATGTTTGTCGTATGCCGAACCCGGGAGTCCCGTTACGTTGAGCTTGCTTTGATAGGACGACGAATCGGCACGGTTACCCTTTCGTTCAGGTATTGCGCAGCGTTTCCGTTACCGGCCATTTCGATGTGCGGCCACTCTACAAGGCCAGGCCATGCTCTTCAGCAAGTCGAATGAACCCACCGATTACCAGAATCGCCGCCTGGATGCGCTGGCCGAGCCACCCGAGGTGGGGCATGAACTGTTCGTCGGCTTGAGCGCCCTGCGCGATACCCTGAGCAGCCGACATCATTCGCGCGACTTCGCGTTCGCTCATGCGCGCTATCTGCGCAGCCGTGTACTGGCCCTTGGGCTGATCTTCGCGCTGCTTTCACCGCTGTGGATCGTGGTGGACTCCCTGGTGCTGCCGAGCGAGCTCCTGCGCTACACCCTGGCGGGAAGGGTGGGGCTATTGCTGGGGCTGGTGGGTGTGCTGGCGCTGGCGTACTTCAGCCATGAGCGGATACGTCGTATCCGCTTCAGCGCCGGTATGCTGCTTGCGTTGCCGGCAGGGTTCTATCTCTTCGTTTTGGTCATGTTGCCAGTGGAGCAGGTACGCCACCTGGTGGGATATGGTTTCATTCCCTTCCTGCTGGTGGCGGCATTGAGCGTCTTTCCCTTCACCTTGTTGGAATCGATCGCGGCCGGTCTTGCCATGCTTGGGCTGCTGGCGTACTCGCAGGTGATCGATGGCAGCTGGCTGACCGGTCGCGGCCTGGAAAGCGTCTGGCTGCTCTCCAGTCTGCTGGTCGTTTCCCTGGCGGCCAACCATTTTCAGCTCAGCCTGCTGCTACGGCTCTATCGCCAGGCCACGCATGACCCCCTGACGGGGCTCTTCAACCGCGGCGCGCTGGAGGTGCATCTGGAGAAAGTCCAGGCCTGGCAGCGCGACACCGAAGGTCAGGACAGCCTTGGCAGCGTGCCCTGTTCGTTGCTGATGATCGATCTCGACCACTTCAAGCGTATCAACGACAGCTACGGCCACTCGGTCGGCGATAGCGTGTTGTGCCAGTTTGCCGAGCTGCTGGTGAGTCAGACGCGTCGGCATGATTGTGTCGCGCGTTATGGCGGAGAGGAGTTCGTCATCATTCTGGTCGGCAGCGGCCAGGCCAGGGCGCTGGAAGTCGCCGAACGCATTCGGTATGCCGTGGAGAAGACCGAATTCAGCGGCCATGCTGACGAGCCCATTCCGGTCACGACCAGCATCGGCGTGACCCGGCTGGAACAGGACGAGCCGGCACAGGAAGCGCTCAAGCGTGCCGACGAAGCGCTCTATCGGGCCAAGCGCGAGGGGCGCAACCAGGTGGTGGCGGCCCTGGCCCCGACGGCGCCCGAAGACGCACGAACCCCCCAATAGCGAATCGCCTGCATCCCCATAAGACTCCTTCGAGGCAGCCGATCTCTGCGGCGCTTCGAGCCACATGTTCCCTGCCGAGTTCCTCAAGTCCTGCGGCTCGCTGCCGATAAGAAACTCAGAAGAATTAGCGAGCGGGGATTGCATGCCCAACAATTCACAGCAAGTGGCGCTCCATACCTGGCTGGTGCTGGTGCCGGTATTGCTGCTGGTCATGGGTATCGTCAACGGTCTTGCCACCTGGCGACTGCCAGTCGAATGGCAGCCGCCAGGAATCAGCCTGCCCATCATGATGCTGGTTGGCGGCGGGCTGTTGGCAACGCTTCTGGGCCGGGTGCCAATGGCGCAGCTCTGTGGGGCGCTGCTGTTGCCGATCGGTCTGTACGCACCGCTGGTGGCATGGCTACCCTCTGAGGTGGCTGAGATCTTTCCGTTTGGGCAGGAACCGCTTACCCCGGCTACCAGCATCGCGGTGCTGATCGCCGCGGCCTGCCTGATGGCAAGCAACCGCTCTGTACGTGCTCGCCTGTTCTGGTGGCTGGGCGGTGTCGCGCTCTTCCTGGTTGGGGGAGTGAGCGTTGCGGCGGGGCTGCGACCTGATCTGGTTGTCACTACCCCATGGGGTACCGCCTTCGCCACGCCCTTCACGGCCTTGCCGGCGCTACTGTGCGGCACCGCCATGATGCTGATGGCGCGCCATCCGACCGTAGCCCCCGCGCTGAATCGCGCGATGATCCTGGCGTTGATTGGTGGCGTGTTTGCCAGCGGCATTGCCTGGTATGCGCTGACCTGGCAACAGTATGACGCCCGGCAGCGGCATGCCACGGAGCTGTTCTTCACGTTCAAGATAAGCGCCGAGCGGGTGGTGGACGACAAGCAGCGCGAGATCCAGCGCATGGCGGAGCGCTGGGTGGAATTTGGCGGTTTGCCGCCGCAACGTTATCGGGAGGTGGAAGTCGAGGGCTTCTTCCGTGACATGCCGAGCCTGGTTGCGCTTCATTGGCAGTCTGGGCTGGATGAACAGTTTCGCTGGGGGCAGGAGAGGGACGATTTCCTTCTATCGGGTTGGGTGGAGAAATATGACTGGCTGCTGGATTGGCTGGCAGTAGGCGGCCCATACCCACGCTGGGTACTGCCGGACGAGCAGCGCCCGGAGCTCGCCCTGGTGTCCGTGCCATTGTCGCTGCCTGCGCATGGCAAGTTGATTGCCGTGCTCGACCTCACGCGTCTGTTTCGCGAAGAGGTGAATGCCTTGGTCACGCCGCTGCGTCTCTCCTTGCAGCGTGATGTGAACCTGTTGGCGATCAACCACCTGAACGATGCCGAAGAGGGTGTGGAGCTGCGTCGGGGGCTGGTGATGCTGCCCGGTGGGGCTGCCATGGAGATGCGCATCCATGATGCTGGGCCGCTGATGGCCAGCCTGATTGGACTGATGCCGCTGGGCGTTGCCGTGGGCGGGCTGGTGATGAGTTATCTGCTGGCCTTCAGCCTCGGGATGGCCGGCCTGAGCCGCCGCCGCTCGATGGCCTTGGCGCGCACCCAGCGTCACTTGCGAGCGCAACAGCGCGTGCAGACGTTGATTGCGCGGGACCAGCCCCTGGAGGATACCCTCAAGGCGATCTGCCGGATCGTCGAGGCCCAGGTGCCGGGGGGAATCGCTTCCATCATGCTCTGCGACGAATCCGGCTTGCACCTGGTACGTCTCTACAGCGTGAGCTTGCCGCAATCCTATGGTGATGCGATCGAGGGGGTGGCAATAGGCCCCGAGAACGGTGCCTGCGGCCGCGCGGCCTATATTCGCGATTTCGTCATATGCGCCGACATCGCCCGCGACCCGCGCTGGAATGGGTACCACGAGTTGGCGGCAAGCCATGGCCTCCAGGCTTGCTGGTCCTACCCGGTGACGAGCAGCAGTGCTCGAGTGCTGGGTACCTTTGCCATCTATTATCACCAGCCGGGCGAGCCCACGCGCAGCGATCGCCGGCGCGTGATCGAGGCCGCCGAACTGGTATCGCTGGCGGTGGAGCGGGAGCGCAACCGCCAGGCGTTGGTGGAAAACGAACAGCGCTATCGCTCGATGTTCACTTACCATCCCGATGCCGTTTTCTCCCTCGATCTGGAGGGAAATTTCACCA
Source organism: Halomonas sp. LR3S48 (assembly GCF_025725665.1). Lineage (NCBI taxonomy): Bacteria > Pseudomonadati > Pseudomonadota > Gammaproteobacteria > Oceanospirillales > Halomonadaceae > Halomonas > Halomonas sp. LR3S48. The sequence continues at coordinate 2,746,102 of NZ_CP107009.1, read as the reverse complement.
CGGCCAACGCCGCCTGCAGTACCGTAACCGGCTATCCACTCGAACAACTGCTCGGCTTGCATTTCTCGAAACTGCTACAGCCGAACGATCGGGAGCGCATCGAGGCGCTCTATCTGAATGCCGACAAGGGCGAGGCGTTCCGTTATACGGCCACCATCCGCCACCGCGAGGAACGCAGCGTCTATCTCGACGTGACCAACCTGCCCATCGTGGTCAATGACCGGGTGATCGGTTTCTACGGTATCGCCAAGGACATGACAGAGCGGCATCGACGCGAGACGGAGCTTCGCATACTGCAACGCAGCGTAGAAGCCAGCATCAACGGCATTGTCATTACCGATGCCCGGCAGCCCGATAACCCCATCATCTACGTCAATGAGGCCTTTGAGCGCATTACCGGCTACGGACGTGACGAGGTGCTAGGGCACAACTGTCGTTTCCTGCAAGGCAGTGAGACCGACGCGGAAGCCATGGCGCAGCTGAGGCAGGCGATTGCCGGGCAGCGAGAGCTCAACGTCACCCTGTGCAACTACCGCAAGGATGGCACGCCGTTCTGGAACAATCTCTACCTGGCACCCGTGAAGGACGACAAGGGCATCGCTACCCATTTCATCGGTATCCAGCACGACATTTCCGAACGCAAGTCCTACGAGGCGAAGCTGTCGTACCATGCCAGCCACGATGCGCTGACGGGCCTGGCCAACCGTTCGCTGTTCGAGGACCACTTGGTGCACGATGTGCTGCTCGCCCAGCGGCACGGCTGCCACCTGGCGGTACTGTTCCTCGACCTGGATGACTTCAAGCCGATCAACGACAGCCTTGGGCACGAAGTGGGCGATCAGGTCTTGATCCAGGCCGCCCAGCGCCTGGGTGAGGAACTGAATCCGGGCGATACACTGGCTCGTTTCGGCAGCGACGAATTCGTCATTCTGCTGCCGGAACTGGAACGCGAGGAAGAGGCCATTCGCTTGGTCGAGCGGCTGCTCGTCTGCGTTCGCCGTCCTTATCGGGTCGGCGAACACGAGCTCTACATCGGCGCCAGCGTGGGCATTGCCTTCCTGCGAGAGGCGCTGGAGAGCCCCGTCGAACTGATTCAGCAGGCCGACATGGCGATGTACCGTGCCAAGCAGAAGGGGCGCAACGCCTGGGAGTGCTTCACCAGCGACATCAACGACGAAGTGAATGAGCGCATGGCGCTGCGCAACGACCTCCAGGAGGCGATCGAGGCAGAAAGCTTCGAGTTGCACTACCAGCCCCTGCTAGGCGCCAGGAGCGGGAATGTGGTCGGCTTCGAGGCGCTGGTGCGCTGGAAGCATCCGGTCAAAGGGTATCTCTCCCCGGCGCTCTTCATTCCGTTGGCCGAGGATACAGGCCAGATCGCGCCGATCAGCGAGTGGGTGCTACGACAGGCGTGCCGCGACATGTGCCGCCTGGCCGCGGAGGGATACGGCCGCTATCGCGTATCGGTCAATCTCTCGCCGCTTCAGTTCCGCCGCGCCAACTTTCTGTGCAACTTGCAGCAGGCGCTACGGGAAACCGGCCTGTCGGCGGATTATCTCGAGCTGGAACTCACCGAAGGTATTCTGATGACCGATACCGCGGCGGCCATCGAGACCCTGCATCGCTTGCGCGACATGGGGGTGGAGGTTTCCATCGACGACTTCGGTACCGGATTCTCGAGCTTGAGCTATTTGAAGCAGTTGCCGATCGGCAAGATCAAGATAGACCGTAGTTTCGTGCGCGATGTCACTACCAACCGCCATGACAGTGCCATCGTCCAGGGCATTATCTCCATGGCGCATCACCTGGGGTTGATAGTGGTGGCCGAGGGTATCGAGGAAGCACCGCAGCGTGACTTCCTGGCGGCTCATGGTTGCGACGTCTTACAGGGCTTCTTCTTTGCGCGTCCCATGCCGCTCGGAAAATTGCGCGACTATCTGAAGGAGCGGGCCGATGTCGCCGGGCAGCACGGCAACATGACTGTGCAGGCCGAGAACGAGGCGCTGATGTCGGGCGCCCAGTCGTTACCGGACGATAACCATAAATAACAGTTGAAGGGGCAGGATAGCGAGGATGGCGCAGGTTCAGGATGAGTTTCTTCGAGTGGGAAGTCCGAGCGAGATCGAGGCGCTGCTGGAGCGGTTGATTCAGCCGGGCGGAGCTTCGCTGATGCTAGATAGGCCCGGCAGTACACCCATGCCGGTGGTAATGATGGAGCAGTCACCGGCGCAGTCGCTGCTGCTCGACATCACCGCCGTGCGGGAGATCGTCGGCGAGCTGAAGCGCGGTATCGGATTTCGCCTGCTGGGCCAAGTGCAAGGCAAGATGATTCGCACACCGGTACTGAAGTCGCTGCAGGTCGATACGGCGGGCGGAAGGGTTCAATGCCAGTGCGAATACCCGCATTACCTCGAGGAGCTGCAGCGGCGCGAGGCCTTCCGTGCCCGCTTGCGCCTGGGCATGGAGGTGGGTGCCATCGTGCGCGGCACCGAGGGCGAGACTGCTGTGCAGGGGGATCTCAAGGATCTGTCCCAGCAGGGCTGTCAATTGGAGTTGCCTTCCTCCGCTGCCACGCTGCTTGCCGAGGCCGTCGTGGTCGAGGTCGAGTTCTGCTTTCCCAACGATACGCGCTTCACGGTTCAAGCGGTAGCACGTCACACGGTGGCGGATAACGATCGCCAGGCCCTGAAGGTGGGGTTTCAGTTCGAGAACTGTACCGCCGAGCAGGAACGCAAGCTGTGGTTCTTCGTTCGCGAGATCGAGCGTGAGTCGTCGCGCTACGGCGACGATGCCGATGTCGGCCGCTTGCCGTCGATGCTGTTCCAGAGCCACTCGGCTGGCGCTGTTGCCCCAGTCGGCCGGCGCAACCTGCAGGCCTATCCCACGCCGATGGCACGCCGGCTGGCGCGGGTGGCAGGTTACCTCGATGCTCAATTGCTCGAGTTGCAGCAGGGCGACGAGGTCGACTCCGTTCAGCTGTCACGCCATGCCGACATGTTGCTCCAACTGGCCGAGGAGGACATTGAGGCGTTGCTCTTCGCCACTCGCTGCCTGGGGCAGGAGCCGCTGCTGGTCCGTCATGGGCTGGGCGTCGCCGTGCACCTGCTGGCGCTGGCCGGTAGCGGTTCGGTGCCGCGGGATGTACGCAAGGCATTGGCTGCCAGCGCCATGGTGCATGACCTTGGCAAGGGGCTCCTTCCTCCCGGCTTGCTGGCGACAGAGTCGCTGGGTCCCGAGGGGCGCGAGCGTCTCAGGGAGCACGTGGCATTGCTGCAGCAGCGCCTGGGTAGTTGCCAGTGGCTGGCCGTGGAGGTCATGAATTCGGTCGTGTCCGGTATCAATGAGCGGCTCGATGGGAGCGGCTATCCGACCGGGGCAACGAGCGATGGCCTGACCGAGCTGGCACGCATGAGTGCGGTGGTGGACGCGGTGGATGCCATGCGGCGCAATCGCCCTGATCGTCCTGCCTGGCGCATCGATGCAGCTTACCGGCATCTGCTCAAGTCGCCCCACCAATTCGACCCGCGCTGGGTGAAGCGTTACCTTGAGCGTTTCGGGCTGCGCCCGGTGGGGTCGCTGGTGCGCTTTTCCAGTGGCGCGCTGGCCTGGATCCAACGGCTCGATCAACAGGGTAAGCCCTTCCAGGTGCAGTTGACCCAGGAGATCGCTCCTCCCGGCGAAGGGTTGGGCGAGGTGCTACGTGGGGATGTCACGGCGCGCTTGGGCGAGATGGTCGAGGAGGTTCCCGTCTCGACATGAGCGGGCCGGAATCGGCGCCAGAGAGGGGCTGGCATATCTAAAGTTGGCGCATTTTGAGCCGATAATACGAAATAACCCCATGGTCGCGGGCTTTTCGCCGGAATCGTTGGCGCGAAGCCTGCCACACTGTCCGTAAAATGACATGTTCAAATCGTGACCGTTTCGTAGCCACGATATTTTCGGAGAACGATCCATGAGTACCATGCGAGGAGCAGCTGCATACGGCCGTGGTGCCGGAGCCTATGCGCGGGTCGGTGTCGAAAGTGCCGTGATGTCGGCCAGCCCGCATCAACTGATCGTGATGCTGTTCGATGGCGCCCAGAGCGCTATCCGTGCGGCGCGCATCCATATGCAGGCGGGCAATTCCCTGGAAAAGGGCAAGGCCATCACCAAAGCGCTCGATATCGTTAACAATGGGCTCATGGCGGCATTGGACATCGAGAAAGGTGGCGAAATTGCCGAGCGCTTGGGTTCGCTGTACGACTACATCGGAAGGCTGCTGTTGGCTGCCAACCTGCACAGTGACCAGGAGAGCCTCGACCAGGCCGAAAAACTGCTGGACGACATTGCCTCGGCATGGCGAGAAATAGGCGGCACAGGAGGACAAGGCTGATATGGCCATGTCGACCACTCGTGCCGTTCTGGACGGCTATGCCCGGCTCAGGCAACAGGTTGCCATCATGCTCGAGCTGGCTCGGGCCGGCGAGTGGGACGCGCTCATCGAACGCCAGTCCGGCTATCTGCAGCTTGCCGACCATCTCAGGCAGCTCGACAAGGAAGCCGTACTCGACGAGGACGGCAGACAGTGCAAGGCCGCACTGCTGGAAGCCATTCTTGCCGATGATCTGGAAATTCGCGAGAAACTGATGGCGCGACGCAGTGAGCTCGGTCAACTCATGGATAGCAGCCGGCGCCAGCGCGACTTGCATCGCAGTTATGGCAAACAGGCGGCATCCGTGGTCGATGCTTCCGACAAGTTTGGCCCGGGGACGTCGTGAGTGGCATCACGCCACTGCTCGATACGCTGCTTCACCAGGTGTTGGGCAAGCGTGTCGATACGGCCCCGGCGCGTGATCTGACCGAGCCGGTTCGGCCGGTCGATCCGGGCGAGGGGCCGCGGGCGCTGCACAGCGACTCGCGCCTGGAGGGGCGCCGTCCGGGCATGGCGCCGTTGCAGGGTACCGGTATGCCAGCCCAGCGTGGCGATGCCTTGGCGCCGCGCAGTGATCCTGCCCAACCTCCCGCTTCCTCCCAGACCCATTTCAGCCCCTCGGCACGTACCATCGCCGACCTGCTGGTACGTTTTCCTGCCCCGCCATCGGTGCTGAGCACGAGTTCACCGCTGATGGCAGCGGGTGAGGCACCGAATGCCACGACCCTGGCCGACCGATTGCAAACCGGTGTGCGCGACAGCGGATTGTTCTACGAATCGCATCTCTCGCGCTGGTATCGCGGCGAGATGAGCCGCCAGCAGTTGGAAGGCGAGCCGCAAATGTTGCGTACGCTGCGCTTCACGCCGGCTCCGGCAACGCCGGGAAATGCTCCTGCGCCGGCACCGAACGTTGCTACTGCACCAGCGACAGGTGCGCAGCCATTGCCGCAAACCGGGCAGGCCCCGCCGGCTCCGCCCGTGCCCGGACAGGCGTTGCCGGGGCAGGCGGCTTCGGCCGCCAATACCTATATCGCCACCGAAGCGTTGTATTCCGCGGCTGCTCGTGGCGAGAGGGCTGGAAGCGAGATGCCGGCCTCGGCAACGGGCCAGTTGCGCGATACGGTCGCGGCGGGTGCGCTGCGTGGCGAAGGACCAGAACTGACCGGGCGAGAGGCCACCGAGCAGCTTGCACGAGCGCGCTTCGTTGGGGGAGAGCCGGTGCACGATAACCTCCAGGGGCTGGTGCGGCATCAGCTCGAGATGCTGGTGACGCCGGTTTTGCGCTGGGAGGGGGATGTCTGGTCCGGCATCTTCATGGCGCTGATGATCCAGCTTCCGGCCGGCGCTAGGCATGAACAGGAGGGCGCGGCACAGGAGGAACAGGATTCGCAGCAAGAGGCCTGGCACTCCGAACTCCAGCTCACCGTGCCAAGCTTGGGCGAGATTCGCGTGGCGATGTGGCTGCAGGATAAGCACGTGCGCCTGCAGCTGCTGGCCAGGGATGACGCTACCCTGCAGACCCTTGAGAGGGGAGTGCCGCAGTTGGAGCAGCGACTGCGGGATGCTGGGCTGTCGACGGTACTGATCGATGCGCGCCCTTGGGACACGGATAGTGAGAGAGGGGGGGGGGATGACGGAATCGAAGCCTGAGCGGCGCCGGCAGGCGGTGGCATTGGCCTATCGTGATGGCGACGATGCCCCACGGGTGCTGGCAAAGGGCTACGGCGACATGGCGGAGCGGATTCTGGCCGAGGCCAAGCGGCAGGGGATCTACGTACACGATGCACCTGAGCTGGTATCGCTGTTGATGGGGCTGGATCTGGATGAGCGGATCCCTCCGATGCTGTATCAGGTGATCGCCGAACTGCTCGTATGGGTGTATGAGATTGCCGAAGCGCAAGAGCTGCGTTGAAAGAGTAGGGGTTTATTTTGTAATTTTTTGTAAATCAATGCGCAGTGTGTGAGTTTTGTCAAGATATGTATGTGTATTTTTTTATGTTCGCACACAATGCGTTAACAAAATAGTTGGAAAGGCTTAGCTGACTCACCTTTTAGTCTGAGTGGCTCTTGCGTTGAGAGAGGTTGGCAGGTATCAAAACAGTGGTCACAATGCATGTGTGTGAGATATGTCCTTAATCAGGTGCTGCCTGGTCGACTCGTTTCGTTACACGACGTATCTCTAGGCCGTGATCCTGAATAAGTGCGTTACAAAAAAACAAAGGACACGCGAATCAATAGCGTGCAGGGAAACTGAAATGACAAACACGAATCACCTGGATGAAATCCAGGAGCTGAATCTTGCCTATCTGTTGCTGGCACAACGTCTGCTCAACGACGATCGCGCGGCGGCCATGTTTCGCCTCAAGATCGATGACGAAACCGCCGATCTGCTCGTGTCGCTTGGCGCTGCCCAACTGACCCGCCTGGCGCGTACCAATCAACTGCTCTGCCACTTCGGTTTCGATGGCGCCGAGCAGCTGCGCCAAGTGATCGATAACCCCCGTGACAATGGATTGTCGCAGTTCCACGCCTCGCTGCTGATGGCAGGCCGTGGAACCGTATCCATGTCACGGGGGGTGTGAGCGATGTCACAGAAAAGCCTCGTCGAGGAGATGCAGCAGGTTCAACTGGCCATTGAGCTGATCGAGCTGGGGGCACGCCTCCAGGTGCTGGAAACCGAGACCGACCTGAGTCGTGCCCGCCTGATTCGCCTTTTCAAGGAAGTGCGTGGCATGTCTCCGCCCAAGGGGATGCTGCCTTTCTCCACCGACTGGTTCATTACCTGGCTGCCGAACGTTCACGCTTCGCTGTTCTATAACGTCTATCGCAGCCTGGTCGTGGGGCAGAAGTGCGAGCGGATGCAGGCGTTCGTCACGGCCTACCGGCTGTACAACGAACAGGTCAGCATCGATCAGGCCGAACCGGTGCTGGGCCTGACCCGCGCCTGGACCCTGGTCAGGTTCTTCGAGAGTGACCTGTTGCAGCTGTCTACCTGTACCCACTGTAGTGGTCACTTCGTCGCCCATGCGCACACGCCGGACCATGACTACGTCTGCGGAATCTGCATGCCGCCCTCGCGTGCCGGCAAGACCCGCAAGCGCCGTGAGCGTGAAGCGGAGGAGGCTATCAGCCGTGAGGTATCGCTCAAGCGAGTCGGTTGACCACCAGCGCTTTCACCGCATCATGCCTGCTTAGCAAGACGCCGCCTTCGGGCGGCGTCTTGTCGTATGGGCGTAGCTGCTGGTGCACTTGCGAGAGGACGCTCTCTTTTTGGCTGCCAGGCCTCAAGTGTGGCCACGCTTGGCCGATATGCAGTGATAACGACGGCTTACACCAATAAAGGGTATCGGTTGTGCTGATTCTGCTGGGTTACCTCGTAGTTATGTTGTGCGTCTTCGGCGGCTTTGTGCTGGCCGGCGGCTTCCTTGGACCGCTCTATCAGCCGACCGAGCTGCTGATGATCGGTGGGGCCGGGGTCGGTGCCTTCATCGCCGCCAACAATGGCAAGGCGATCAAGGCGACCTTCAAGATCATCCCCAAGCTGCGGCGCACCAAGAAGTACAACAAGGAGTTGTACATGGAGCTGTTGGCGGTGCAGTTCAAGCTGCTGAGCAAGGTTCGCCGCGAAGGCATGCTCGGCATCGAGCGTGACATCGACAGCCCCCAGGAGAGCGCGCTGTTCCAGGAGCACCCCAAGGTGCTGGCCGATCCAATGATCATGAACTTCCTGACCGACTATCTGCGCCTGATGGTGGCCGGCGGCATGGATCCCATGGAGATCGACGAGTTGATGCTCCACGAGATCGAAACCTTCGAACAGGAGGCGCACATCCCGGCGGATGCCATTGCCAAGGTGGGCGATGCCATGCCTGCCTTCGGTATCGTCGCGGCCGTCATGGGAGTGGTGAAAGCGTTGACCTATGCCGATGCCGGCCCCGAGCAGATGGGGCAGATGATTGCTCACGCCCTGGTCGGTACTTTCCTCGGCATCCTGATGGGTTACGGCTTCATCAACCCGGTGGCCAGCAGCATCGAGCGCCAGATCAAGGAAGCGGAAAAAATGTTCCAGTGCATCCGCATCACCTTATTGGCGAGCCTGCATGGCTATGCGCCGCAGTTGGCGGTCGAGTTCGGCCGCAAGGCCCTGCATACCGCCGAACGCCCCGGGTTTACCGAACTCGAGACCTACGTGCGTAACGCCAAGTCGGGTGCGGCAGCAGAATGAGCGCAGGCGGCGACAAGCGCCCGATCATCATTCGGCGCAAGAAGGTAGTCCACGCTCACCATGGTGGAAGCTGGAAGATCGCCCTGGCCGACTTCATGACGGCCCTGATGGCGCTGTTCCTGGTGATGTGGATTCTCTCGGTGTCGAGCGAGGAGCAGCGCGAGGGCGTAGCGGAATACTTCAGCGCGCCACTGGCCAGTGCCGTCACAGGGGGAGATCGTGCCGGCAGCACCAAGGTCATTCCCGGTGGCGGCCCCGACCCGGCTCACAGCGAAGGAGAGCGGGCCAGAATCGACACACGGGAGTTCTCGCGCCCGAGCGAGCAACAGCGTCGCTTCTTCATGGATCTGCAGCGGCGTATCGAGACAGTGATCGAAGCCGACCCCGAGTTGCGTGAACTGCGCCAGCAGATGCGCTTCGATCTCACGCCCGAGGGGCTGCGTATCCAACTGCTCGATACCGAGCAGCGGCCCATGTTCGCCATCGGCAGTGACCGCGTCGAGCCCTACATGCGCAATCTGTTACGGACTATCGCGCCACTGCTCAACGACCTGCCCAACGACCTGAGCATCGGCGGTCACACCGACAGTCGTCCCTATGCGGGTGGATATCGGGGCTACAGCAACTGGGAGCTATCCAACGACCGGGCCAATGCCTCCCGCCGCGAGCTGGTTGCAGGTGGGTTCGATTCGGACAAGCTGCTGCGGGTATCCGGCTTCGCCGATCGCGTGCTGCTGCCCGATACCGATCCGTTCGATGCAGACAACCGTCGGATCGAGCTGCTGGTGCTGCTGCCGGAGGTGGCGGAATACATCCGTCGACCGAACATCCTGAACGGCCCGGGCGTGCCGAGCCCGATGAGTACGCGCTCAGATAGCGAAGTCGATCTGGCGCCCGTGCAACAGTTTACTGAAGGCCTGCGTCGGACTCTCATTCCCGAGTAGGGAAGAGACAGACAGGCGCAGACAAAATCAATTTGACACCAGGTGGTGAAGCGCATGGATATCACAGATTTCTATGACACTTTCTTCGAAGAAGCCGAAGAGCTGCTGGCCGACATGGAGCGCTACCTCCTGGAGCTCGATGTCGACGAGCCGGATACCGAGCAGCTCAACGCCATCTTTCGTGCGGCCCATTCGATCAAGGGCGGTGCCGGCACGTTCGGTTTCGACGTGCTCCAGCGAACCACGCACCTGTTCGAGAACCTTCTCGACCATACCCGCAAGGGCGAGCTCAAGCTGCGTCGGGATATCGTCGATATCTTTCTGGAAACCAAGGATATGCTCAGTGATCAGCTAAACGCCTATCGCAACAGCGACGAGCCCGATCAGGAGGCCTTCGAGCGCATCTGCGAGACGTTGCAGCGGCTGGCGCTGGAGGAGATCGGCCAGGATCTGGATGGCGGTGCCGCGGCGACACCGCCACCGAAGGCCGAGCCTGTTGCCGAGGCAGTCCCTGACAACCTGCCTGAAGCGGTTAACCCTGCCGGTGGCGAGCAGCGTATCGTGACGCTGCTGAACGTGGGTGAGAAGGATCGTCAGTTGCTCGTTGAGGAACTGGGTCAGTTGGGAGAGGTGGTCTCACACCAGGGCGACGAGCAGCGCTACGAAGTTGTGCTCGTCTCCAGCGATAGCGACGACGATATTGAAGCCGTGATGTGCTTCATCATTGATGGCGATCAGTTTCAGATCAAGCCTGCCGCCTCCGGTCAGCCCGAGGAGGCAGCCGACACGCCTCTCGTCGCCGGTGAAGGGGAGCGAGTCGTCACACTATTGAACGTGGGGGAAAAGGATCGTCAGCTTCTCGTCGAGGAGCTGGGTCAACTGGGGGAGGTGGTTTCACAGCAGGGTGACGAAGCCCGCTATGAGGTTGTACTGGCCTCCTCAGTCAGCAATGACGATATCGAGGCGGTGATGGGCTTCATTATCGATGCCGATCAGTTGCAGATCAGCTCCGCCGGTGCCGCCATTGAAACGGCAACTGTGGAAAAAACAGCCGTAATGCCGGCATCGACGGATACCGTCAAGGTGGCTGACACGCCCAAGCCTGCCGATAAGTCAGTAGGTCGGTCGACCCCGAAAGCGACCAACGATGACGCTTCGAAGCCTGCACGCGGCAAGGCCAAGACAAAAGGGCCCGAAAGCTCTTCCATTCGTGTATCCGTCGACAAGGTCGACCAGATCATCAACCTGGTGGGCGAGCTGATCATTACCCAGTCGATGCTCGACCAGACCGTCAGCGAAATTGACGGAGTCGCCGACAGCGCGCTGCTCAATGGCATGAGTCTGTTGCAGCGCAATGCTCGGGACCTGCAGGAATCGGTGATGTCGATCCGCATGATCCCGATGGATTTCGTCTTCAGCCGCTTCCCTCGGGTAGTGCGCGAGACCGCCGGAAAGTTGGGCAAGGAGATCGAGCTTACCACCGAAGGTGAATCCACCGAGCTCGACAAGAGCCTGACCGAGCGCATCATCGACCCGCTGACCCACCTGGTGCGCAACAGCCTCGACCACGGCATCGAGCCGCCCGACGTGCGTGAGGCGGCTGGCAAGCCCCGCACCGGCAAGCTGGTGCTGTCGGCCAAGCACCAGGGTGGCAACATCATCATTGAGGTGATCGATGATGGCGCCGGCCTCAACCGCGACAGACTGCTGGCCAAGGCGCGCGAGAACGGCCTGCCCGTATCCGACACCATGAGCGACGACGAGGTGTGGCAGCTCATCTTCGCCCCTGGCTTCTCTACGGCGAAGGAAGTGACAGACGTCTCGGGCCGCGGTGTCGGCATGGACGTGGTCAAGCGCAATATCCAGGGCATGGGCGGTCACGTGTTGATCATGTCCAGGCCAGGCGAAGGCACCACCATTCGTATCGTGCTGCCGCTGACGTTGGCGATTCTCGACGGCATGTCGATCAAGGTCGGCCACGAGATGTTCATCCTGCCGCTGTCCGCCGTACTCGAGTCGCTGCAGCCGGCCAAGGAGGATCTGTACGCCATGGCCGGTGACGACGTGGTGCTCAAGGTCCGCGACGAGTACCTGCCGGTCGTGGCGGTGCACGAGGCGCTGGACGTACCGAACGCCAAGACCAAGCTCACCGAAACCATCGCCGTGATCGTGCAGGGTGAAGGGCGTCGCTATGCCCTGCTCGTGGACGACCTGGTCGGCCAGCAGCAGGTGGTGGTAAAGAATCTGGAAACGAACTACCGCAAGGTGCCGGGAGTCTCGGCCGCGACCATCCTCGGTGATGGCAGCGTGGCGCTGATCCTCGATATCACAGGCTTGCATCGCCTCAGCCGTGCCAAGAAGGAAAAGCGCCGACCCGAGCGCGAACTGCAATCACTCGAAGCTCTTACCGACAAAGCGCTGGAGATCTGATCATGAACCAGTTGAAAGATGCAACATTGGCCGCAGCCGAAGCCCACAACCGTGAGTTCCTGGTGTTCTCGCTGGGTGACGAGGAGTACGCCGTCGACATCCTCAAGGTGCAGGAGATCCGTGGCTACGAGAACGTCACGCGAATCGCCAACGCGCCGGACTTCATCAAGGGCGTGACCAACCTGCGCGGAGTGATCGTGCCCATCGTCGATCTGCGCATCAAGTTCCATCTCGACAAGGTGGAATATGGCGGCCAGACGGTGGTCATCGTGGTCAATGTCGAGGACAGGGTCGTCGGTATCGTCGTTGATGGCGTGTCCGACGTGATGACTCTCTCGCCCGATCAGATCAAGCCGGCTCCTGAGTTCGGCGTGACCCTGTCGTCGGACTTCCTTAGCGGGCTGGGTAGTCTCGAGGACCGCATGCTGGTGATCGTCGATATCGACAAGCTGTTGACCAGTGACGAGATGGAACTGGTCGAACGTGTGGCTGAGTGAAACGAGGCTGAACTAAAGTTCGCCTCGCCCTTGCCGATGTCCGTAGGGAAGGCGGCCTTTCCGTACGCCGCTCATTAAGGGGATGACGTGAAGTATCTCGACAACCTGACAGTCCGGGCCAGCTGGTTTCTGGTGCTGCTGTTCTTCGGCGCGATGCTCGTCGTGCTGAGCTTCCTGGGCCTTCATGCGCTACAGCAAGGCAGTACCGCCGTTGCCGCCATGGCGCCGCATGCGGGGGAGTCGGGCGCGGCCTATCAGGCCTCGTTCGCCGCTACGGCCGACCTGATGCGCCTGGCGATCGTCATCGTGCTGGCGGGATCGGCAGCGGTCATGGGCATCGTGGTATGGGGTATCAGCGTCAACGTGCTGCGGCCGCTCGCCCGCCTGGTCGGGTACTTCGAGGGCTTGGCGCAGGGCAATCTCTCCCAGCCGGTGGAGAGCCGCGGCAACAACGAGATTGGGCGCCTCTTCATCTCGCTGAAGCACATGCAGGACGGACTCTCTGAAACCGTCGGGACGGTGCGCAGCAGCAGCGAGGGCATCTATGTCGGTGCCCAGGACATCGCCGAGGGCAATGGCGAGCTGTCGTCCCGCACCGAGCAGCAGGCCGCCTCGCTGGCCGAGACCGCTTCCAGCATGGAGGAACTCGCTTCCACCGTTGAGCAGAATGCCGACAATGCGCGTCAGGCCAGTCAACTGGCCGCCGAGGCATCCCGCACCGCCGCCCAGGGGGGCGAGGTGGTTGGCGAAGTCGTCTCGACCATGCACGACATCAGCGAAAGCTCGCACAAGATGTCCGACATCATCAGCGTCATCGACACCATCGCCTTCCAGACCAACATTCTGGCGTTGAACGCCTCGGTCGAAGCGGCACGTGCCGGCGAGCACGGGCGCGGCTTTGCCGTGGTGGCCCAGGAGGTACGCAACCTGGCGGGGCGTAGCGCCTCAGCCGCGGGTGAGATCCGGGTACTGATCAAGGCCTCGCTCGAGAAGGTTGACGTCGGTACCGCCCGAGTGGACCAGGCCGGCCAGACCATGGGCGAGATCGTCGCGGCCGTCCAGCGGGTCAGCGACATCATGGACGAGATCGCCTCGGCCTCCCTGGAGCAGAGCAACGGTATCGGCCAGGTCAACCAGGCCGTGACCCAGATGGACCAGGTGACCCAGCAGAACGCGGCGCTGGTGCAGCAGGCCGCCACGGCGGCGACCCAGCTCGAGGCCGAAGCCGCTCGCCTGCGCGAGGCCGTGCTGCGCTTCCGGCTGGCCGGGCAGCAGGGCGAACCGGCCCCGGCGTCGCGCAAGAACCAGGCCGGCGTGGCCAGGCAACTGCCACGGCAGCAGGATCCCTTGCCCGCCAAGCGTCATCAGAACGTGAAGCATCGCCAGGGCGAACAGTCGCAAGAAGAAGAGTGGGCTTCATTCTAGGGTCACAGCACCGTTTGAATCGAGGTACCCATTGTCATGCAGGGACGGCGTCATGCCAGCTCCGTTCCGCCTCTGATCGAGCCGAGTCGGCAAGGAAACTACAATGCGCAACAACCAGCCGGTGACACAGCGGGAATACAAGTTGGACGATCGGCAACTGCTGATCACCCGCACCAATCTCAAGGGGCAGATCACCTACGCCAACGACGCTTTCGTCGAGGTGAGCGGCTATAGCCGTGATGAATTGCTTGGCTCGCCGCATAACCTGATTCGCCACCCCGACATGCCGTCGGCGGCCTTCGCCGATCTGTGGCAAACGATCAAGCGTGGTGACACTTGGCAAGGGGTGGTCAAGAACCGGTGCAAGAACGGCGATCACTACTGGGTGAAGGCCACGGTTACGCCGATCGTCGAGAATGGCCAGTGTCTGGGATACACCTCCGTGCGCACGGTAGTCGAGCCTGGCGTCGTCGCGACGGTTGAGCGTGTCTATGCGCGTCTTCGCGAAGGGCGCTCTGGCTTTGCCGTTCGCCAAGGGCAGGTGGTGCGTCGCGGCCCGCTGGGCTGGCTGGCGCGTATCAATTTTCATTCGATCCGTGCACGCCTCTCCATGCTCACCATTGCGGCGCTGCTGCTGCTCGCCTTCAGTGGCGGTGTGGGGCTCTACGGCCTGGAGGCATCAGGGCAACGCCTGGCGGAACTGAACCGTGACGGCTTGCAGGACGTGATTCGGCTTCAGCAGCTCGGCCAGCTCGTCAACGAGGGGCCGCAGGGGCTCACTGCCGAACAGCGCATGGACATACTGAGCGAGCGGCACCAGCGCGCCGAGGAACTCTCTCGCATCGCCGGGCAGCTTTCGGCGCTGTGGGACGAGTACCTGGATCGTGACGTCAACCGAACGCCGGTGGCGATGGAGTTCGATGCCTCGTTGGCGAGCTTCCTCGATGATGGCTTGGCCTCCATAGCCGATGCGCTGGGTGGAGAAGAAGCCTTTGATGCCATGATGGCGCTGAACAACCAGACGGCGCCGCTGCGTGAAAGTGCGGAAGCCTTGACTGTTCAGATCAACCAATTGATCGAACAGCAACGCCTGGCGGCGCTGGGCATGGCCGAGGACGCTGAGCAGGGGCAGCAGCAGATGCTGGTTGGCCAACTGGGCTTCATGGCACTCGGCTTCGTGCTGCTGATCATCATCAGCGTATGGATCATGCGGGCGATTACCCGGCCGGTGCGCCGCGCGGCTGATTTCACCCTGCAGATCGCCTCGGGCAACCTGGCGGTGGCGACGCCGAAGCAGACCCGTGACGAGATCGGTGCGCTGCTGGGCTCGCTCGATACCATGCGCAAGAGCCTCTACAGCACTACCGCGAGCGTACAGCAGGGCATCGATGTCGTGACCCCGGCGTCGCGCTCCATCGCCCGCGGCAACGAGGATCTCTCGGCGCGCACCGAGCAGCAGGCCGCCTCGCTGCAGGAAACCGCCTCCAGCATGGAGGAGATGACCACCACGGTGCAGCAGAACACCGACAACGCCCGCCAGGCCAGCGGGCTGGCGCTGGACAACGCCGGCCGCGTGCGCGATACCGGCGAGCTGATGCATGGCGTGGTGCAGACGATGGCCCGCATCACGGCCGGCGCCGAGAAGATGAAGGACATCATCAACGTGATCGACTCGATCGCGTTCCAGACCAACATCCTGGCGCTGAACGCCTCGGTGGAGGCGGCGCGGGCGGGCGAGCAGGGCCGCGGCTTCGCCGTGGTGGCCGGCGAGGTGCGCAACCTGGCCGGACGCAGTGCGGACGCCGCCAAGGAGATCCGCCAGCTGATCGACGGCTCGGCCAGCGAGATCCACGAAGGAGCCAGCCAGGTGCAGCGTGCCGAGAGCGCGATGGCCGAAGTGGTGGCGGCCTCGCAGCGGGTCAACGACATCATGGGCGAGATCACGGCGGCGTCCGAGGAGCAGAGCAGCGGCATCGGCCAGATCAACCAGGCCATCACTGAGATGGACCAGGTGACCCAGCAGAATGCCGAGCGCGTGCAGCAGAGCGCGCGGGCGGCAAGCGACCTGCAGCATCAGGCGGAGCAACTGGCCCAAGCCATTCGCGTCTATCGCCTGCAGGGGGCCGGCCCCGAGAAGGTGCCCGGTTCGCAGGAAAACGAAGAGCTTCGCTCAGCCGGCACGTCGAGGAAGCCGACGAGCACACCAGTCTCGCAGCAGGATCCGCTGCCCGCCAAGCGGGTGCAGGCCAAGGCGCGCCAGACGGCATCCGATGAGGAGTGGGAGACGTTTTAAGGGTATGGCAGGGGACTCACTCACACGAGGCTGCAAAGGATAATAACGATGCGTGACAATCAGCCGGTAACACAGCGGGAATACAAGTTGAGTGATGAGCATCTGCTCATCAGTCGAACGGACCTGGAAGGGCGGATTACCTACGCCAACTCCGCGTTCGTCGAGGTCAGTGGTTATTCTCACGAAGAGATGATCGGGGCACCCCATAACTTGATTCGCCATCCCGACATGCCGCCTGAGGCCTTCGATGACCTGTGGAAGACCATCAAGAAAGGGAATACCTGGCAAGGGGTCGTCAAGAATCGGCGCAAGGATGGCGACCATTACTGGGTGCAGGCGACGGTCACGCCGATTCTCGAGGACGGCAAGTGCCAAGGCTACACCTCGGTACGGGCTCCGGTTGAGCCGGCCGTCGCCGAGGCGGCGGCTCGCGCCTATGCCCAGCTTCGTAAAGGGAGCCGGAAACTGTCAGTCAAACAGGGCCAACTGGTGCGCCGCGGGCTGCTGGGTGCGCTCTCGCGGCTCAACGTCCATACCATTCGGGCCAAGCTGGTTACCCTGACCCTGATTCCGGTGCTGCTGCTCATGCTCAGCGGCGCCGTGGGGCTCTATGGCCTCAAGGTATCGGGAGACCGCGTTGCCTACCTCAACGACAACGGTGTGCAGGATATCGCCGACCTGCAGCGTATCGACCAATTGCTGAGCCAGTTGATGACCGACCTGGAGCGCCCGGTGCGCAACCCCAGGGCGTTGCGTCTGGAGCAGATCCAGGAGCTGGCCAATCAATCCGAAGGTGTCGTCGAGCGAATCGATGCCTCCTGGGAGAGCTTCCTCGACGGCGAGGATACCGCGCGTGGAGAAGTGGCTGCCCTCGACGCCCAACTTGGCGTCGCCATCGCCGACGGCATCCGCCCGACGCTGCAAGCGCTGATCGACGGCAGCGGCTTTGCCGCCTACGAGGCCTACAACGATGTGCTGCGACCGGAAGTTGATGCCATCAGCGAGAGCATCAACGTACTGGTCGAGGGCAAGCTCGACTATGCCAATCAACTGGCTGAAGAAGCCCAGCGCGGTCAGGTCGTGATGCTTACGGGCCAGATTGCGGCGCTGTCGATCGGCATCCTGTTCCTGATCCTGCTGGGGGTCTGGACCATGCGGGCGATTACCCGGCCGCTGCGCCGCGCCGTGGATTTCACCTTGCAGATCGCCTCGGGCAACCTGGCGGTGCGCTCGCCGGATCGTACGCGCGACGAGATCGGCTTGTTGCTCGGTGCGCTGAACACCATGCGCAAGAGCCTCTACAGCACCACCCGCAGCGTGCAGCAGGGCATCGACGTCGTGACCCCGGCGTCACGCTCCATCGCCCGCGGCAACGAGGATCTCTCGGCGCGCACCGAGCAGCAGGCCGCCTCGCTGCAGGAAACCGCCTCCAGCATGGAGGAGATGACCACCACGGTGCAGCAGAACACCGACAACGCCCGCCAGGCCAGCGGGCTGGCGCTGGACAACGCCGGCCGCGTGCGCGATACCGGCGAGCTGATGCATGGCGTGGTGCAGACGATGGCCCGCATCACGGCCGGCGCCGAGAAGATGAAGGACATCATCAACGTGATCGACTCGATCGCGTTCCAGACCAACATCCTGGCGCTGAACGCCTCGGTGGAGGCGGCGCGGGCGGGCGAGCAGGGCCGCGGCTTCGCCGTGGTGGCCGGCGAGGTGCGCAACCTGGCCGGACGCAGTGCGGACGCCGCCAAGGAGATCCGCCAGCTGATCGACGGCTCGGCCAGCGAAATCCACGAAGGGGCCAGCCAGGTGCAGCGTGCCGAGAGCGCGATGGCCGAAGTGGTGGCGGCCTCGCAGCGGGTCAACGACATCATGGGCGAGATCACGGCGGCGTCCGAGGAGCAGAGCAGCGGCATCGGCCAGATCAACCAGGCCATCACTGAGATGGACCAGGTGACCCAGCAGAATGCCGAGCGCGTGCAGCAGAGCGCGCGGGCGGCAAGCGACCTGCAGCGCCAGGCGGAGCTGCTCGACCGTGCGATTCGCGTCTTCCGGCTGCGTGGTGCCGGGCTCGAGCAGGTTGCTACCCAAGAGCAGGAGCGAACCTCGGAGACTTCCTCCGAGCGTTCGCGGTCCGCCACCCCCGCCTTGTTGCATGACCCGCTTCCCGCGAAGCGTGCTTCTGGCAAGTCAAGCAAGGCGACAGCCGATGAAGAGTGGGAAACATTTTGACGAAGTCACAAAGCCCCGGGATGGAACCGGGGCAATGGTCCGGGCTGGGTCATCTCGAGCGTGATCTGGTCCTCACCGACGAAGACTTTTCCCGGATTCGCCAGCTGATCTATCAGCGCGCAGGTATCGTGCTGGCTGAACACAAGCGCGAGATGGTCTACAGTCGTCTGGCCAAGCGCTTGCGCCATCACGGCCTGACCCGCTTCAGCGACTACCTGGAGAAGCTGGCGCGCCAGCCCGATGCGCGAGAGTGGGAGGCGTTCACCAATGCGTTGACGACCAACCTCACGGCCTTTTTCCGCGAGATGCATCATTTTCCCCTGCTGGCCGAGCATGCTCGCAATTCCAGCGGGCCGGTACGCGTCTGGAGCGCAGCCGCCTCGACCGGGGAGGAGCCGTATTCGATCGCCATGACCCTGCTCGAAACCCTGGGGCCGCGGGCGGCGGACGCTCGAGTGGTAGCCACCGACATCGATACCGAGGCGCTGACGCGTGCTCGGGCCGGTGTCTATCCCGTCGAACAGGTTCGCAAGATCGATGAGGAGCGAGTCAAGCGTTTCTTCCAGAAGGGGCGTGGGCAGCACGAAGGGCTGGCCAGGGTGCGACC